>NZ_CAWNWY010000027.1:0-75033 GCF_963878365.1 Photorhabdus sp. HUG-39 | reverse complement strand
GAAAAAGCGATGAGTTTATTTTTTCCCCTGAAAAAGCAAGAAAAAGTCATACACAATAAGGTCATTTATTGGTGAGTGCAAAATTGATCTTATTTTTTGTATTGAGAGTTTTTAGAGGTTCCCTTAAGTACACGAGAGTATGAAAACCCCTTCAAGGGGTAAGCCAAAGAGACAATGACCCTTTAGCTTGAACAAAGAGAAAGCGGCGTCATTTAGGCGCGGTCGGTAACATGCCCTTATAGGGCTAGAGCAAACCACCCGCTATGCGGGTGGTTATGATTTAACGATTTGCTGCTTTCATACGTAATGCCTGTTTTTCTGCACCACTGATAAAAGCAGTTTCCAGCCCATTTATCTGAGCCTGACGAATTTGAGCAATAGATAAACCTGCGGCAGGGGCGGCAATTTCATATTCATGGCGGATGTCGATGCCTTCAACGGCTGGATCATCGGTATTAATGGAAGCAAGAATACCTTTTTCCAGGAATTGTTTGAGTGGATGGTCCAATAAAGAATTGACGGTGCTGGTTTGAAGGTTTGAGGTTAAACAGGTTTCAATACCAATACGGTTTTCAACCAAATAATCCATCAATACGGGATCAGTAATGGCTTTTACCCCATGACCAATACGCGTGGCTCCTAATTCCCTAATGGCTTGCCAAATACTTTCAGCGCTAGCGGCTTCGCCGGCATGGATAGTTATATGCCATCCAGCATCACGGGCTTTGGTAAAATGAGATTGGAAAAGATGGCCGGGAAAACCTAACTCGTCACCCGCGAGATCCAATGCAGTAATATGTTGCTGGTGAGCTAGCAGGCTAGTTAATTCCTGAGTACAGGCTTGTTCACCAAAAGTTCTGCTTAAAATTCCAATAAGACGGATGTCGATATCGTTATTTTGACGGGCAGAACGGATACCATCAATAATTGCCTCAACGACCCCTTCAACCGGCAATTTGTGGTTCATCGCCATGTAATAAGGGGAAAAACGTAATTCAGCATAGTCGAGCCCAGTATTGATGGCATCTTCAACATTTTCAATAGCAATACGACGACAAGCGTCCAAATCAGCTAGTACTGCCACTCCCCAATCAAGTTTTTGTAAAAAACTGACTAAGCTCGGTTCATTTTCAATAATTTGTACGTGGGGGAGTAGTGATTCCAGATCATTTGCTGGAAGCTGAATATTATGCTGGTTGGCAAGATCTAAGATAGTCTCCGGCCGGATATTTCCATCGAGATGGCGGTGTAAATCTGTCAGTGGGAGTTTTATGTCAATCACGTTCAGGTCCTTTTTTATATAAAAATGCCAGTCACATGCGTTGACTGGCAATTTAACAAAACGTTTATCGGCGCGTTTTATTGCGCAGGTTGCACAGTACCTTCTGCTTTCACTTTTCCACTGTCGTGGGTGTCGCCTTCTGGCACTATTTGTTCTGGTGCTTCATCATCAGAAGGGTCGGATAAATTGTATTCAGACATGAATTGATGTAAGGGCATTTTCTTACCATTCATTTCTACATTACCGTCTGCATAGTTAAACTTAATGCTGATAGCATCTTTATCAACCGTGGCAATTTTAAACAGTTGTCCTAGTTGTTCAAACTGTTTTATCTGTTGCTCAGCATTCTGTTCAGCCTTTGCTTTATCCATGCCATTCATTATCATTGACTGAGTGGAAAACTCAATCATCATAGGTCTTGGTAATGTGACATTCAGAGACATGTTCTGAATTAAGGTGCGAATAGCTTCCTCTGTTTTCATTGAAGACAAGCTACTTTTATCTTTTGGTAAGTCCTTCAAACTCACTTGGTAATTAATGGTGCTTTCACCTTTGGTATTCTTCCAGGTCAATGGATCAATACCAAATTGTGGATTGTTTTTCAGCAAAATAGGCAGGTTAGACAATACCGCGTCAATAATAGCTGTATCTACCGCATCGGAAGAGATATCATCAGAAGAGAGTGATTTGGCTGTGGCATCATTGTAAGCTTGAGTAAACTTACGCATGGCTTCACCATCCAGACGATCGGCAGTAATTGCAAACTGACCAGAACCAAAATCAATATTTTTCAGTTTAAGTCCATCCAAACTATAAGTGATTTTTCCTTTCAGATTAGTTTCATCTTCACCGATATTTGAATCTATTTTAACGCCGGAAAGCATCATATCTTCATTGCCGATGCCTTTTAGGCTGATTTGCTGAATTTTGATGCTTTGATCGCCAATATAGATATCAAATTTGCCTTTTTTATTGTCTAGGTTTAAATCAATACCTTTGACAAGGAAATTTTCGTCATTTTTATTGATGGTTAACTGGTCGCTCTTGATTGCCAGTGATATCTTTTTCAGATCACGGCTGAGATCGGAAGTCAGTTTGGCACCGGAAAAATTGAATTTAGCCCCATTTTTTTCAAAATCGACAGGAATGATATCAACATCAGAAATAACAGAACCACTATAACTGACACGAGAATCAGAAGTGAACAGCGATTTTCCTTTAGTGATTTCAAACAGGGGTTTTAAAGATTCATTATTTTCCAGTTCGGAATGAACGGAAGCCATACTCGGAATTAAGGTTAATTTTTTCACTTGTGCAAGTGGGAAAGGGCCGTGATCAATCACAGATTTAATTGAAATTTCTTCACCGGGTTTGATTTCTGCGTTTTTAACGCCGTCTTTAACTGTCAGAACAAGACGGACATCAGAACTGAACACGCCACGGCGGAAATCTTTACTCTGTAGCATCAGACCTGTTTCAGGGAAGGCTTTTTTCATCTCAGCATTGGCGTGGGAAATAGATTGATCTATACGTTGTTCAATCTGTTTACCTGTATACCATGAAGCTCCAGTCCAGGCTGCTCCCAAGGCAACAATAATGCCTACTGCCACTAACGATTTTTTCATAATGCAAATCCGTCCTTTTAATGCATATTTTGCAGGTAATATGCATTCTCTCGATATAAAAATGGCCGTTAACACAGCTTGGAGTGTAAGTAGTGCTTAACAGCGCCTGTGAATAAGTTTTAGGCCCAGGTTGGTATTATTAATTAAAAACCCGGGCGGTAAAACCATCACCGTGAATTATCACAGCCTTTTCGGCAGCAGATATGAATACTGACTCACCTGGGAAAATTCTCAATTGGTGTTCGCCAGATTGTATAACTGTTTGACCTTCAACACAAAAAACAATCGATGCTGAATTGTTATCAAGCGTAATTGACTGTTCCGATAGAGAATAAATAGAAAATGCAAAATCATCCACTGGAATAGGGAAATTTTTAGCTGTTTTTTCCTGTCTTGGTAGCATAAATAAGGTGTTTATTGGTTTTGAAATAAAGTCAAGGTTTGCCATTAGCTCAGGAATATCAATATATTTGTTGGTTAAGCCCGCTCGTAGGACATTATCTGAGTTTGCCATCACTTCAAGAGCAACGCCTTCCAGATAAGCGTGAGGCGTGCGGGCGCATAGAAACATGGCTTGACCGGGTTCAAGTTCGATGACATTAAGTAAAAGTGGAATAAATAGGCCATTATCGTCAGGGTAAAATGCCGTCATTTTTTTGATGGAATCCCAAGGTTCTCCGAGCCGACTATTCAATGCTGATTTCAATACGCCAAGAGCTAACTGCTTTTGTTTGCCACTCATATTCAGTAATTGGGAAAATAAGCAGGCAAGATTCTGTTCATTTGGTGTCTGAATAAAGAACGGAATTTTGGGATGGGCCGCAGTAATAAATTTCAGTAATTGCGCGATTTCGGTTAATGGACGGAACCCATTCATTGCCCGGAAAGGGGTAAGGGCATAAACCAATTCGGGTTTATGGTTATCATCTTTGTAATTTCTTTCCGGGGAATCCAACGGAATAGCGGCGATATTCTCTTTGGCAAACCCCTCTTCTGCGGATTTTTTATCAGGATGAACCTGAATTGAGAGAGGTTGAGCCGCGCATAATACCTTAAATAGGAAAGGCAAACGGTGAAATCTATCTGAAACTTTTTTCCCCAAATATTTTTCCGGATCACTGGCTATTAATTCATTTAAGGCAATGGGTTTTCCCGTTTCTGGATTGACGACAAGTGAACTGCTTTTAGGATGGGCGCCCATCCATAATTCAGCCATTGGCAGATTATCTGGATTTTCAACACCATAAATATCCATCAGGGCGGTTTTGCTTCCCCATGAATAGCGCTGGATCTGATTTATCATCTTCAACATGGCCGTTACTCTCTTTTTAAAAAAATCAATCTATTTCCTTTCTACCACAATACGATAAATACGACTTGGTTGGCATAATCAGGAACTAATATGTGGCATGATAACAGAATGCTAATTAGTTTATCTGCAAAGACTGATTATACCCTATGGATTTTAAGATGCTTCGCGACGGCAAGGGAGCGAATCCCCGGGAGCATAGGTAACTATGTGACGGGGGTGAGCGAGTGCAGCCAACAAAGAGGCAACTTGAAAGATGACGGGTATATGCATATTCGATTATTCTGTGTGTTAAGGAGAGATAGTAATGGCAGCCACTCGCATTGAAAAAGACTCAATGGGGCCCATCGAAGTACCTGCTGACCAATTGTGGGGAGCGCAAACTCAACGTTCACTTGAGCATTTTCGCATTTCGCAGGAGAAAATGCCGGTTGCATTAATTCATGCTCTGGCATTGACCAAACAGGCTGCGGCCAGTGTCAATATGGATTTGGGTCTTCTGCCGCAAGAACGTGGTGAAGCAATTATTGCTGCTGCGAAAGAGGTGCTGGAAGGTAAACATCCGACAGAATTTCCTCTTGCTATCTGGCAGACCGGTTCTGGAACACAAAGTAACATGAACATGAACGAAGTGTTGGCGAACCGTGGTAGTGAGATCCTTGGCGGGGTGAGGGGGAGTGAACGCCTTATCCATCCTAACGATGATGTAAATAAAAGTCAGAGTTCTAACGACGTTTTCCCAACAGCAATGCATGTTGCTGCGGTTATCGCGCTGCGTGAGCACCTTATTCCTGAGCTGAAAATATTACAAAAAACATTGGCTGATAAAGCTGAAGCTTATAAGGATATCGTTAAAATTGGTCGTACACACTTGCAGGATGCGACGCCATTGACCCTTGGTCAGGAAATTTCTGGTTGGGCGGCAATGTTAACGCATAACCTGAAACACATTGAAGACAGTATCCCCCATGTTTGTGAACTAGCGCTAGGGGGAACTGCGGTTGGCACCGGTTTAAATACTCATCCTGAATATGCTGTTCGTGTTGCTAAGAAATTGGCTGAACTGACCAACCATCCGTTTGTTACTGCACCAAATAAATTTGAAGCCTTGGCGACTTGTGATGCTCTGGTTCATTCTCATGGGGCATTAAAAGGTCTGGCAGCATCCATGATGAAAATTGCAAACGATGTTCGTTGGTTGGCTTCCGGCCCTCGCTGTGGTATCGGTGAAATTTCAATTCCTGAAAATGAACCGGGTAGTTCAATCATGCCAGGTAAAGTTAACCCAACTCAGTGTGAAGCGGTGACAATGCTTTGTGCTCAGGTGATGGGTAATGATGTTGCTATTAATATTGGTGGTGCATCTGGCAACTTTGAGCTGAATGTGTTCCGTCCAATGGTGATTAATAACTTCCTGCAATCTGTTCGCTTGCTGGCGGATGGTATGCGTAGTTTCAATGAACATTGTGCAGTTGGTATCGAACCTAACCGTGATCGCATTACTCAGTTGCTGAATGAATCTTTGATGCTGGTAACAGCGCTGAATACACATATCGGTTATGACAAAGCCGCAGAAATTGCTAAGAAAGCCCATAAAGAAGGGCTGACATTGAAACAATCGGCGATGAAACTGGGTTATCTGACAGACGCAGAGTTTGATGAGTGGGTTCGTCCGGAAGATATGGTTGGCAGCTTGAAGTAATTGTTGTTTAGCCATGAAAAACTGACCGGAGACGAGAGCTCCGGTTAGTAGAATGTACGGAATCTTCTGTATAGCTATTAGTTACACAACTGCTATAATGACTGCCTACCAATTTGCTACACAGGTGATTTATGAGAACACAACCTAAAGAAGCCCCGATCAACATCCGGGCGAAAGCCTTTCAGCGGGAGCTTATTGACCATGCAGCAAACCTGCACTCAAAGACCCGAACTGATTTCATCTTGGATGCTGCCTGCCGCGCAGCCGAAGAGGCCATACTCGATCAGCGCCACTTTTTCGTTAACGACGAAAAATATCATGCGTTCATGCAGATGCTGGAGCAACCGCTTTCTGATAAATGAGAACGCCCGAACGTTCTATACGCGTCTTGGCTTTGCCCAGTCATCGTTGGAGCCATACACGCTGATGCTTCCATTAGGTAAACAGGATTAATTGCACTAAATCTCACGATATAAATGTAGCCTTGGAATAATCAACTCCAGTGGTTTGGCTTTGGGTTTATAACGATGGACTATGGCATTGGCATCATAGTTAGCAAGTCTACCTATCTTTGGTTGGTTATCGCCATAATTAACACAAAATGCAATTATTGGCAGGGGACAAGCATACTGCACCTGTTTTTGTTGTTCCGCATACCAGACTCGTGCAATGGGCTGCACTTTCACCGGACGTTTGATTTTTAAAGCCACATCATTAGGTAATTTTTTTATGTCGATAATTTCTTTGGCGACTAATGTTGCCCACTGTTCACGAGAATAGGGGGAAACTGCTCGTCCAGCGTTATAGCTTTTCTCTAAACGTTGTAGAATTTGATCTTTTGTGACTTTATTGATGATATTTTTATTTGCCCAACCAAAGCGAACTGAATCGGGATTGATAAGGGGAGTGATGGTTCTGTAAGCGTTTAAAGTTATCAAACCATGTAACTGACTGTGAACAAACTCAAACCGTTGTTCTTTATCCACTCCTGATTGCACAGTTACGATATGTTCAAGTTCTGCTTTCAACTTATTAATTTCCTCAATCAAAAGTAAAGCAGAGCGATATTGTTGTTGGTTCACAGAAAAACATAATACACCGGGAAGACGAACGGCAGCTTTACTGCTGATATTTTGGTTGTTGTGATATATAAATAGCTTCTGGTAATGATTTAACCCTATGTTTAGTGCGTCATTACCCGTCTCTTCATTAACAATTATTTTCGTTACTGGCTCATGTTCACTGCCTTTTTCTACATCAGGCAGAATAAACACATGAGCGGCTAACAAAGAATAGCTATTTAATTGTTCATCCAGTTGTTTCAACTTACTCTCTTGTCTTTGAAAACAACTATTCAAATCTTCAATTGATAAATATTTACTCATTTGAATAACACGATTAGTTACAACATACTTTTTATTATAAAACAAAAGGAGCAAACATCAAACTCAAATATGTCGTATATATATTCAACCACCTATAAAGCTTGAAGCCAACAATGTGGTCAGGAATGTCACTGAATGATACCACTGAGAAAAAATACAAAATATCAATGCATTGAACGTTACAGCGAACAAGACTGTTTGGTGGAAATGTCCATTTCAGCAGCACAAAAACAATGCCCGGGGATGGGGTGAAGACGGATTTTACTGTCACCTTTGTGCTTGCTATACGCCACACAAAGCCATTGAATATTAAAATTCAAATAAACAATAAAAGTTATAATATCCTTGTGTCGAAATTCATGGTTGGATTGTAGATGTCATTTATTATGATATTTTATAAGGAACATATTATGAATTTTTTAGATATTTATATATCAGGATACTGATGTTTATTATTGAGCTTCATTAAAAAGACACAATATCTACCTAAATGAATGTGAATACCATATAAACTAACGAAGAATGATTATGGGAATACTCACAGGCAACGATACTCCGATCCCAGGAAAATCCTATATTATTCATCCATATCCAGCAGGTAATTACGCGACTGCTGTAACGGTGGCTAGTAAGTTTCATGCAGCGCCGGGGAGTGTGTCATTGGCAATATGGAAGAGCACTACACCACACCAAAAATTTGAGTGCGTCTGGGAAGGAAAGAGGGGAGGCTACCTTGGCTTTATTTGCCGGGCATCCCCTGTAACTGAAGATACTCAGAGACTTTACCACGACATGGGGCTTCACCGAGTGGTTCTGACCTCTAAATTCAGCACTTAACTGCTGGATTTGTGACCCGAACATACTTGTTCGGGTTATCTCATCGGTGCCCACGAATATTAGGGAGGTTTAAGCATAATCTGTTTTTGTTCTGATTGTGTTAATTATATGTGAATTAATTTAATCTATAAGGAAGGATGATGAGACGAAAAACGGGGTTTTTCTTTGATGAACATTGTTTTTGGCATAGTACTGGCATGCATATAACGACTTTACCTGTCGGTGGTTGGGTTCAACCTACTTCTGGAACTGCACATGCTGAATCGCCGGAAACAAAAAGGCGGCTAAAAAATTTGATGGATGTATCAGGCTTGAGCCACTCTTTGCACCTTTCTTCGGCATCTCTTATTGATGAGCATATACTACGTAAAATTCATCCGGAAGAGTACCTGAAGCGGTTTAAGCAAGTCAGTGATAATGGTGGAGGAATGCTTGGTATAGAAGCCTCTTTGGGACCGGGAAGCTATGAAATTGCTAAACTTTCAGCCAGCCTTGCTTGTGCGGCAGTGGAAGCAGTGCTTAGCGGTGAGCTTGATAATGCTTACAGCCTTTCTCGACCACCAGGTCATCACTGTTTACCTGATAAGCCCATGGGATTTTGTTTTCTAGCAAATATCCCATTGGCAATTGAACAGGCAAAAGCACGTTTTGATTTAAAACGAGTTGCGGTCATTGATTGGGATGTTCATCACGGTAATGGTACTCAGCATATTTATTGGGAGCGTTCTGATGTTTTGACCATCTCAATACATCAGGATGGTTGCTTCCCTCCAGGATACAGCGGTGAAGATGATATTGGGGAAGGTGAAGGAATAGGTTATAACCTGAATATCCCATTACTTGCTGGAGCCGGACATAATAGCTATATCTATGCAATGACACAGATAATACTTCCTGCGCTTGAACGTTTTAAACCGGAACTGATTATTGTTGCCTGTGGCTATGATGCGAATGCGGTGGATCCTTTGGCAAGGATGCAGCTCCATAGTGAAAGTTTTCGGGAGATGACCCAGCTAGTGCAACAGGCAGCAGATAGTTTATGCGACGGAAAACTAGTCGTTATTCATGAAGGCGGGTATGCGGAGTCTTATGTACCATTCTGTGGATTGGCTGTACTTGAACAAATGAGCGGCATTCGTACGGAAGTCAAAGATCCAATGTTAGATTCTATACGCTTGCAGCAGCCAAAAGCTAAGTTTGAGCTATTTCAACAACAACAGCTTGATAAACTTAAAGAAAAATTCGGTCTTTGAGCTTTGTTGCGTAGGTTTGTTCCACATAGTTTGGGAGCAAACCTATATTAATTGAGTTCAATAGATGGAACAAGAAGTTCGATAAACAGGAACAGCATCATGCTGTTCCCGATAATAGTTATTTTATAATCAAGCAGGGCTAATTGTTGTGTCAATTACTTGGTAAAATGCATTTAGGGTATCTGAGATTGTCCAAACACCCAGTATAACATGATAGCCTTGATAACCCTCTGGTAAGGTACATTTATTAATAACTCTGCTGCCCGGCATTTTTTCCTGATAATCCTCAAAGCAGAAAGGTGTATTATTAAATTGCTCTCTGGTTAAAGGTTTATTGGGGTCCCAATTAGGTTTAGTAATAAAATATTCCCAACTTGAGGTTTTGTGTTGAATCATAATTTCCCACTGAAACTCAATATCACCGGCAGTAATAGGAATTTTTTTCCAACGATCTTCGGTTTGAACATCCAATGAGCCAAAATGACCAATGCCAGCGCTAGCAATATGGCCATCTTCCGGACCAGTTTGCGGAAAGCCTTTCTTAGCTTCAAGAGATTGAGGCTCATACTTAACTAACCCACAATCCGTATTTTGTTCATTTCCCTGTGCAGAACAAAGGAATGCACGACTTCCTGGACTATCAATATAACCATGAGCCCATGCGCTATTAAATAAAGCTGTAATTATCGTAGCGGCTAAAGTCATCACTTTCACTTTATGTTTATACATAATAGTGTCCTCCATTTTACAGGATAATTTATACCCGTTATCTTTCAAGTTGCCTCTTTGTTGGCTGCACTCACTCACCCCGGTCACATAGTTCTCTATGCTCCCGGGGATTCGCTCCCTTGCCGTCGCGATACATCTTGAAATCCATTGGGTATACCTACGACAAATAAAGCCCCAGGACTTAGCTATCAATTCTAGATAAATATAATATGATTATCCATTTCATAAATTAATTAATAATCTAATTATATTAAGTTATTGAAGTTTTGTTTAAAATATGCCTGTCACTGTTTTTTGTAATATAAAACGATATGATTTTCCTAATTTATTCGATATGGTTCATATAATAGGCAGTTGATGTGTCTTAGGGAACACCCGCTATCTTAAAAATACTTATTTATAGTTATGGCGATATATTTACATAATAATATTCCTATTCAGATTTTTTAAATAAAAAATTATCGATATAAAGTAATGAAAACAATTGATGAAAATATTAAATCATCTCATATTACGGTTTAAAACAACCAACCTGTCCAAAACCGTAATATCTACTTAAATACTACAATAATATTCTACTAATGTTTAATAACATAAAGATCTTTTGTCGACACAAAACCCAATGGGCTCATATAATACCCACCAATATAAGGCTTAACTAATCTGACGCCGATATAGTAATAAACAGGAATTGCTGGTACATCTTTTGCCAAAATATCTTCTGCTTGCTGAAAATATTTTCGATCATTCGTTGCTTTAGCTTTATTTATCAAATCATCATAAGTATGATTGCTATATAAGAATGTATTATTAGAACTATCAGTAACAAAATTATTTAAAAACGAGGCAGGATTATCGTAATCAGCGATCCGTGCATATCTCACCATCTCAAAATTACCTTGATGAATAACATCCAACATCGCTTTTCGTTCTTGGTTCTGCAAAGTAATATCTACATCCAGACTTTTTTTCCACATTGAAGTCGCCGCAATAGCAATCCGTTTATGCTCTTCTGATGTATTATAAAGAAGTTTAAATTTCAATGGATTATCTTTATTATAACCCGCTTCATTTAATAATTTTCTAGCTTTCTCAATTCTTGCTTGTTGTGTCCATGATGCATAATCAGGTTGCCCTAAATTCATTCCTCCAGTATTTGGTGGGGTATGATTATAAGCAGGTTCTTGGCCTTGCCCCAAAACTTTATTCGCTATAATTTCTTTATCTAAAGCCAAATTTAATGCCTGTCTGACTCTGAAATCATTAAAAGGTGCTTTTTTATTATTAAAATCATAATAATAAACACCTAATGCTGGTGTGATACGAACTTGATTACCTAATTTTGCCTTTAAGGATTTAAATAAAATCGACGGGATATTCTTGGTGATATCAATTTCTCCGGCTAAATAACGATTGATATCTGCCGTTTCTGATGCTATTGGAAGGTAAGTAACTTTATTAATAACAGTATGAGCACTATCCCAATATTGTGAATTCCTGATGCCCACAACTTTCTCATTAACAACCCATTCGGATAACTTAAATGGCCCACTACTGACAAATACATCGGAATGAGTCCATTTTTCGCCATACTTTTCAACCGCTTTTTGGCTTATAGGTACCATAACAGGGTAGGCCAACATCTGTAAAAAATAGGATACGGGTTGTTCTAACGTCACTTCCAAAGTTAAATTATCCAGTGCTTTTACACCTAATTCATCGGTTTTTTTCTTGCCTGCAACAATATCTTTGGCATTGACTACATGCATGTTTCCAAGATAACTGCCATACGGAGAGGCAATTTTGGGATCAACTAAACGTCGCCAGCTAAAAACCACATCATGGGCAGTAATAGGGGAGCCATCAGACCACTTTATTCCTTTTCTTAGATGAAATAACCACACTTTATTATCTTTGGCTTCCCAACTAACCGCTAAATCAGGGTTGATTTTTCCATCACTGCCCGCTCTGATTAATCCACTAAAAAAATCATGAATAATATTAAATTCAACATCGTTTTCAACTTTATGAACATCAAGAGACACAGGTTCTGAACCATTATTGCGAACGATATCTTGATTAACTGACAATAATGTACCTGCTGGAATAATTGCGGCATGAGATAATGCCAGATTGCCAAATATAATACCTGTGAATAAGGATATATTCCTTAATGTTTTATTCATCGTTTGTTCTCCAAGAGGATCTCATTTTGGGAGTATCTATTTCAGGGAAGTCAATTTTTTGATAATTAAGGTTTTTATATAATTTTGCAAACCAAACCTCAGAATGTTTATGACTATTTAAGATATTAAGTTAAAATTACGTGATTCTATTGAATACCCTATTTTGAATGTAAGAGGTATAACTATAATTAAGTATTAGCATAAAATACTTAGCGCTACTTCATTAATATCATGAAATTTAAGCAATATACCCAATGGATTTCAAGATGTATCGCGACGGCAAGGGAGCGAATCCCCGGGAGCATAGATAACTATGTGACCGGGGTGAGTGAGTGTAGCCAACAAAGAGGTAACTTGAAAGATGACGGGTATAAATCTAAATAACATTCAACGGATGAGATGCAATGTGGAAGCTAATATGAAACATAAAAAAATAAGTGATAAAGCCGATGAACAGAATAATGACCTGAGGGCCAGCCGTCGTCGTTTTATTCAAGCGAGTGCGGCGCTTATATCTATTCCCTTTGTTACTACCCGCCAAACAACCGCCGGCGAGAAAACAGACCACAGCTCACTACCGATTAATGTTATTGATACAAGTGAAACGAAAGTCATACCCACCTGTAGTACATTTGATTGTGGAGGAAGATGCGATATCCGAGCTCATGTCCGAGAAGGCGTTATCACCCGCATAACCACCAGACCTGATCATGAACTTGATGAAGCAATGCCGATCATGCGAGCTTGCGTCCGCGGTAAGGGCTATCGCAAATTTGTTTATCATCCTGATCGTTTAAAATATCCGATGAAACGCGTTGGTAAGCGGGGAGAAGGAAAATTTGAACGAATCTCCTGGGATGAGGCGACAACCATTATTGCGGATAAGCTAAAAAGCATTACTGAGAAATATGGCCCAGCTTGCCGCTATGTTAGCGTTAATACCGCGATAATTGGCGGTGTATCATCAGGCGATAAAATGTTACGTCGTTTACTCAATATTACCGGCGGACATTTACAATATTACCATTCCGTGAGTATGGGCAATACCGCGGCAGCTACGCCCTATACCTACGGTGTGGCAACTTCGGGTAGCACACTGGATACCTTAGAAGATACCCCGTTGGTGATCCTTTGGGGCCATAATCCGGCTGAAACTATTTTTGGTCACACCAATCACTATTTCCAGAAGATGAAAAAAAACGGCACCAAATTTATTGTTGTCGATCCCCGTTATTCTGATTCTGCTTCCTCGTTGGCTGACCAATGGATTCCTTTGCTGCCAACAACTGATAACGCATTAATGGATGCAATGATGTATGTGATTGTCAGTGAAAATTTGCACGATAAAGGGTTTATTGATCGCTATACGATTGGTTTTGATGAAAACAATATGCCGGATGGCGTTCCTGCCAATGAATCTTTGGTTGCTTACCTGACAGGCGCTAAAGATGGCATTGTAAAAACACCGGCATGGGCTGAAAGAATCACTAAAGTGCCGGCAAATATCATTCGTCAACTTGCCCGCGAATATGCCAGCACGAAACCTGCGGCTCTGATTCAGGGATGGGGGCCACAACGTCATATCTGTGGTGAACGTGTTGCACGTGGTTCAACAATTTTAGCCACAATAACCGGTAATGTGGGTAAAAAAGGGGGATGGGCTGCCGGTTTCGGTAGTGTTGCGGGTAATAAATATCTCTACGGACTTGATCTTGGTAAAAACCCGGTAAAAGAAAAAATCTCTGTAATGAACTGGGTCCAAGCAGCCGATGATGCCAGTAAAGTTACTCCGGCAGATGGTTTAGTTGGTGCAGATAAGCTGAATACCAATATCCGTATGCTATTCTCACTGGCCGGTAATTACCTTGCAAATCAAAACCCGGATGTTAATCAGGCAGTAAAAATATTAGCAGATGAATCTAAAATTGAATTTATTGTCTCCAGTGATCTTTATCTAACACCAAGCGCCCGATACGCAGATATTTTATTGCCGGAAACCAGTTTTATGGAACGCTGGAATATCGCCTATCCTTGGGGCACCGGCAGCTATTTCATTTTGTCATCAAAATTGATTGAACCTGAATTCGAACGGCGTTCTGATTATGAATGGATACGTGAAGTGGCCGCAAAACTGGGAGTTGAACAGGAATTCAGCCAAGGTCGTGACGAAAAAGCGTGGATAGCTCATATTATGGAATCTAATCGTCAAGCTATGCCAAAAGAAAATTTACCTACTTTTGAGGAATTACAACGGACAAACAAACATCTTTTCAAAATACCGCCTTATGTCGCTTTTGAAAAAAATATTCGTGACCTAGAAAATCATCCATTTCCAACACCCTCAGGAAAAATAGAGATATTTTCTAAGCGTCTATACGACATGCAACATCCTGAGATCCCTGCATTGTCACATTATGTACCTGCATTCGAAGGGCCGGAGGATAAATTAACTGAAAAATATCCGTTGCAATTAATTACCTGGAAAGGGAAAAACCGCTCTAATTCAACCCAATATTCAAATCCTTGGTTAAAGGAAGTACAAACCCAGAAGTTATGGATTAATCCATTGGATGCGCAAAAACGCAAAATTAAACAAGGGGATTTAGTTCGGGTATTTAATGATCGCGGTGTTTCTATGATCCCGGCGGAGGTAACTCAACGTATTATCCCCGGCGTGGTGGCAATGCCGACCGGCGCATGGTGGCAACCGGATAAAAATGGTGTTGATTGGGGAGGTTGTGTCAATGTGCTGACATCATCTCGTAAAACCCCGCTTGCACACGGAAACTCTCATCAAACATTATTGGTTGAGGTCAATAAAGCATGAGTGAATGTATATTCATGTTTTTTGTATCAAATGTTGAGCACCTGGCGCTCCGCGAAATGTTTTACGCCATTCGCCGGGACTGACTCCCAGTCTCTGCCTGAATATTTGGCGGAAAGTCGTCGCGGACTGAAAGCCAGACAAACAAGCTATCTGTTCAATGGAGCTTTCTGTACTTTCAAGTAATTCCAGACTGCGTTTTAAGCGTTCACCAGTGATCCAGTTTACGATAGTCATGCCCGTGGCTGCATGAAAGTTTCGCGTCAGCGTTCGTCGACTCATAGAAGCAAAACGACTTAATGTGTCGATATCATGCGGCTTATCCAGATTTTGCGACAGGTAATCAAGCAGCATATTTATTCGATTATCAGACGTTCTTCGGGGGAGTCGTTGTTCCCTGTACTGCGCCTGCCCTCCATCACGGTGAGGAGGAACAATCATCCGTCGGGCAATCTTATTAGCCGTGTGGTAGCCAAGACGCTGACGGATAACATACAGACAACAGTCAAGCGCAGCGGCTGTACCGGCTGAGGTTATTATTCTTTCATCCTCAATATAGAGAACATTAGTATCCAGATTGACTGATGGAAAAAGTATCTGAAAGTCTTTTTCTGCCTCCCAGTGTGTAGCTGCCTTTCGTCCTTCCAATAGTCCGGCATAAGCCAGCACAGCAGTTCCAAGGCAAAGCCCAATGAGCTGTGCTCCATTATTCCAGGCCTGAAGCAGTGCTTGTAACAATGGTTCTGGAGGACGTTCATGGATATTCTTCCAGAACGGAACAATAACAATATCAGCCTGCGTCAGAGCATCAAGACCGTATTCCGCCTTCACGGCAGTTCCTTCTGATGACCAGATAACTCCCGGTTTTTCAGCACAAATCTTGCGTGTAAACAGAGGGTCCCCCTCCAGTATATTGCCGAACAGAATCAGTGGGATGGAAACATGAAATGTGCTAAACCTCTCGGTGATCAGAATGGCAACTGTGATAGAGGACATATTTTGCTTCCCAGGCTGATGGGCAAATTAAAAAGTGACTGATTCACCATCTTCAGGAGCTGAAATAAATTTCTGAACCTGATTATCATGGGCGTACGCCAGCAGTTCCTGTCGGGTCAGCAAACAGTGGTTAACCGCTTCCATATGTGTTGCCACAATGTGTGCTTCAGGCAATATTCGATGTACTTTCAGGATATCTTCTTTACCGAATATAATAGGGCCGAATCCGAGAACGTGCGCCCAGCCAGTGTTCATGATAACAACGGCAGGATTAAATTTGCGCATATTATCCGCCACAGTGCCAATCCAGATGGAGTCGCCTATGAGATACAGCGTCTTTTCGTCCGGATGCTGAAAGACCACACCACAGACATCTCCAAGGAGTGCCGCCATCTGAGGGTTAGCGTAAGCCTCATCAGTTCCATGCTGACAAATGGTTTTAATAAGAGAAATGTCACCCAACTTACTGCTGTCAGACAAAACAGCGAGGTTCGTGAACCCCTGAGAACGAAGAATATTTTCGTCATTTTCATTCTGAACATAAATCAGCTTATCTTTGGGGATTAAGGCCACTGCTGCTGCATCCCAGTGGTCGAGATGCGTATGGGTGACAATAATAGCGTCCACATCCAGTAACGTATCCATATCTAAGGGCAGTTCCACTATTGGGATACGAAGCTCTGAGCAGGCTGTACCTGCAAAACCTGGATACGCATCTTTTTTAGCCAGCATTGGGTCGATAAGGAATTTTTTACCCGCAAAAGTAATAAGTTGTGTAGCATTACGTACCTGAGTAATTTTCATCTAAATAGCTCCAGTGTTCTGTTAATAGCAGGAAGAGGCAGTCCACCTGACCTGATAAGGTCACTATAGTTGAAACAGGCCAGCAAAACCGTCAGATTAAGGTCAAATTGCATTGATATCGGGCCAATCAATCATTTTCGAGCTGTTTTTTCATTTCAACTTACCCAGGACCCCGAATAGCCGCGAATCTTTTCTTTCAGTCAAAAAAATTCTCGATCATGCTCACAGATCGGCATATTTTCCTGAACAGGAGTGTCGAAAGTTACATCTATATATCTAATTACTCTTTATTTTTGTTTTTTAGTTGAAAAATTAACATCCACATAACAATTGAACATATTAAGTTATAGGTTATATTTTATGTTATCTAATCCATCAGGAGGTAACCATGGCGATACCAACGCTCAGGCATTTCATTAATAGTCGGTATGTTGAATCTAAAGGTTCCGAATATTTTGACCTAGTAAGCCCGATCACAGGTGAAATCTATGCGCGTTCTCCTAACGCGACTGTAGCGGATGTTGATGAAGCTTATGCATCGGCTAAAGAGGCATTCAAGATCTGGGGGCGCAGCACACCGTCAGCACGTCAGCAGGCGTTGCTGGCATTAGCCGATGCGGTGGAAAAAAACTCTGAACGTCTGATCGAAGCGCAAAGCCGCAATACAGGGCAGCTCAAGCATCTGATTGCCTCTGAGGAAGTTGCGACGTCAGTGGATCATATCCGTTTCTTCGCTGGCGCCGCCCGTTTTCTGGAAGGTAAAGCGACTGCTGAATATCTTCCTGATATGACGACCAGCATCCGGCGCGAACCCCTGGGTGTGGTGGGGCAAGTTACACCGTGGAATTACCCGCTGATGATGGCAGTATGGAAGATAGCGCCTGCGCTGGCAGCGGGTAATACCGTGGTACTCAAACCGAGCGATACTACGCCGGAAAGTACTCTGTTGCTGGCTGAACTGGCCGCTCCGTTCTTCCCTACAGGTGCATTCAACGTGGTGTTGGGTAATGCCAGCGCGGGTGCTCTGGTCGTTTCACACAAAACGCCAGCCATGGTTTCCATCACGGGTTCCGTGCGCGCAGGTTTGCAGGTTGCCTCTTCGGCGGCGGCTAATCTCACCAGAGCACATTTGGAGCTAGGTGGCAAAGCGCCAGTGGTTGTTTTCGCCGATGCAGATATGGACAAAGCGGTGGAGACCATTGCTACCGCGGGGTATTTCAATGCGGGTCAGGATTGTACGGCAGCCTCGCGTGTGCTGGTGCATGAATCTGTTTACGATACCTTCGTCGCCAAACTGGTGACGGCAGCTAAAGCTATCCGCTTTGGCTATCCGGAAGATGAAGAGGCGCTGTATGGGCCGCTCAATAATGTTCGTCAGCTGGAACAGGTCAAAGGGTTCATTGCACGTTTACCCGCGCATGCCTGTATCGAAACCGGAGGCCGTCAGGCCGAACGTTCGGGTTATTACTTTGAACCTACGGTAATTACCGGTCTGGAACAGCACGACGAAGCAATCCAGACCGAGATTTTCGGCCCGGTTATCACGGTGCAGAAGTTCCACGATGAACAGGATGCCATAGAGAAAGCTAACGACGTGAAATACGGACTAGCCTCCAGTGTCTGGACCCGCGACCATGGCCGAGCATTGCGCCTGTCACGTGAACTCGATTTCGGTACCGTCTGGATTAACACCCATATTCCTCTTACGGCAGAAGCGCCGCACGGCGGCTTCAAGAATTCCGGATATGGTAAAGATCTGTCGGCTTATGGCTTCGACGAATATACGCGTATCAAACACGTGATGAGTTCCAACGACTGACACAGGACATCCGTAATGATTCAGAATAGATCTCCACGCGACTTGGTGTCGCGTGCGCACCACGAGCTGTTTACTAACCGTGATGTAGGGGCACTTGAGCGTTATTTTGCGCCACATTTCATCGAACATTCCCCGTTGGTCAAAGATGGTCTTGCCGGATTACGTGAGCTGGTTTGGACACATCCTGAACTGCACCACGAAACGTATCGTGTATTGCAAGATGGTGATCTGGTCGCCATCCACGGTCGTTTTACGGGATTAGACGACTGGCCGTTGGTTGGTTTCGATCTGTACCGGGTTGCCAGCGGCTTAATCGTAGAGCACTGGGACGGCTTGGTGCCGCAGGCTGCACCCAACGTCAGTGGCCGGACTCAGTTAGACGGCCCGACTGAAGCAGGCGATGACCATGACCGAGAGAAGAATCGCGAGCTGGTGGTCAACTTTTTTACACGTACCCTGATCGAGGGTCACTACGAAGAGTTTGGAAACTACACTAATGGTGAATTGTTTCGCCAGCACAGCCCCGATATTCCCGATGGTACGGCGGCACTCATCTCGTTTCTTAAGCAACTCAGGGATGAAGGGCAGGGGCTGCATTACACTAAAATTCACCGTACGGTAGCCGATGGGCAGTTTGTTCTGACCCATTCGGAGGGAAGTATCGTCGGAGCGCGTCACAGCTACTTCGAGCTATGGCGCATTGAAAACGGCAAAGTGGCTGAACTTTGGGATGCTATCACCCCGGTACCGGAGGATGCGAAAGCGCTGCATCGCCACGGTATTTTTTAGCGTTGATCGATACCCGGCGCGAAGCTTGTGGTCGCGCCGCAACCGGATGCCCATACACAGGAAGATATGCTGGTTTCGACGCTGGATCGGTTACTTCTACCAGCTCTGGGAGCTATTCACATCGGGTGTTTGTCTGTTGAAGCTCGCTTATTTCAGATTGCTGTTCGGCCCGCTGGTTAGCGACGTTTACCGTGTTCCCGCTGACCATGATACTCACAAGAGGGGATAACAATGCACTGGTATTTAAATGTATTAAAGAACTATGCATGTTTCAAAGGGCGAGCCAGGCGTAAGGAATTCTGGTATTTCTTTTTGTTCCAGATATTGGCTGTATTTATTATCTCTTTCCTTGAAAGCTACTTTGCCGTTGCCAATCCTGAAATTTATATGGGCTGGTTCAGCGCTGTCTATCTGCTGCTCACGTTTTTGCCCGCGCTAGCAGTGAATGCCCGCCGCCTGCACGACATCAACTGTAGCGCTTGGTGGTTACTGTTGCATTTCATACCGTTTATCGGCACTGTTATTCTGCTGATTCTAGCCGGTCTGAAAGGGAACTCTGGCAGCAATAAATACAGCTCAGATAGCCGGACTCACTCATAGGGAAACTCTCCAGACCAAGCCAGCAGGTGATTTCAAGATCATGACAGGAGTGTTGAAATGACAATGAATAGAAGAGACTTTATTTCTACCGTCGCGACGCTCGCGGGGGCAGGAGTGCTTTCATCCGTACTTCCCAACTTATCCCTGCTCGCCCAGACCTTAACCGCAGCCGATGCTCCGGCCGTCAATGTTGATAAGCTCCGGCCTACACTATTGGAGGATGCACAGCATAGAGCCAGCCGGTTGGGGCTGGATCCGCGCATCTGGAGCTGGCATAAAGACGCTGCTGCTGGCGCCATGCCAGCCAATTATTATGAAGCTTCTTTGGCTGATTGGCCAACTTTTGGAAGCCTGCCTGAAGACCAGAATTGCGAAGTTGTGGTTATCGGCGGTGGGTTGCTGGGTGCTTCCACGGCATTACATCTTGCTGAAGCGGGAGTGGACGTGATTCTGGTTGAAAAGGATAACATTGGTTCAGGCGCTTCTGGCCGCAACGGGGGACAGATAACCCCTGGGCTCGCACGCTGGGAAGCTAAAACCATACTGGAAAAACTTTCATTCGATGAGGCTAAACGCTTATGGCGTTTTGCCTCTGTTGAAGCGATGAATCTCGTGGATGAACTCCGTGAGCGTTATAGTTTCGAATGTGACCGCAAATATGGTCATATCACTGTTGCGGTGCGCGCAGGTCACATGGGGCCGCTGGTGGCTAATGCCGATGCCCGGCGTCAACTGGGAGACACGGCGATGAAGGTTATCGGACCGCACGAATTGCAGGAAAGGTATGTGCGCTCGAACATCTACCATGGAGCAAATATCGACAGTATCGGTGGGCAGGTTCATCCTCTGGCACTGTTGCGTGGCCTGGTTTATGGTTTCGCCAGACTGGGTGGGCGAATCTATGACAGCACGAAAGTGAAGGGCATCAGGCAGGATGCTGGTGGTACAGTCGTAGAAACTGAGCGGGGGGTTATCAGGGCAAGTAAAGCTGTGGTGTTGGGTGTGCATGTCTCCACGGGTGAGTTTATCTCCGGCCCTTCCACCACAGTGCCTTTTTTCTCCTACGTGGCGGTAACGCCGCCGTTGCCAGTGGATGTCAAAGATCTGATCCCGTCGAATCTGCCGGTCTACGATACACAGTTACAGGTTGACTACTATCGTGCAGTGCGCAACAACCGCCTGCTGTTCGGTGGGCAGGGTACTGGCAATTCTTGGTCACCGCGTGATGTGAACAACTATCTGCTTGAGCGTATCAGAACCGTGTTCCCGCAGTTGGAAAAAGCCGAACTAGAATATTCTTGGGGCGGGATTAGCGATCTGACCCTAAACGGTGCCACCGATGCCCGTAAGAGCGGCGACAGAGTACCCGTGTATATGGTACATGGCTGGAGTGGTCATGGAGTGGCGCAGACGGTGCGCATTGGCAAAGCTATCAGCGACGATCTTACCGGACGCAACGACGACTTTACCATGCTTACCTCCATTAACCACACGAGTATCCCGCTGGGTTCCTATCTCTCTCCGGTAGCCATTCCGTTGGCTAAAGGTATTCTGGGAGTGATAAGCACGCTTAATCCGGCAGACATAGTTTCGTTCTGAGCAACGGGGCGTAGGGTTTCGGGAGCCAAATGAGGAACATCAAATGGACCGTATGCTAGAAGGTAAGGTTGTTATTGTCACTGGCGGCGCAAGTGGCATCGGAGCAGGCATTGCTTTAGCTGCGGCGCGTCATGGCGCAGCAACCGTAATTATTGGCGATATCACTGATCAACCTAGAGAGGGCGGAACACCAGTGCTCCAGCGTCTTAATTCGCTTGGTACAAAAGCCATATTCCACCGATGTGATGTTACCTCACGGAGCAATATGGACGCATTGGTCGATGTCGCTACACCGTTCGGCGGTGTTGATTTGATGGCTTGCAATGCAGGAATTGCATTAGCTACCGATGGCCCACAGATTAGTGCAGATGATTTTCACAAGCTGCTTACGGTCAACTTGGATGGCGTTCTATTTGGCGCACAGGCTGCTGCTGAACAGATGATAAAACTAGGTAAACGCGGAAGTATTGTGGCAACGTCAAGTATGGGGTCCATTAGAACAGGACAACTTACAACCGCCTATTCCACTAGCAAAGCTGGCGTGAATATGATGGTGGCTGCACTGGCCGATGCCTTCGGGCCGTCAGGTATTCGTGTTAATGCAGTCTGCCCAGGTCTGATCAATACAGCACTTCCTCTTTCCTCGCCGGAAGTGGCGAAAATGTTTGATGGGTTACGGGAAAGGATGCCTCTCCGAAGATTGGGAGAGCCGGAAGAGGTAGGAAATGCGGTCGTATGGTTAGGATCGGATCTCGCATCGTTTATAACCGGCGTATCACTGCTAGTCGATGGCGGACAAACGGTAGTACTGTGAGAACACGCATTTTTGAGCAGTTGATATATTCCAAAGGAGGGTAGGGTAAAATGGCTGTTTTTTAATTATATGCTGGAATTTTTTATATAGAATCAACAGAACCGAACATTTTCGCCAATTTTATCAATTGAGCAATTTCATCATTGGAGGCGCCATTTCTGAGGATATCCAGTACCATCGTGGATTCAGCCAGATCGATACCAAGATTAAATGTCTTGATTTTACGCAAGAAAAAGCCGCACTTTTTTACACCACTGACTGGACCTAGATTAGCCAGTATTTCTGGGACACCTTTTAAATATCCTTTATTGCTAGTTTTTTTATTTACTGAAAACTGAAATACAGGATATAAATTCTCTATTCCCCAATTTAATACAATGAGTTTATGATTTTCACCATACTTATTTACTGTCGGGCGGGTCACTCCTAATATATCAGCAACCTTACTGGACTTATAAACACCACCATATTCCCCAAGATGGGCAAGAAAAGCATTTCTAGTTTCGATAAATTCTTCGTGTTCCTTCTTTTCCGGTGTGATATTTGCCACTATTTCAATGTAGTTAGCTCGTCCTTTGACTTCTGTCCAAAATTCATCATCAGAGAGGGTTAATAACTGGGAAATACTTTCTGAATCTTTATTTTTAAGCACATTAATAAAATGATCAGCAAGATTGATGATGCGTGCTTTGACCAGTTCAGACTGATCAAATCCGCTTTTCAGTTTTGCTGTCCGGTCATTGGGTTGTTTTGCTGATGTTTCCATTAGCACCTCAATGGTATTTTACAATTTTGAAAATTAGCTTATAGGAAATTGTAAGATAGGAAAGCTTTTTCACCAATCTCTTTTTAAACAGTCATATTAGTTGGTGATGTGGTTCAATTCTTCTAACTCAGTACGGTTTTCCTTTTACCACTTTGATATTTCTATACGAAAACATACTCTATGGGAAAAAGCATAATAATTTAATCAATTCCAGACTGAAAACAACTTGCAGGTAAATTATAGTTGACTTGGGCAAGGTTACAACTGATCCTTAAAATGCCAAGTTATCTGGCAAAATGGAAAAACCGGTTTAAATCTCACTTATCATATTAAACATAACCCAATAAAAAGGATCGTCAAAAGAAATAAGAGGTATATATGCATAGCCAAATTAATTCATTGCCCCAATATATGTTAGCGATCAGCATTATCAAGCCCGGAGGCCCGGAGAAATTGCATCTGGTTCAGGTTCCGCTGCCGCGGCCAGGAAAAGGCTACTTGTTGGTAAAAGTAGCTGCGGCAGGTGTTAATCGGCCTGATATATTTCAGAGAATGGGTTCTTATCCACCACCCCCTGATGCATCACCATTACCGGGTTTGGAGATTGCAGGAGAGGTGGTTGCCAAAGGTGAAGGTTGTGAACGCTGGAACCTTGGTGATAAAGTTTGTGCCCTTGTTGCCGGAGGCGGTTATGCCGAGTATTGTCTGGTACATGACTCCATTGCCTTACCCATCTATAGCTTGGATTTTGTTCAGGCAGCCGCATTGCCAGAAAACTTTTTTACCGTCTGGGCTAATGTTTTTCAGACTGGCAAACTGAAACAAGGAGAAAATTTGCTGATTCATGGTGGTACTTCTGGGATAGGCAGTGTCACAATTATGTTAGCAAAAGCCTTTGGCGCCAAAGTTATTACTACCGTCGGCTCTGATGAGAAAGCTAAAGTTGCACACAGTTTAGGTGCTGACTTTGTTATTAATTACCATAAAGAAGATTTTGTTGATCGAGTATTGAAAATCACAGGTAATCATGGGGTTGATATGGTTGTTGATTTAATCGGTGGTGATTATGTCAATAAAAACTATAAGGTTGCTGCTAAATTCGGGAGAATTATTCAGATTGGTATGATGAAAGGAGACCCTGAAAATCTTAATCTGATGCCCTTAATGCGAAAACGTCTGACTCACACAGGTTCTACATTACGTTCTCGCAGTGTAGAGGAAAAAGCGGAGATAGCCAGGGAATTGGAAAAACAGGTCTGGCCATTATTGAAATCAGGAAAAGTCAGTCCACTAATTTGTAAAGTATTTGATCTGAAAGATGCTGCTGATGCGCATCGAATGATGGAAGCCGGTGATGTTATCGGCAAGGTTATGCTGGTAAATGTATCATCTTAATAGTACTTCTGCTTAAATCAGGGCTATTTTAACTTGTAGCCCTGCATTCTATCTATTAACCTCTTCATGTTAGAATAAACACTTATATTTAATAAGGTTAATGACCAATAAATCTCTATTTTTTGATTGGTTTTTATTCGTTCTTTGTCCTTGCGCACAAAATTAGAATTTATATTTAACGTCATTGTTAATATTTTAACAAATATAGTCTATATCTATTAACAAATGATCGTTTATAGATATGTTAATGATTAATCTATTACACCTGATGGATTTTTCTGAATATCTAGAATAATGAGGTATGACCAACTATTGATAAGTTAGGTGGCATACAATTTTCTGTCTGCCTATCAGAGGATGATAGTGATTTCATTAACAAATAAAGAATTTCAGAATCTCTCTGTTGCTGACAGCCGTTTTTGTTAGTTGGAAAAGGGTATGTGATTATGACCAAACAGTTTACTTCGCACTTAAACATTGATGCGTTGTTTTTAGGCCCTAAATCAGAAAATGCAGTTTTTTTTAGAGAAATGATGGAATATGCCGTAAGTGAGCACATGCACTGGCGTTCTGATTTTCACCCAGAAGATCCCGCCTTAGTAACCTCAGTTGATCGTTACGCACCTGATTATAGAGAAACCCTTTATCGGACAGAGGGTATTCTGAACCAGCTATCTGCCAAACTGAAAAACACCTCTGTTCCCTGGTTTTCTCCTCGTTATATGGGGCATATGAATGCCGATACCTTGATGGTTTCCAATCTCGCTTATGTTATGGCTATGATGTACAACCCGAACAATTGTGCCCACGAGTCATCACCGACAACAACGGAGCTAGAAATTGAAGCAGGGCTAGATTTATGTCAGATGTTTGGTTATGACCCTCGCCGAGCTTGGGGACATATCACATCGGGAGGAACTGTCGCCAATTATGAAGGGCTATGGGTTGCGCGTAATTTAAAAACCATTCCTCTTGCCATTGCACAGCACCCGCAATCCAGGGATTTGGTTGCAAATAAATCAGAACAACAACTGTTGAATATATCGCCATCAGACATTCTGGATTTAACGGATGAATTAAAAAAGCGGGGCATTTTCGAAGAAGTTCGTGAACTTTCTTGCCGTGGTGTTGGGATAAAACAGGGAATGTTTGGCAAAGTCTTGGTGCCACAGTCGAAACATTATTCATGGATGAAAGCAATGGATGTTCTAGGGATTGGTCAACAGCATATTGTGCCATTGCCGGTCGATGCAAATTATCGTACCGATGTTGAAAAAATGCGTGAAATTACGTTCAGTCTGATAGAGCAAGGAGAACCTATTCTAGCTATGGTAACCGTAGTTGGAACTACGGAAGTGGGTGCCATTGATCGAGTTGATGAAGTTATTGCGTTGCGTAAAGAGTGTGAAGAGCGTTATGGCGTCTCATTTTATGTGCATATTGATGCTGCTTATGCAGGTTATGCCAGCGCAATGTTCCTTAACGAGCGGGGAGAGTTTATGGAATATGATGAACTTATCCGCCGTTATCGTGAATTGGCAATCATTCCGGAAGATATTATTTGGCCTAAACCTGAAATTTATCAAAGTTTCCGGGCCATGTGTCAGGCTGATTCAATCACCGTAGATCCTCACAAAGTTGGATTTATTCAATATGCAGCCGGTGCAATATGTATGAAAGATAGGCGTATTATTGACCTAATTTCCTACCGTGCAGCTTATGTTTTTGAAGATGTTGATACTCAACAGGATCAAGCCGTTAACCGGCGTGTCGTGCTCGGTGCATCTATTATGGAGGGATCTAAAGCCGGAGCTATCGCCGCCGCAATTTGGGCTGCGCATCGATTGGTTCCACTTAATATCAGTGGCTACGGAAAAGTCATTGCTGCCGGTATTGTGACGGCCAATTGGATGGTTAAAAAACTTTTAACCACAGAACCTTTGGTTGTTGATAAACGCCGGTTTGAAATTCATGCTATGCCGAATCCTGATTTCCATATGGTCAATTTTACTTTTAAAGAGCAAGGAAATGATGACTTAATGCATCATAACCGTCTTAATAAACGGATGTACGAACTTTGTTCATATGCCTCTGGACGCACTTACACCAATGATTTTTTGACTTCTTCCACCTCTCTTAATTATGAAGAGTATGGTGATACTCCCTGGCATTATGTTGAACGTTGCGGTTTTGCCCAAGAAGAATGGCAGAAAGTCCACAGTTTATATGTCTTACGTGCTGCTGTGATGACTCACTGTTTACATAATGCTGACGATTTTGACGAGTATTGGGAAAGGCTCCAGAAAATTTTCATTCAAAAACTGACTCAAATTGTTGATGAAGAAGAAAAAAAGAAAGTAGCCTGATTTTCTATTATTAAATATTTGCTGTTAATTCGAAGGGAAAAAACGTGAAGAACCGTACTTTTGGCAGTACTTTTATCATAGCAGGAACAACCATCGGCGCTGGTATGTTGGCCATGCCATTAGCAACCGCCGGTGTAGGATTTGGCGTAAGTTTGATCATGTTGGTTGGCTTGTGGGTTTTGATGAGTTACACCGCGTTATTGCTGGTTGAAACTTACCAATATGAATCCCCTGATACGGGATTAGGGACACTTGCTCAACGTTATCTTGGCAACAGTGGCAAAATGTTAGCCGGTCTCAGCATGATGTTTCTAATGTATGCATTAACATCAGCCTATATTAGTGGCGCCGGGGAATTACTGACAGTCAGCCTCAACAAATGGCTGAATCTATCTCTTCCTGCCTCAATAGGTGTTATCCTGTTTACAGTGATTGGCGGAGGAATTGTTTGTATTGGCACCAGTTCAGTAGATATGGTTAATCGGGTTATTTTCAGTGCAAAAATTATTTTCTTAGTATTGATGTTGGGGATGATGATGCCATATGTTCAGCATATTAACTTACTGACCATGCCATTAGAACAAGGATTAATACTATCTTCAATTCCTGTGATATTCACATCGTTTGGTTTTCACGGTAGTGTTCCCAGTATTGTGAAATATATGGATGGCGATATTCGTCGACTCCGCTGGGTGTTTATCATCGGCAGCGCAATTCCGCTATTTGCTTATATTCTCTGGCAATTGGCGACACTCGGAAGTATTAATTCCAGCACATTCGTCGATATCTTAGCTGAAAACGCAGGGTTGAATGGCTTATTACACAGCATTCGCGAAGTTGTTGCTTCACCGAAAACTGAGCTTGCAGTACAAATGTTTGCCAACCTGGCGCTCGCAACCTCATTCCTCGGTGTCACACTTGGCTTGTTTGATTTTCTGGGTGATCTGTTTAAACGCAAAAATAGCGTAGCCGGGCGTATGCAAACTGGTTTGTTAACTTTCGTTCCGCCGTTGATTTTCGCGCTATTTTACCCAAAAGGATTTGTGATGGCGTTGGGATATGCCGCGATCGCGCTATCAATTTTGGCGTTAGTATTGCCTAGTCTCCTGGCCTATAAATCCCGTCAACAAAATGAACGTCGATATCGGGTACCTGGCGGTAAACCTGTACTCTTGCTGGTATTTACCTGCGGTATTGCAGTAATAGCAATCCAGATTGGCATAGTGAGTGGAATGTTGCCGGAAGTAGGGTAAACATTCACAGTAAAAAAACTCAGGTCCCGGTCATGTTACAGATAAGCATTTTAAAAACAGAATAAAGAAAAATTAAAAGTTATGATAACTCTCTCTGTTAACCCTGTAAAAAACTAATATTGATTATAAGGAGTTAAATCATGGCGAAAGAATTATTTACTGCCACAGTAAAATCTGTAGCTGGATTGAAAGTTGAATGTACATCAAGAGATTTCTCCTTTTATTTAGATGAACCTCGTCATTTAGGTGGTACTGATCAGGGGATGAATCCAGTTGAAGCTTTACTCTGTTCTCTTGGGGCCTGTAAATGTATCGTAGCAAAGGCTTTTGCTAAACTGCACAAAATTAACTTAATTGATATTCACGTTGATCTGGAAGGTGAGCTTGATACTGATGGTTTCACTGGTAGAAATAAACAAGCGAAATTAGGTTTCTCCAAAATAGTGACAAAATTTCATATTAAAGCTGATAATAGTGAAGAAGAAATTCATGCCTTTGTCGACTTTATTAATAGAACCTGCCCGGTTCATGATACTATCGAAAATGCACCAAGTTTTGTCACTGAAATATATTGTGAATAATCGGCATGTGTTGAAATAATTCAACAAAGTAAAAGTTATTTAAGTTAATTTAAAAATCCCTCTATTTTCCAGTAGAGGGATTCGTCATAAAGTTAGGTAAATCAATGTTTATCTATCTCTTTATCCCATTGATAACAGCATAAGAAATAATTACTATTGTTTAGTGACGTAAACTGTAGTTATATTACAACTTACATTTTCTATACCAACTTTAATATTTAAACCCTGTGCATAAGCCTGGCTTAATAGCTTGTTAATGTTTTCAGCGCTTGATCCTGACCAAATATAACCTGGTTTTCCACAGTTACCAGCTAAGCTTCCGTTGAATGTATAAAAATAATGTGCAGGATTGTTCCAATCAGCTTTAATTTCTGCGACTCTGACAATGCCACTATTCGTTTCCGCAGAGAATGCAGGGGCGCTAATCATACCAACGAGAATAAATAACATAGATATCAATTTTTTCATAAATAACTCCTGATTAATAATAAAGAAACTTTAGTGTGTTTGGAGTGTAAATTATGAAAACAATATTTGCATTAGTTTTGTGTCACTATAAAAGGTGTTCTGTCTGATAAATAATATCTGGATATTTCCTCATTTACAATCGTGAACTATATGTAATTAATCATTACCATTTATGAGCAAATAATTTTTCGAAGTCGCATTTATGGATTACTTGAAGAGAACACCGTCCGATTTTTTCGATCTGAAAATTTATTATATAATCTCAATCACCAATATCTCCATGCCGAGACACTCAATATAATATTTTGTTTTTATTGGTTTATTCTCCTTTGCCGAATAAAATATAATTCTTGCAATAATGTTGATATGAAACTATAACATGCAATCATTATTGTTAGTTTATATGGCATCTACTCTAATAAATGAAGTTTTTGACAGTCACTTCGGTTAATAACTTTTTTAAATTAAAAGTATATGTTTCAGGAGCATCCCATTACACTATTAGATAGTTAATATACATATTGTTATTCTATTAAAGGGTTTCATCGATATTATGAATAAATCATCGTTCAATTCAGAGTCAAAATTAAAATCTTGTTTAGCCATAGGAGATACAGGAGTATCTGATAACCTTTTAGCAATACTTAAAAGCAATTGTGGCAATTACCTGTCATCAGTAAAAAAATTCATAGAACTTCTTAAATATATTCAAAATAATAATATTCATACGAAATCATTTAATGAATTAGTTGCGCTTCATGAACTTGTAGCTCCACATGATTGCGCTGTAGTTTCTATGCTATCAATTCATTTTAATTTAGCCATCGGAACTATCACTAACTTAGGAGTGCAAACTCCATATGTGGAAGATCTTTACCAAAAACTTTGTTCAGGTCGTGCCATTGGAGTATATCTGGCGACTGAGCTAGCTCACGGGAATGATCTAATCGCAATCGAAACACAGGCTAATTATCTGCCGGAAAAAGGCGTATTCATGTTGAATTCACCTGGCCCAAATGCATATAAATTTATGCCTAATACCATGCCTTGTGAATTACCTAAAGTGGCTGTAATTTTAGCTCAGTTAAATGTATCAGGAAAGAAATATGGTATTTTCCCATTTATTCTTCCTCTATCTGCAAATGGAAAATTAACTCCTGGAGTTAAAATTGCATTATACTTAAAAGAATTAACAAGAAAAGTTTCATCTATATTATCAGAATCAGTTAAAAACTTTAAGTTTTCAGATGAACTACTTATTGAAATCATTACTAGCAAGTCCCTGTGCACATGGCGTACACAAGAAATATTAATTAATTGTCGTGAGCGTTGCGGCGCACAGGGATTATTTTCTGTTAACAAGATATCCCCTTATTTAATATCTAATTTTGGTACGATTACTTCGGAAGGTGATAACCTTGTATTATCACTAAAAGCCGGAGGGATGATCATTCTCAATAAGATGAAAGAAATAGACAAAACATTTTTCCAACATAACCTATTTCCCATTTTAAATAATTATATGAACTTTTTATATAAAAAACTAAATGGATTAATAGTGAGTAACAATAAAAAAATAAATTTAGATATGCTTAATAAACATAGTAGGGATTTTTTAGAACTAAGCCAAACATATGCCGTTTTATCCGTGGTGACGACAACTATTGATACATATCATGATAATAATAATGATGATCTTGGTATGATCATCGAAGGTTATCTTCTCGACTGGATTCATCGTAGCATGAGCAATCTCCTGAGAAGTGAAGTGATCAATTTACAAGAATCTAAAAAAATAGACGAGAGACGCATTGAGTATATACGTCAGCATGCAGACAGAATAAATAATTATATTTCCAGTTTTGGCGTGGATAAAATTGGAATCGAGACACCAATATCAAGTAATGATTATATTTCCTGGTATGCAGATAATCACCATCAGTTAAAAAACAATTAACCATAGGCATGGGAAAACAAGCAGAAATGCGGGGTGAGCGAGTGCAGCCAACAAAGAGGCAACTTAAAAGATAACGGGTATAAAATATGTTGTACATTGATTGCGGATATTATAACTTTGGCAATGAATGGCGATGACTAACTGATAAGATAGAGAAACAGATTGTGGCAAAGAAAGAAAAACGGCCTCACCATGACGCGTTATTCAAGCATTTTTTAACGCAGCCCGAAACGGCCAGGGAATTCTTATCCCTTTATCTGCCCGAAGAAATCCAGTTGTTGTGTGATTTAGCCACATTGAAACTGGAGCCCGGCAGTTTTGTGGATGAGCATTTACGTCAACTGCACAGTGATGTGCTGTATTCGGTTGAAACGGCCCGGGGGCAAGGTTATATCTATTGCCTGATTGAACATCAATCCACCCCTGACCCATTGATGGCCTGGCGGCTGATGTATTATGCCATGTTAGCCATGGCGGCTCACCTGAAAAAAGGCCATACTGAACTCCCTTTGGTGGCGCCTCTGCTGTTTTATCATGGTGAGGTTCGGCCGTATCCTTACTCAAACCGGTGGCTGGATTGTTTTACGCTCCCTGAACAGGCTGCTCGCTTATACCGCCAGGCGTTTCCGTTGGTGGACGTCAGTGTGCTCAGCGATGAAGAGATCCTGACACATAAAGGGGTTGCCCTGATGGAGCTGGTGCAAAAACACATCCGCTGCCGGGATATGCAGGAATGGCTCCTCCAATTGGTGGAACTGTTGAATGCAGGGTATAATACAACCGAGCAGCGCAATGTGGTGTTACGCTATATTTTACTGAATGGACATACGCTGGATCTCTCACACTTTGTCCATCAACTGATTGAACAATCTCCGGAGCATGAAACGATGTTGATGACTATTGCAGAACAGCTTGAACAAAAAGGGCGCGAGCAAGGTATCAAGCAAGGTATTGAGCAAGGTATTGAGCAAGGTATTGAGCAAGGTATTGAGCGAGGTATTGAGCAAGGCCGAGAGGAAGGCCGAGAGGAAGGTAAACTGGAAACGGCTCGTGCTTTATTACGGCATGGCGTGAGTTTGGACATTATTGCCACCAGTACCGGACTGAGCCGGGATAAAATTGGTGCATTAAAGCATTAAATTAATCTTCTGTTTCATAGCAAAATGCCGATATTCAAGATCGGCATTTTTGTTATTAAACTCAGGTGGTCAGTAACTCAATATTATGTTTCAGATCCATTTTTCTCCTCAGCTAATTTATCAGGCACTTCTTTAGCAAACTAATTATCACTATCAGCACTTTTTAGTACCTGATCAATAATTTGTTTATGATCACCAATCCATATTTCTGTCATGAGTGTATACGATTAAAGGGGCATAAAAGGGGTTGATATCGTACTATTTATATGAGACAACTTCATTCGAGATCCAACCGCAGTGACGAAATTCATTTTCACTGTCCGGTCAGCGATCTTCATACGGACATGATTTGCATGGAATCAGGATGATGACTCATCATATAGACCAAACTGCCAATAAAAGTAAAAGACTCTCTGCCTTAACGGATGCGAAGCAATTCGCCCTGTATGCGCTTCCTGATTTTGATGAATGCCTACAGTTGGAATTTCTGTCGCTGTCAGCAAGAGAACTGGAGCCCACTACAAACCGGTCGGGTTTGTATTCCCAAATTTACTGTGTCCTGCAAAGCGGTTATTTCAAAGTTAAACACGCTTTTTTCTGTTTCGCCAAATGTCCGGACACTACGCTATCGAAATGCCTGCGTCCGTTCCAGCTGACATTCGATACTGATAAAAAACCAGTCGGTCTACATGTTATTTTTAGAAGGATAAAAGTAAATGTCTTATATTCAATCGCATTTGAAGGGAGGGTGTTGGTTTACCCTCGGTGACAGTATAACTGAAAGAGGGTGGTATCAACCAATAGTGACTAAACATTTAGATCTAAAAGAATGGAAAAACTACGGAATAGGAGGAACATGCATAGCCCAAAAAGATAAAAATGACAATTCAGCCATGTGCTTAAGATATGAAAAAATGGCAAGCAATCCAGATATTATTACAATATGGGGAGGGGTAAATGATTTTGGATTTGATTTTGGCTCCAATGGAGGAGTGGAAATAGGTGATTATAAAGACAAAACCCCTTTAACATTTATTGGCGGCATGAAATTATTAATGACTGGAATTACAAAAAAATACCCATCAACGAGAATAGGGTTTATTATAACAACGCCAATATCAGTACAAAGAGGCATGAACAGTAAAAACGCCAAAGGGTATTACTTGTCTGACTATTGCAGCGTTTGTCGGGAAATTTGCGAAAAATACTCCATCCCATATCTGGATTTGTTAAAACAATCTGGATTCAATGAAGGAAATATCGATATTATGACCAGCAATAGCTTGGGCACAGTGTCCGATGGTTTGCATCCATCAAAACTAGGTATGACCAGGCTTGCCCCAAAAATTTCAAACTTCATTTTATCTATTTAAGAGACAAAAAATGAGAATATTAACCATAGATTTATTAAAGATCGTTTCTATATTTTTCGTTGTAATTTCTCACGTTACTTTATTTTTCTTGTTGCGCAATGATAATGACGTGGTTTTGTATTTTCTTAGGCAGGCCGGTCAGTTGGGGGTCTCGTTGTTTTTTATGTGCAGTGGCTATTTCTTACTAAACAACAAGCATGAAAAGCAGGTGGATTACATCATTAATAAATCAAAAGGGATATTAACTGTATTGTTGTTTTGGCTTATATTTTATTATCTGTATGACACATATTTTATCAGTAAATTTACAACAGTGCCTGATATTGATTTTTTAAATTATGTTAATGTTAGTATAACCACATCAGATGCTACCCATTTATGGTTTATATTTGCAATTGTCTCTCTCTATATATTAACACCACTAATGCGTAACACATTTAATGAAACAAATGCAAAGGGGATTAAGAAAATACTCGTTATAATGCTTATAATTTCTAATCTTACATTGCTGAATGCACTAACAGATTACAAATTCTCTTTTTCCCTAATCCCATTCAATATTTTGTTTCCGTTCCAATCTGAGGGTTTGATTAGTTTCTTGATAGGTGGATATATAGGGCTAACGAAACCTAAAATAAAGGCTTTTTCCTGTAAACATATAATACTTCTGGTGTTTTTTATTATATCATTGATATCTTTATCAATCATTTCATCCAAGACGGGGATGACTTTCTTTTATGGGAAGTTTTATAATGTATTCCTTCAAGCTTCTTCGGTGTGCCTGTTTTTATTCTTGGTTAATTTGAATGTCAGAGAAATACCATTCTTAATAGATGACATTAGCAAGAATATACTAGGAATATATCTTGTTCACAATATTTTTGTTATTGAAATCCATAACGAATTTATCCATAATTTCTTATTAAAAAAATTTAATTATATAAATGTATATGTTTACATAATAGCCTATTCTTTGCTGGCTTTTATCCTGTCATATATATTATGCGTTTTGTTACGGAAATCAAAAATAACCTCAAAAATTATAACCATCTAACATTATTGTCAGGGAGAGCCGGTTTCTCCTAGCTATATTTTCTTGTTAGTAAAGTGTATTAGCTAAATGGAAGGCGTTTTACAATTATCACAGACCACAACAGTGGTTTGAAAGGTAAAACGCCTTATGAAACTCCCGTTGAAAAAATGAGAGCTTAAAAATGTTCTGTCAATCAAAGCCAGAGATCACACATCATATATTTTTATAATGAGTTCCAACACTATGAATCGTCATTGTACTGTCAGTATTATTTAGATTGAAGGTTACCCTGTCTTTTTGGCTTAGCCTCACACTATATAAATTATTCGGCAGTTTTTCCAAGTTACTGCCGCTTGCTGTACCAATACTTTTTGCTGCTGTCAGTGGATCGTTCCCCTTTTGCACCTCTTTTATAAATGAGCTATACTTTTGTTTTGCAGCACCTTCCATATTAGTAAATCCATTCCTGGATTTGTTATTTTTAAGTTCTTGCAAACTAACTCTCCATTTAGGCGGTTCTGTTGGGCTGGCCAAGTAACCTATTCTGCCATCAGGTAATTTCTGCGGTGGTCGAAAGAAAGGTTTAGAAAGCTTTTTTCTCTCAATATAATTCTCTAATGATTTAGACTCTAACCCATTGTAAAAGTTTTTTGAAAAAATCCTCCTTCCTAGTGAAGTTACAGCAGATAAGATAAATAATAAATCAATTAATTTAAAAAATCTTGCGGTATTTGATTGTTGATTTTCCTCCAGTGGAATTTCCTGTGCAGCAAAAAAATATAGTGCTAATAATTTATCGTCATCTGAATAAGCACTCAATGGTTTATTTTCAAGATCAGGAATATTCCAAATGTTTTGAGGATATTCACCTTCAAAATCCAGTTCATTCTTGTAAAAACCATCTGCCATATCTTTAGAAATTTGATCACCATTTTCACCTAATAGTGCAGATGAAAGATTAGACATATATTCTTGATAAATTCTTTCAGCAGTCTCTTTATTCTTATAATAGTCACCAGGAAGATGAGATACATCATGAATACCACTTACAGCTAAAGCGTACGCTAATATTATTTTCTTAGCTCGATATTCAATTCCATGTGATGCAGTATAACCCTCATCTGTTTGCTTAAAGTTTAGTACACGTATTATATCTCCTGCTATTTGCGTTTCAACGGGTGGATATCCACTTCTATCATCAGGTGTTAATTGTATTAGACTAGAAGCTGTTGCAGATTTTATATCCATTATATTTCTCCATCATGTTAGTGTTTATTGAACTATGAATCTTCTGGCAGAGAGCGCCTAAATTTATCGCTACCAATATAAATTTAAGCTTTAAATATAGGGTTTTCTCTGTCTTTTTAATCATTAATTTCAATATAAAATTACTTTACATGAGAATTATTAGCAAGCTTTTATTTTCACATCTTATGTTGATATTTTTCTATTTAAATCATTATGTTAAGATTAGTTAAATAAATAATGGAATAAGTGAAAGAAAAAAGATAACGCACTAAAGCCAAACGAACTTGGAGAATAGGATAACTTTATGTTAACAAAACGTTTTTAAATGGTCACGGCAGGTTGTATAAGTGTAAAATAAACATTAAACATGACAGGGAATAAGGCGCTTATTCTTTTAACCCTTGGCTGACCTAATTACCGATAAAAAGGTGGTTTTCGATTACCGAAAAAGGGAAACAAAAGTAATAAGAGAAAGTTAATCATATGAAAAAATGATTAACCTGTAAAACGATTATCATTTACAAGATTTTATATTCTTTTAATTAAACTAACATATACCCTATGGATTTCAAGATGCATCGCGACGGCAAGGGAGCGAATCCCCGGGAGCATAGATAACGATGAGACCGGGGTGAGTAAGTGCAGCCAACAAAGAGGCAACTTGAAAGATGACGGGTAATAGGTTTTCAATACACCACAAAGTGTAATATCTCAAGCCCTACGGCGCGATATAACTAGCTTATCCTTAGGACGGTCCACCCAATCGGAGGGATTATTGTTGAAGTTATCCGCAAGCAGATAAGACGGCGTTTTAGCTAACCAATCAGAAAGTGAAATATCTTGGTAGATACCGTTATCTAATACAACCAGTACTTTAAGGTCATCGTTGCCAATATTTTCGATATAGTGACCAAATCCCTGAAGAACGTAACCGACGTCGGTCGGCCCATATTTTGCAGTTTGTGCGTGTCCATGAGAACTAAACACGGTCATACGTCCTTTACCTGAAATGTAGTATTGCCACTCGTTGGCATTAGGATGCCAATGTAGCTCACGTACTGCGCCAGGTTTGATGATCTCGATGAGACCAGTGATAGTTGTAGAAATGGGAAATTCCTTCGATGATGCCCGATAAATACTCCCAGAGTCGTTCTCGAAGAAAGGTTTATTTTTCAAGAGCTCATAACGGTGGGTGAGTGGAGCATCGTTCAATCCGCCATCGTCAGCAGGTAGGGGAAGTTTTGGCGGGATAGCTCCACCGACAATGTAAGCTTCACCCTGTTTGATTTTAGAAAAAACGGATGCTGGCATGTTGACACTTTTCTCAAGCACCTCTTTCGGCATATGTGTTATCCAATCAGTGATGCTGAAAGTGCCAAATTCCGAGAAGTGTCCGTCATCAAAAGTCAGAATAAAATGCGCACCATCTTCAAGTGCCTGAATGGAATGACCATGACCTTTGGGAAAATACCATACATCGCCGGGACCAAAATCAGCTACTTCACTTTTGCCCTCCGGATCGATAATGGTAATACGTGCGTGCCCTTCAAGCATATATGCCCATTCAGCGGCAACAGCATGCCAATGGAGTTCACGCACGCCACCCGGTTCAAGCATCATATCAACACCCGCAATCCCTTCAGATATCGGGAATTGTTCTATCGTAGCTTCCCGTGCCCATCCATTTTCCAATACCCGTTTTTTACTATCTGTGAATTTATATTTATACAAACTTTTAGTATTTATTGGCTGTTTATTCTTGCCAGTAGTGACTGTATTGTGCTGTTCATCAGCAACAGCGGATTTAATCATACTGCCCATACTAGCCGCCGCCGCGCCAATTGCGGATGCCTTCAAGATATCACGACGAGAAAACATATTTATTGCCTCCAAGTAAAATGGGTACCAGCAAGATATAGTTGCAAGCTGATATCTATTTGTTTGGTTTTTTTAAGTTAATGGTTGTCACGGAAGGAAAAATTAGAGGTGACTAATTAAGCATAGTAGAAAATTAGTCGTCTAGGGAAAATCAGAGACAACTCTGGTTTTCCCTGAAATGTTATTACTTCATTTACTCTTTTTTGCCAGAGCAAGGGCGAACGTATTTCATAATGCAGTCAAGTTTTTCACAAGTTTCCTGCCATTCTCTTTCTGGTTTTGAATCTCTGACCAATCCTGCACCAGCCTGGAGCCAACAGCGCCCTTGATGCTGATAGAGAGAACGTAATACCAGCGCTGCATCCAGTTTGCCTGAGCTATCCAATAACATGACACAACCACTATAAAGCCGGCGTGGTTCATCTTCATAACGTGAAATTGCCTGTAAAGAAGGTTTTTTCGGTATTCCCGAAGCGGTTACGGCCGGGAATAGGGCGATGAACGCATCCCAACGATTTTTGTCTGTTTGTAGTAATCCTTTTACTCGTGATGCCAAATGTTGTACTGAACCTCGTTCACGAATCGCCATAAACTCTGATACACAAAGTGTGTCAGCCTGACAAATCGGTGCCAGTTCCTCTAATGCTAATTTAGCCGAAACAGCATGTTCAGAGATCTCCTTCGGGTCAGAAAGCAAATCTGCTCTCAATCGTTGATCCTGATCTTTATCATGTGTCAATGCTCTGGTACCAGCCAATGGTTGCGTGCTAATCCAGCCTGAACCATCCGCTTCAACTACGGTTTCCGGGCTAAAACCATAAACAGAGAAATCTTCATCACGTAAGAAGAAGGAGCGAGCAGGTGTGTTAGCTTGGCGGCCTAACCAGTAACTGTGTGGCATATCAATATCCGAGCCAAGTTCAACCCGACGTGACAGGATCACTTTTTGATAGTGGCCAGAAGCAATGTCCTTAACCGCATTAGCGACATTATCCTGATAACGTTTCGCGGCGTCTGATGTACTGATAATTTCCATATCTTTTATCCACGGGAAAACAGGTGTACTTAATTGATCAACCCGGCTAATTTTTTCCTTCAATATGGTGAGTTGACTCTCTTCAAGAGTTCGTATCAGAACCTGTCCTGGAGTTATACGAAATTCATGCTGTGGAATAGTGATTTTTATTAATGCTTCGTTTTGCTGTGCTAATGGCAACCCATATGTCATATGGGAGAATTCAAATAAAGTTCTGCCATAAGCCCGCCAATCCTGAATAGGAAGAGCATTGAGCGCCTGTTCAAGTTTTTGACTTAATGTGCTGATATCGTATGGATGACGATTACCTTGTGGATCAATTAATTGTCCCGATGCATCTGCACTAATGGTTGCTGCACAGCCTATCCCCAATGACCACTCACCTTTTGTTTCATAGAGCATATAAGGTTGTGCATCGTCGTCTGAAAGCAAATGTGTGATCAAATCTAACGGAGTGCTGGTAATAACAACAGTTTGTTCATGATATTGCTGCATTGGGCGGCTATGTTCTGCTTGTGCCATCTGTACCAAGCGGCGTTTATCAATTTTTCCCACGGTGGTAAGTGGCCAATATGGGACAAACAACCATTGGTCAGGAATTTTATGACGCTGAACCCCTTTCTGTTGTAGAAATTCCGCTATCTGCATCGGTTCCGGTTGATTGCCGTTGTTAGGTAAACAGGCGCAGGTTCGTTCACCCAACAGTTCATCAGGCACAGAAATGACAACGGCATCATCAATGTCAGGGTGTTGCAGCAGCAAGGTCTCAACTTCTTGGGTCGAAATTTTCTCACCACTGCGGTTAATCTGCTCTTTAATTCTGCCCTCAACGATCAGGTTGCCATCTGAGGTCATACGAACCAGATCGCCGGTGCGATAGAACCCATCGGCGGTGAAAGCCACGGTATTATGCAGCTCTGCACGGTAATATCCCGTAATGGTGTAGGGACCACGTGTAATCAGTTCTCCTACCTCACCGGGTACTACAGGTTGTAAATTGGCATCAACAATTTTGATCTCATCTTCTTCTGATAACGGACGCCCTTGGGTATTAATGATGACCTCGTGGGGATCATCCAATCGGGTATAACAGAGTAATCCTTCCGCTGTACCAAACACCTGCTGCAAAGGCCCAAGGCGTGCTATTACTTGTTCCGCTAGTTCTGGTGTTAACCTGCCACCACCCACTTGCAAACAGCGTAAGGATGAAAGATCGCTTTGTTCCCAGTCGCGAGCCTGTTCCCAGAGCCGAGCCAGAGCCGGTACTAATGCCAGATGGGTCACTTTGTATTGCTCGATTAGCGGCATGGCCTCGTCAAAACTGGCGGTATCACTCAGAAGGACACTTCCGCCTTGGGAAAGGGTACCCAAAATACCTGGGCTTCCTAGTGTGAAGTTATGTGCCACAGGCAGTACGGCTAGATAAACACTTTCTGTATTTACCGTACATAGACGGGCTGACAGCACAAAATCATAGGTATAAGCATCGTGAGTACGGGGAATGAGTTTCGGTGTACCGGTTGTTCCGCCCGAAAGCAGCAATACAGCAATATCACCATAACTTGGGCCGGGAATATTTACCGGTTCATCATCAATGGATGCCAATGCGGTAAATTCTTCCGCTTCTCCATCAACAATAATGTGTTTTAGATCGGGGCAAGATGCCACAATTTCTCGTGCCATTTTTCGGTAGTCAAAATCATGGAAGCAATCGGAGATAATGTAAGCAACCGGGCGTGCAATCTGGCAAAGGGCATGAACATCATGAGTCCGCTGTGTCGGCATTAATAACACCGGATGAGCGCCTAGCCTAAACAGGGCAAAACAGGTAACGACAAAGGAGATACGGTTAGGCAGTTGTACCATAATGTTATCCCCACGACGGATCCCACGACGAAACAATCCGCTGGCCAATCTCTCTGCGGATTGGTGCAATTCACGGTAAGTTAGTTGTTGTTCTTGATAGATCAGCGCTGTTTTATCGCCCCAAATACCAGCCCACCCGGCAAGTTGTTGGTCCAGCGTTTTGCCATTCCAAAGGTAGTCTGGCGTCATAGTAATTGTTTTCCCTAGAATAGAAAAAGGTGCCATTATGCGGACTCCTGTAAACAAACATATTGTATAAATTGTGTAACGTGACGAATAAAATTCTCAGGTTCTTGAGTAATATAAAAATGGTCGCCTACAATCTCCTTGTAGCGATATGAAAGGTGTTGCTCTCCGTCTGCAAGCCATTGTTGCCACTGCTGAACTTCTATCGCAGAAGCCTCTTTATCTTCACTGCCATAAAGCAGTAATGTTGGTGTTTGCAGTTTTACCGCGTCAGTCTGAACGAGCCGGTGATAATGTTCCGTAGCAAGAAAATCAGCCCGTAGCATTGGTAAGAACAGCGCAAGCAAGCCGGGGTCTTCTCGCAAAATCGGGCTACAACCGCCGATATCAATCAATTGTTCAATAAACTCATGATCAGGTAATCCGCTAAGTTGGCGGCGGGATTGAAGATGAGGTGCATGGCACCCCGAAAGCACCAGTGCCTTGGGTGAACAATTTTGTTGTTCAAGACGTTGGCAAGTTTCAAAAGCAACTTGGGCCCCCATACTATGACCGACAAGTATCAGATTCTCTCTCTGTACGGGGGTGAATGACACCATCAGGTCAGAAAGTGATTGCGCCAATGGCGCAATATTGGTAGCTGCCTTTTCCGCCATACGGCTGTCTCGTCCGGGGTAAATCACTAGTGAAACCGCTATATCTGAATTTTCTAGCGTGGCCCAGTGGCGGAATGCACTGGTACTGCCCCCGGCAAAGGGGCAGATTAACAGCGTGTATTTGGGTTTACCGTGAGTCGTCAGGCAAGGACGAATCATCGGGTGTGCAGGGAGTGCCCACGTCATCAACATTCTTCCTTAGTTAACATCAATTTTGCTGGCTCAATCCAAACAGGGGCCGATAAATCCTGAGTAACAGGTTCTCCCATGATACGCAAAATTTGTTGCCATAAACCTGCTAACCGCAGTTGGTAATCGTAAGCAAAAGCAGGTGGGCAGAGGGCACCGTTTAATACAGAACCTAAGGTATTGAGCAGAAATGCCACACCTTTAGCACCATCACATTCAAATGCTGTCATCCAGTTTTTGGTTGCCGGACAAAGAATTTGTGATGTTGCTTGGTGCAGATAGTTATCATCCGGCTGACTGGCATTCAGGTAGAGGCTTTGCTCGTTGTTCAGATGATCAGGTGCATGAAGGACGGGTGTCCAGATGACCGGCCCGTAACTGGCTTCCTGCGTAAGATAACCGACAGGCCAGATCAGCGTCATTTTATGCATGACCAGATTGTGCATATCGGGATCTCTCGGGTCCAGATAGGATTGTACATTTAATGTTACTGTTGTCCCTGCGAAGCTAAGTTCAAAGCAATGAAATGCACAGCTTCGCTGACCGACATAGACTATCTCCATCTGTTCCGGACAGTGACATGCCTGTAACAACAGATCGAGCGCGGAAAATAGCAATTGGCGACTGGTTGTCAGATAACCACTTACCGGACGTTGCTGTGATAAGTGAGTGATTTGCCGCGCTGCATGTAACCAACTTCTTCCAGCATGACATTGGCTATAAAAGCTATTTACCCAAAACATTGCATCATGTTTGTTTGCGGTTAATTGATGTCTTTTAATGGCTTCGGCATCAAGGGGGTGTTCCTGAATGACAGAAATTCCACGCGCCAAAAGTGCCTGAGTGAGCTGATCGCCTTTGCCGCCAATAACCTCCGCCCGTATTACCACGCAGGCAATATCAATATCATCTGGTAGTTCATCCAGTGAGCGGAATAGGGGCACATTAAAATCACAGGCAAGTTGCTGCGAGCGAGCACTGCCCTGTGCCAAAATACCGGCTAATTCCAAACCAGACTGAGGTTGTAAGAACGCATTAAGATATAATTCGCCAAATTTCGAACCGACAATCAGAACCCGCCGTGGCTTTATCATATGTTCTCCTTAACAAGATTAGTGGTTGGTACTGAATTCAAGATATCTTTCAGACAAGTCACCAATGAGCCAACATGTTCATGTTGGAACAAGGTGTAATGATCGCCCGCAAGTTGTGTCACATTGACTGGCCCAAAAGCCTGCCAGCCAAGATCGATTGAGGCGATAGTGGTTGGATCGAGATAATCCATAAAATCAGGTAGTTCCTGTGCTGCCCGTATAAGCCAGAAAGGCTGTGAAGTCTGCGGCGGACAATAGTCAAGCAACGCGTTCAGGTTATGGCGCCACACGTCATAAAGTGCGGTCAGCGAGCTATCAATCTGGGCAGATTGCGGTAAGGCATCGTGCAACGCATTAAGGAAAGTCTTAGTATCAGCAGTGATAACATGATTATTCAGCGTCAAACCAGGGAATTGCCCCTGCAAATCGAGCAAGAAATGACGATGACAAAATGTTTCATTCAGCGTCAAATCGGTGCGCACATTTGGCGCAAAGCTGTCAATCAGGATACATTGAGAAACTCTTTCACCCACCGCACGTAATTGATGAGCCATTTCATAAGCCACCAATCCACCGAACGACCATCCTGCCAAGGCATAAGGTCCTTGTGGCTGGAACGCTCGGATTTGACTGATATAGTCAGCCGCCAACGCTGCCACAGAAGGAGTATCTGTATTTAAATTATCTGGCGAAAATGCCAACCCAATCATGCGTTGGTCACCAAAATTGGCTGCTAAATGACGATACCCCAACAGATGTCCACCAATAGGATGGACGATAAACAGGGCAGGTTGTTCAACGCTTCCCTCATTCAATATCACCCCTTGGCAAGGGTTTTCTGGCTGATGTTCAATGAATTCAGCCAAAGAGTGTACGGTATCGTAAGTTTGTAACAGGCTGAGTGGATATTGACGGTCAAAAGTCTGATTGATTTTCACCATTAACCGTACCGCTGCTAGAGAGTCTCCACCTAACGTAAAGAAACTCTCATGCACACTGATAGCTTGTTGTTCCAATACTGATTGCCAAAGGTTCAACACAGCTTGTTCTATCACACTGCAAGCAACTGATATTGGATTGATATCCTGTGTCGCTTCCTCAACCAAAGCTGCCAACGCGCGTCGGTCAATTTTGCCGTTGTCGGATACAGGGATCGCATCAAGAATGATAAATCGCTGTGGACACATCCAGACGGGCAAGGTCTGTTGCAACCAATGAGGCAGAACCGGTAAAAGTTCTGTAGATAGCGGGGCTTCGTCAGATAAACGCAAACCTGCGACAAGTTGCAATGCACCGGTTGACGTAGTATGTGCAAATGCTAATGCTTGTTGTATATCCGGATGCTCGCATAAGCGATGTTCGATCTCGCCTAACTCAATCCGATAGCCACGAATCTTAATCTGATGATCATTGCGTCCCAGAAACTCAATATTACCGTCTGGCCGCCAACGCCCTAAATCACCAGTGCGGTATAACCGTTCACCGGTTTGAGGATGGGTAATAAAGGCTTGTGCAGTTTTTTCTAAATCAGCCCAGTAGCCTAGCGCTAACCCTTGTCCACCAATATAGAGTTCCCCCGTTACCCAAACCGGGCAGGGGGAAAGCGTTGCATTAAGCACATAGAAAGTCTGATTAGCCAGTGGTTTTCCATATGGAATGCTGCGCCAGTTTGGATCAACTTGAACGATAGGATAGGCAATAGACCAGATTGACGCTTCAGTTGCACCGCCCAAACTAAGAATATTCAGGGCAGGGTGAAGGGCAGATAATCTTTCTGGCAAACTGGTTGGTATCCAATCACCACTCATCAATATCCAGCGCAGATTCTCTAAGGAGTGCGGATAATCTCTGGCGTACTCCTCAAGCAGTTGTACAAATGCCGGAACAGAGTTCCAAACTGTGACTGATTCTTGTTGTAACCACGTTAATAACTTGTCAGGTTGTCGTCTGTCACCAGAAAAAGGAATAACTAGTTTTGCCCCACAACTTAAAGTACCGAACAGATCATAAACTGAAAGATCGAATGTTAATTCTGATATTGCCAGTACGCTATCGTGTTCATTGAGAGCAATGCGTTGGTTAATATCAAGAATGGTATTAACCGCACCTTGATGATCTATCATCACCCCTTTCGGTTTGCCGGTAGAACCTGATGTGAAGATCACATAAGCCAAATCCTCAGGATGGGCAGACAAACGCTGTCCACCGGTATTTTTCGGCAAGCGGTTAAGTAATATTTCATCCAGAGAGATAACCTGTACACCATCAGGCCAACTCAGCTGTTGAGCAAACTTAGGTTGAGTTAATACAATATCAACTTCCCCTGATGCCAATAGCTGATGGATGCGTTGTTGCGGGTAGCTGGCATCAATAGGTAGATAAGCCCGTCCCGCCAATAAAATCGCTATAACCGCGATAATCTGTTCCCAACCTTTTTCCATCACCACGCCAATCAGAGGCGAATGCTGATTTTCTTGTGCTTGTAGATGGGCAGCCAGCGTCAGGCTTTGTGACCACAAAGTGCGGTAATCGATTTGACGATAAACATCGACTACAGCGGTACGTTGTGGGTAGCGATTTACCGCCTGCTCAATTAACGAACAGAGCGTATGGGGCGGAAACACATTCTTTGTCGCATTACTATCTTGGCACAAAATCTGATCACTTACCGGGAGCCACTCTGGAAGTAAGGCGCTCCATTGGTAATCGGGTTCAAGCAGGGAGACGACACTAGCCTGATAATGCGCAAACATGTTTTCTGCAACTTGTGGCTGGAACAGTTGCGGCAAAATTGCCCATTGAATGATAACGCCACCATCTGAACCGGAAATCAGCATACAGTCGAGATAAACATGCGGTGTTTGCGCACCAAAGAGATTCAGCGTTCCCAATCCTGCCGGCCCTTGACCCGCTGTACCGGTTGTATCGTTGAACACAATCGGCATACCGGCGTTTAGATTGTGACGGTGCTGATTTTTCTCTCGGAGTACCAGTTGTCCGTCAAATAGAGCATGTTGCAGATCAGCTAACCACTGTTTCTGTATCCGACTTAGCGCATCACTGAATCCTGTGCTATTGCGTAAATCCACTTCCAACAATGATGTAGTAGACAGATTTCCGACCAGCGTATCGCAATGTTGCGGCATTAACAGTCGGTTGCCATGCAGAACATTGATGGTGAAATGCTCGCTGTTGCTCCATACCGCTAGAATATGGGTGAATAACGTCAGCATAACCTGTGATGGTGAAGCTCGGTATTCTGCTGCACGTTGTTGCAAACGCTGCCATTGTTGCGGACTGATATATCCCGTCAGACATTGTTGATTAAGTTCTTGTGACTGATGATCTTTTAACGGTAACACTGGAGCATCAGGCAGATAAGGTAAGCGATTAAGCCAATATTGCCGGCTTTGTTGCCAGGCTTCCCCCGTTTTCTCATCCTCCAGTGCTTGAATATAGTCACTAATAGTCGCTGCCGGTGGTTCTGGCTGCCAGTTAGGTTCCTGATATCCGCGTTGCAAATCGCGTAGGATTAACGTCAGACTTTTGCCATCAGCAACCAGTAGGTCGATAGTCAAATGCAATAAACATACCCGGTCATCAGTACGATATAGCGTCAAATCAAACAGCGGCCAGTTATCGCTAGGAACACCTTTAGTGCGCAAGATATCGCGGGCATCAGCGAGTTTTGTCTCGCGTTGAGCCGGCGTCATGTTACGACAGTCAATTACCGTCGGGGTATAGCAGGGCACTTCCGGCAGAATATGATATTGCCCATCCTTCACATAACCACGTAATTGCGCATGATGACTCACCACACGGTTCCAAGCTGTGGTAAAACGTGGCAGATCAAGATCGTTGATAGCCAGTTCAGCGTAGAAATGCGCAATACCGTTACCAAATTGGAATAGCTGGCTTTCGCCTAACCAATAGGCATATTGCAACGCAGTAAGTGGAAGCGTCTGCTCCGATGCTGGCTTAGTCTCAAGTGGAACAGCCTGTGTAGCGGGTGTTGTTTCAACTGTTTCAACTATTCGCAAGGTGCGACAAAACTCACTCAACTTAGGATGTTCAAAAAGCTGTTGTAGATTTGCCTGTTCGTAACCTTGTCGACGCAATTGCACCACCATTCGGGTAGCAATTAAGCTGTCACCGCCACTTTGGAAAAAGTCACTGTGGCGCTGTATCGGCTGAGGAAGCAGTAAACACCAGAGCGCGATTACCTGCTGCTCTATATCATGGAGCTGGTTATCCTCTGTTTCCGGTTGTACTGCTTCCGGAATTGATCGCTGTGCTACGCTCTCTTTAGCGGTCATGATCAATGGTAATTGTTCTTGCTGTTGAACATGCAATGAATAAGGCAAAGTGGAAAATTGTGCCGCTATTTCACTGATATTGAGCCGTGCTTGCCGTTCAGCCCGCGCCAGAATCAGTTGTTGATGCAGTTCTGGCCCATCTTGCCCCGGCCATTCCAATGAAACCCGATAGCCGGATTTCTCCAAGCACTTACGCCAGTCCGCAAGCGCCATCAATGCACTATCGCCGCGATCATCACTCCAGGCATTAATGCCTTCAATAAAACCAACACTGGCGAGTTGCATCGCACTTTCGCGTTTCGTCGATTCAATAATCAGCAACCATCCACCGGTTTTTAGTAACCGTGACAGGCGTTGCAAGGTGTTTCGCAGATGAGTTGCATCATGTAACACGTTAACCGCCATAATCAGGTCATAACCGGATTCAGGATGCTGGCTAAAATCAATACGCTGATTAATATCGAACAGCGCAAATTTTACAGTTTCGCCATAGTGATTAAGCAACTGGCGTGCATCATCCAGAAATAGCGGCGAAACATCGGTAAAGTGATAGCGTTCAATCGATTGTGCATTATGCTCAAGTACCTTCGCTGAGGTTGCTCCAGTTCCTGCACCGACTTCCAGTACAGTGAAATGATCAGATACTTGACTCAATTGCCGGACAATTTCAGCGGCAGTTTGGTTCAGGCATCGTAACGCTGGATTCTCACTATAGAGGCTGGCAGTGGTCTGTTTATCGGCAAACAGCAGTTCCAACGCATTACCTCGCCCGGCAAGCAGGACATCATGTTGCTCGATACATGTTGCAACATAACGGCTAATCGTTTGACACCATACGGCATCGTCCAGTTTTGCTGTAGGAGCAAGAACACGATTAAGCGGTTGCAGACAACGGTATCCATCAGCGGTTTTCTCAATCAATCCTTGGTTGTTTAATAACGCCAACCATTGAGTAAGAAGACGCTGATACTGTGGCGCCAGTTGTACACGTTGTTCAATTTCTGCACGAGTGTGACATTGCTGAGGATAAGTGAACAGATTATGACGCAGTAATGTCTGGCTCAGGCCAAATAACGCTTGCTGCTCAATATGTTGCCAAGAGCGCTCAAATGCCTGTTGTTCAGTTAACTCAGGCAGCGGTAGCTGATCGGTGTTTATTGCCAATGGTTCTGGTAGCGATAATGGCAAATTGTCCTCTGCCACCAGCCATAAGTTATAACCTTGCGTGTCGTCCTGACGTGGCTGAATTTCTGCCAACCGTATTTCAGGTTTATCACGCAAATATTGTTCAGCTTGATGCAATTCAGGTTGTTGCGGCCAGAAGTTATAACGGGTATGACCGGAAGGGGGAATATGAAGATCATAATGTTCTATGCAGTCAGGCTGATGGCAAATTTGCACTAACAGCGCATTATAAGCGGTAAACAGTGCCTCAATAACCCCCGGCGCTAATACATCATCCATGCAGTACCAGTTAAACAGTAGATCGCCATCTACTTCCATGACTTGATGATCCAGCCAGACTTGCGGAGTTTGACTCAGAACAAAGATGGGATCACCCAGTAACTGAGTGATGGATTGTTTGATGGCGACGCCTTCTTGTGCCATTCCCAACATGCTGGTGAAAACCACCGGCGTCAGCGGTTGTCTGCTTTGTGATTCACCATTTTGGTGGCGGCCAAGTTCTCGCAACACCTCAACACCATTGACATAGTTGTGGCTCAGTCGTTGCCACAGCAAAGCTTGTGTTTTCTCCATGCTGGCACGCAAGGAGGTTATTTTGCGTAAATCAAAATCCATCAACATGACTGAGGTAAAATCACCAATCAGATCTTGAACCTCTGGATGGAAAGGTTGCCGGTTAAAGAATGTCAGGTTGAGAGTAAACAACGGATGACGGCTATACCATTCCAGAGTATGAGCAAACAGCGTCAACAGACCGGCAGAAGGAGTCACGCCCCATTGTTGCCAGCGTTGTTTAAGCATTTGCCAATCAAATTGTGCTAATCGACCTTCATAAGTTGTGAATTGTGGTTGACTACGCTGAGGCAGTTGTGGATTCAGCGGTAATCTTGGCGCCGGAGGCAACGAAGGTAATTGTTCCTGCCAATATGCCCATGATGCCTGCCACTCTTTACTTGCCCGTTGAGCTTGTTCCGCCATCACATAGTCACGGAAAGTAAACACCTGCGGGATCAGTAGTTGCTGGTGGTAAGCGCGTTGCAAATCGTCCATCATGATCCGGAAACTCTGTACGTCAAACTGCAACAGATCCAGATTCATATGTAAGCGACAGCGTGCATTCGGTAGCAGAGAAACAGAAACTTCAAACAACGGCCACTGTTCTGCTGGCGGGACCTGGTAAGAAAGCGTATGACGACGCTGAACCAGCGCCTGTTGGTAAGCGGTTTCATCCAGCATACGCAAATCATCTTGTGATAACACATACCAAGGCGTTTCAGGCAAAATTCTTTGTTGCCCGTCTTCATCCACTACCATGCGCAACATGCCATGACGCTGAATTAAAGCATTCCATGCCTGTTCAAAACGCGGAATATCAAAACTATCCATATCAAAACCATCCAGTGTCAAATCCCATTCAAATAGGACGTGACACGCGACACCGCCAAAATCAATGGCCTGAGTACGACCAATCCAGTAAGCGTGCTGAATGGGTGTTAACGGGAATGGAGCATGACGTTGGGCGCTGTCAATAATGATCTCAGGCTGAGAACAGGTTACTGGTTGTTCAGGTAATGCGTCGCCAATAAGCCGATTAAGCCCCACTAAAGTCATATTCTGATAAGCCAACTCGGCAGTTAATCTGAAACCAAATTGCTGGTGGATCACCGCATTTAGCTCCAGGAACAATAGGGAATCCAAACCAAGTTGCAGTAAATCCTGTTGCGGTGCCAAACATTCAGGCTGTTCTAATCGTAGCAATGCAGCAATACGTTGACGCAACCAATTAAGCCGTTCTTCACTGTCCTGATACAGCCTGTTATCGACAGAGTGTGAAGGAGCTGGGGTTGCCACTGGATGGATATGAGCAATGTCAGCCTGTAAACGTCGCGAAATATCAGGATGATGCTCATCTAACCGTATTGCCAGATAGCAAGGAGATGCGGTACGCAGAGATTGATTAAAATGCCAAATACCTTCATTGACGCTGAACGGTAACATGCCATCTTGTGCCAATTTTTCCACTAATCGCCGCTCGCGGGCCATACCAACGCCACCCCAAACACCCCAAACCAGTGTTTTTACCATCAACGGACTCGGTGCTGTCAGCGCCAAAGATTCCAGGTAAGCATTGGCAACGGCATAAGCACCTTGCCCTTGGGCACCTAACATTGATGCGGCAGAAGAATGAAGCAACAGATAGTGTGCATTATGTTGCTTAAGAGCAATTTGCAATGCCGATGCACTTAGGGCTTTTATCGATAACATTTGTGACAGACGTTGAGGTTCAAGTTCTGCCAACCGGGTGTGATCAGCGATACCCGCCGCATGAATTGCCCCGGCGATACCATCCTCTTGTGCCAGCGTCTGCACTGCATTTAACAAAGCTGGCGTATCAGTAACATCAACGTTAATCCAGCGGATCTCACATTCAATATTCAGTGATAACTCTTGAACAAAAGCGTCCCAATCCGCATGCTGACGACGAGCAAATACCGCGATTCTACGTGCACCTTGGGCCAACAACCAACGGATGGAAATCTGACCAATTCCGCCCATTCCCCCAGTCACGATATGCCAACCCTGATGAGGAATCGACATCGGCTGTTGAGAAAGCAGTAAGGATTGACGTTGTAAAACGGGTACCGAGAGTTGGTTGCCACGTATTCTCAGCCAACGGTTATGTTCACTTAAATATCCGAGCGCTAATGACAAAGCGTTAGCATCGTTGATATCAGCAATATCAATCGCTTGAATACGACGATGGGGATATTCTTCAACTGCGACACGTAACAATGCCCAGACAGCATATTGAGCTGGATTGATATTCTCTGGTGATAAGGTGGTTTCCGGTTGAGCACCACAGGTGACAACGGTTAATGGTATTTCTTCATCACGTTTTAGTTCGGTAATAACTTGATTGCATAATTCAAGTACATCACTGCCAGTAAGCAGCAATAAGATATTTCCGCTTTCTGGCTGTAAATGAATACCCGCCTGACACCAATGATTAACTATCTCGTCATTCGCAGTTGAAGAACGAAGAATATATGCCGTTGAAGATCTTGGGTTATCTGTGATGTTTATTGTACGCCAGTGTAGGGCATAGTGGGTGTCGGGACACGGTTGTGGTGCGGGAAGCCATGAGTTGGTCGCAGCTTGTGTTGATACAAACTGACGCGGCAGATCGCAACGATCGCTTAACAGGGCAAATAGACGCTCACCCGCATAAATCAAAGCGGGGAAAGCAGTGAGTAAACGTGTCTCTAATAATCTGCGTTTGGCATATGGCAGGGGACGATCAGGACGATACATTTTACTTGTTGTTGGCCCAGAAACTTCCCGGTAATAACCTTGCTGGACGCAATAGGTTAGCAATTGTTCCAACAAAGGGCGCCAACGAGGTTGCAGACGGCCAGCTCGAATAGTGTCGATAGCACTGAAACCTTGTTCAATATCACGCCCATGACATTGATATACCAATGCATCGGTATACAACTCACGTAGTGTTGCAGCATCGGGGTTTTGCTCAATGGCAGGATCGAGCAGAGCATTTACATCAAGTCCAGCATTGATATTGGTTGTGGGCTGCACAGATTTGGTTGCAGGGAAGCGATAATGCTGCTCATCAAATGGATAGAGCGGAGCATGACATTTTCCCCCAGTAAGCGAGAAAAGATGCGGCCAGTCAAGATGCACACCAGCACAGTAAAGTTGCATAAGAGCCGTTTGCTGAGCTGTCTCTGGAGAGCTTTGACGCTGTACGCTAGTAATCCAGATTTCCTGTGGCAGACTGACACGCCGCCCGATGCCTGTTAGTTGTGCATCAGCCCCCATCTCCATAAATAATGCCACCCCTTGCTGGCGGGCAAATTCAACCGCCGGGTAATAGCGTACGGTCTGACGCATATGGTTACGCCAGTAGTCCGGTGAACCTAATTGTTCAACCGTTGCAATATTGGCTGTCAGGGTAGAAATCAGCGGAATTTCCCCCAATGTAGGTTGCAACTGGCTACAACGCAGAGAAAATGCCTCCAGTACACCATCAAGCATGGCTGAATGTGCTGCACAGGCAACGTTTAGACGTTGGCAACGAATCTGCTGTTGTTCCAGGCGTTGTGCCAAGGTAGCAATTTCCGTCTCTGTACCGGCCCAAACCCAGTGTTGTGGGCCATTGCAAACCGCCAAATCTAATGCCAGCGAATGAACGAACGGAAGTACTTCTTCTTCATTGGCAAAAACCGCCAGCATTGCGCCCCCTTGGGAGCAGCTTTGCATTAGTTTGCCTCGTACCGCAACGAGCGGCATCACCTGTTCAGGTGTGAGAATCCCGGCAACAACGGCAGCGGCAAATTCACCAACCGAGTGCCCCAATACATAATCAGGCTTCAATCCAAGCGCCCGCCAATGTGCCGCCAGTGCAATCTGATGCGCCACAATTGCCGGTTGTGCGTATTCGGTGGTGGCTAATGCGGCATCATGCTCTCCGAACATCACGGCTTTTAATGGCAATGCCAGCTCTGATGCACAGGCTGCACAGCAACGATCCAACATAGCGGAAAAAACAGGAGAGCTGGCATACATTGCTTTTCCCATGCCAGACCATTGGCAACCTTGGCCGCTAAATTGCCAAAGTTGCTTACTTTCGCTATTGATTTGCCCACTGAAAACATTTTGTGTTGGTTTCTTGTTGGCAAAAGCGGATAAATTTTCAGCACTCTGTGGTGTTAGCGTCAACGCTAAACGCCAAGGTAATGAAAAATCACGCCCCTGTAATGCGGTCCATGCCAAATCTGCATGATGCTCTGGTGCACCATTGAGTGCAGCCGCATAACGTTGGGCCAATTGACGTAATGAAAATTCAGAAGCAGCGGAAAGCAATAAAGGCGAAGTCTGCGCATGATGGACACGGTGACGACGTAATTCCTCTGGCAATGATTGCACGACGACATGACAGTTAGTACCACCAATACCAAACGAAGAGACGCCTGCGGTACGTAATGCTTGTGTCCAGCGTTGCCCTTGTGTTGCCAGCTTGAATGGACTTTGTTCCAACCGTAAAGCTGGGTTGGGTTGCTGAACATTGATTGTCGGTGGAATATGTCCATGCCAAACAGACAGAACCGCTTTAATCAAGCTAGCAATGCCGGCAGCCGTATCAAGATGGCCCATATTGCTTTTCACTGAGCCAAGATAACAAGGCGGTACCGCCACACTACGGTCAGAAAATATGCTGCGTAACGCGTCAACTTCTATCGGATCGCCAAGAGGCGTTCCTGTGCCATGTGTCTCGATCATACCAACATCATCAACACTGACATCCGCCAGTTGAAGTGCTTCGATAATAACGTTGCGCTGACCGTTAACCGAAGGGGCAGTAAAGCCAACTTTCTCATTGCCATCATTATTAATTGCACTGCCACGTAGCACAGCCATGATGGGATCGCCATCGCGCAGAGCATCACTCAGACGTTTTAGCGTGACAACACCAACGCCATTGCCACCATAGGTGCCATTTGCTTGGCTATCAAAAGGGCGGCAATGCCCATCAGGGGAGAAGATCATTCCCGGCTGATACAAGTAACCACTTTCTTGCGGGAAAGAAACTGCCACACCACCAGCCAACGCCATGTCACACTCACCGGCACGCAGGTTTTCACAAGCTATATGTACGGCAACCAGTGAACTTGAACACGCTGTTTGTACCGTCAGTGCCGGGCCTTTTAGGTTTAATTTATAAGCGGTACGTGTCGCAAGATAATCTTTATCGTTACTGATTAACGCTTGAAGCCCTTTAACTTTGCCAACATCAGTCATGGAAAATTGTGACCATGAAAGCCAAGTACTGACTCGGCTACTACCAAAAACACCGGTTTTCAACGGGACATGGCGTGGCGCATAACCGGCATGCTCAAGGGCATGCCAGGCAGTCTGGAGAAAAAGACGCTGTTGAGGATCGAGCATCTCCGCTTCCTGACGTGAATAACCAAACAGCGAGGCGTCAAATTGTTCCGCCTTCTCTAATATTGCTGCCCGATTGACAAAATTTTCACTCTCAATAACTTCAGGAGGAATACCTGCATCTAATAATGTTTGACGGGAGAGTGGAACAGTACACTCAACTCCGTGTTGCAGGTTATGCCAGAAAGTATCGCTATCTGGCGCCTGCGGAAAGCGGCAGGCAAGGCCAATCACTGCAATAGGATCGCAATTATCATAGTGAGGTGTTAAATCAGTCATTATGCAGCTCCTTTATGACGTTTTTCCCGTTGTTGCAAACGCTTTTGTTGTTGACGCTGACGAGGGGTAATCGACTGGCGATTTCCGTCGTGGGGAGCCTTCCGGCAGCGCAAACTGAGCGTCTCTGCTGTTGGATAAGCAAATAAATCAGTCACGGCAAGATGATGAAAACCCGCATGTTGTAATTTGCTATGCAATTGAATTAGCTGTAGTGAGCTGGCTCCTGCCTCAAAAAAGTTTTGTTGTGTGTTAATAGGATGATTTGTTATGGACAAGAACAGGCGTTGAATTTCGCTGCATATTTGTGGGTCATATCCCGCTGAACGCAGTGATGGCGCAATGGCAACAGCAGTATTTTCAACCATCACGGATTGCTGCCGCGGCATCAATTGCTCCAGTGCTGCATGCCAACTTTCTGGTTGTGCCGCAAGGGTACGCAACAGCGTCATGTAGCTATTGAACATGTTTTGCAACTGACGCGGTTCAAACAATTCTTCGACAGCATCCCAATTTAGACAAAGTTCATTATCAGATTCATAAACCTGATGATCCAACCAGATTTGTGGCGTTTGGGAAATACCCCAAACGGGTTTCATCCATGATGAATGCGAAAGAAATTGCCCTTGGTGTGTTCCCAACGCACTGGTGAAAACGACCGGCATAATGGCCGCATCGGGGCTACGACTCTGTGCCAATTCACGCATCACTCTAATTGCTGAAATGTGACGGTGATCCAGATCCTGCCAGAGCTGTTGTTGCAATCTACGGGCACTCGATAACCAATTTTCCTCCGGACGCCAAGCCAGTAATGACAGAGAAGTGAAATCACCCAGAATGTGATTAATATCTTCATGCCAGTGCGGACGATCGAAAAGGGTAAGGTTGAGCGTTAGCTCCGGTTTAGTACTGAATGCAGAAAGAACCGCTGCATAAGCCGCAATTAATAGCGCGGAAGGCGTTATCTGATAAGGCGCTGCATGTTGTTTTAACTGGCTCCATTCATATGCAGATAACCGATCGCTATAGCGCACAAAACGTGGGGATTGAACCTTTTCCGGGGCAATACGCAGTGGCAATTGTGGTGCCAGTGGTAATGTTTTCACTTGCTCCTGCCAATATTGCAGCGAATGCTGGTGCGTCGGCATTTGCTGCTGGCGTAACACACAATCCCGGAATGTCACTTTCAATGGTGGCAATTCATGTTGCTCGTCGAGATAGAGCTGTTCTAATTCGGCCAGCAATATCTGCATGCTCAACCCGTCTAATAGCAGATTATCCAGACTGACAAATAGCCGGGAGATAATTCCATCATCTTGCGCAAGCTGGAAATCGAATACCGGCCAGTTGCCGGCATCTAATACCTGATGTGAAAGCTGTTCACGTAATGTGTCGGCCTGCGTAATATTGGTGAATTGATGTTGTTTGACGGAGAACTGCGGGACATTTTCTAATACCTGTTGCTGCCCATTAACAACCACGGTTCTGAGCATTGGATGACGCTGGATAAGACGATTTAACACCCGATTTAAACGTTGAACATTTAATTGCTCTATCCGGTATTCAATAAAGAAATGCGCACCAACACCACTTAAAGCGAAACCCGGATGGCGCCCGACCAAATAAGCCTGCTGAACTTCCGTGAGTGGGAAAGGGTGGTATTCATTTTGCTCTTTCGGCAGAGCACACGCTGCTGATGAGGTTTCAGCCAGAGGAACCAGCGTAGCCGCAAATGCAGCTAATTGTGGGTTACGGAAAAGATGGCCCAGTTCACCTTTGAAGCCTTGTTGTGTCAGTTCACCAACTAAGCGTGTAGCCAGAAGACTGTCTCCACCAAGTTGGAAAAAGTCACTGTCACGGCCCAGTTGCTCTGTATTGAGCAAGCGTTGCCAAATGTCAACCACGGTTTGTTCAACTGCATTTAACAAAACCACTTCATTCCGGCGTGATGATGTCTCTGTTTTTGTCGCAGACTGTAGTTCTTGCGACAACGCCTTACGATCAATTTTGCCGTTAGGTGTCAGTGGCAGGCGAGGAATGATATGCAAGCGCTGTGGAATCATATATCCCGGCAAATGTTGTGCCAGCACCGATTTAATCTTTTCCCGATCGGGGATGGTGACACTGTCACCTGATTGCATCAATAATACATTAAGGTTACCGATGGTAATTGGCGTTTCAGCCTGTAATGGCAATCGTTGTGGTAATAGCGATAACCACTGTGACGCAGAGCGTAATTGAATACCTTGAGGTGAAAGCAATTCAGTCGTAATCAGGGAAAGAGACGATGCCTGTTGTAACTCCATTGCCAATATCAACGCGCCAGGTTGAGCAAGTGGTACCAATTCCTTGACACAACATGCGGGATCTTCTTCCCGGTGTAATACGTTATTCAGCAGAATAATATCAGCCTGATGTTGCAGCGATTCAGGAACTTGTTCAGGCCAACGTTGTTCAGACCAATATTGTACTGATGCATGAGCATAACCGCTCAGCCGTGTTCGCGCCTGATTGACCAGTGCTTGAGAACGTTCAAAGCCGAGATAACAGAGGTGCTGATCAGTAATATGCTCTGCCAACCACTGCGCACAACGACCGCTGCGAGCATCAAACTCCATCAAAGTCACGGGGCGTTGTAATCGCTGAGAAAGGGCAGTGATGACCTGTTGCAACCCTGCCAACCACTGCTGGGTTTCTGGCAACACAAACAATTGTTGTTCCGGTGCGAATTGCGGATCGTCAAGTAATGCGATCGCCGTCTGTTGCCCGGTAAGAACATCATGTAGCACCGCATGCCAACGTTCCGGGATACCTATCGCCTCATTATCGGATGTAACAGGTAACCATCCGGCCTGATATATATGCTGTGTAGATTCAACCAGTACCTTACATTGGCAAAGATATGCCAACATACGGGCAAACCAGTCATGGTATTCCGGTTGGGGCTGATAACGTTTCAAGCAATCTGTCAATGATTGCGGTGAAGTAAAGGTAATACCGTGACGAGATAGATGTTCCAGCAGGAACATTGCAACTTGAGGTCCACTGTTATCCGTGGTTATTGCGTGCATTGCAGGGAACAGCTCACGATAGCCAGTGGGTAACTGAGGCGCACGATTTACCCGTTGGCATAAAGAATCACCTTCCAATTCAAGGAACGCCACTAGCGACTTCTCTTTTTCGCCACTGGCGAGTGCCACCCCTTTACTGATTCCGATTACCTGATTAAGGGCCGCATCAATTTCTCCCAACTCAATTCGATAACCACCAATTTTTACCTGACTATCACGACGTCCCAGAAATTCAAGCCAGCCCTCAGGATGGTAACAACCCAGATCACCAGTGCGGTACCAGCGTTCCCCTTGATCGACAACAAATTGAGCGGAAGTGCGTTCTTCATCATTAAAGTAGCCTAATGCGACCCCGGCACCACCAATCCAAAGCTCACCGACAACCCAGTCAGGACAATCACGGCCATCTTCACCTACGACACGGTAACGCTGGTTAGCTAAAGGATAGCCATACGGAATGGAGCGCCACTGTGCTTCAACTTCTTTGATAATATATTCGTTTGACCAAATAGCCGCTTCTGTTGCACCACCCATTGCACTCAAAACACCATCAGGATTGAAGGCGCGGTAACGTTCAGGCAGTGACAAGCCAATCCAGTCCCCGGACAACATCACAGTACGAAGTGCTTTCGGCGCATCGACCTCCATGCCTTCGCAATAGGTCAGTAACATATCGAACAGTGCGGGCACACTATTCCACAACGTCACATGATGACGCACGATCAACATTTCCCAGGTTGATGGGTCACTACGCTGTGCTTCATTAATTAATACCAGCGCACCTCCCGCGGTGAGAATACCGAAAATGTCATAAACGGAGAGGTCGAAATGTAGAGCAGAGAGTGCCAATAACCGGTCGCTACTTTGGACCTGATGACGGCGATTGATATCCAAACAGGTATTGAGTGCGCTCTGGTGGCTGATAACGACTCCTTTTGGCATACCGGTTGAACCAGAGGTATAGATGATATAAGCCGGATCAGTAACCGCACGCTTAACCATGTTTGCCAAAGGCGGCCATTGCTCATCCTGATGCCAGGAAACACAGTGTACATCTTGTGACCAGTCATCACTTTGTTTTTCAAAATCAATGTGTTTTTCAAGGTCAATGTGTTGTTCAGGATCAATGATAACGACACGAATTCCAGCACTTTCACAGATAGCACGACGTCGGTTTACTGGCTGATCAACAGGAACCGGTACATAAACGCCGCCGATATAAAGTATCGCCAATACCGCAACAATTTGTCCGACGCCTTTTTCCATGCTAATGGCAACCCGATCTCCCGGTATAACCGACATTTTTTGCAACACGGTTGCTAACCGGCGAGCGGCCAAACTTAATTCACCATAACTGATTTCCTTATTATTAGTCACCAAAGCAACAATATTTGGTGTACGTTCTGCTTGCAAAAACACACCTTCATGCAGAAGGGCATCCGGCAAAGGTTCAGTTGTGTCATTGATCTGATACCGAAGCTGGTATTGCGATTTAGGCATCAGATCCGGTAATTCTTTACTCCACTGTGTGGCGTTTTCCGTTAGATTTCCAATGAACCCCTGATAAGCGGTAAATAAGGTATCCATTAACCCATCAGGGAAGAGTTCATCGTTACTATCCCACTGAATATTCAGCGTGTTTTCATGTTCAAATGCGACGAAATCCAGCCATACCTGAGGTGTTTGTGATATTCCCCAACTTGATTTTCCCAGAACATCACGGGTATTTTCACCATATAAAGGTCGGCCTAAATTGCTGGTAAACACAATTGGCGCACCATATGGATGACTACCGCGTTTTTTAAGTTCACGTAAAACTTCTACACCAGACCAATAGCGGTGTTCGTAAGCTTCGGCAAATGTTGCCTGCGCATCTTTAGCGAGTTGGCAGAACGGCAAATTATCAGCGGGAATATCTAATAGCAGAATATTAGTAAAGTCGGCCAGCAGGTTATCAACTGCGGTGTGCAACGGCGCTCTATCAAACAATGTCAGGTTAAACAACAGGCGGGGGGCATGATTCCAGCGAGATAATAAACCGGCAAATGCGGTCGCCAATGCCATCGTTGGCGTAACACCGTTTTGTTGAGCAAGTTGTTTAAAACGTTGCCAATGTTCAGGAGCCAAGCGGAAACATCTGCGCTGAATGCGGACGTTTTTTATTAGGGAAGGTTCCTTAGTCAGAGGGAGTTGTGGGACAGGGGGAAGGGTATCTAACCGGTTACGCCAGAATATCTCAGCTTCTTGTCGAGCCTGAGCAAATTGCGCCTGATATTGCGCCAAATAGCTGCAAAAATCATAGTCAGAAGGGATAACAGGCAGGTTACGTTTAACAATTAATGCCGCCAGTTCGGTAAAGAACAGGCTAAAACTGGCGGCATCCATGATCAGCAAATCAATATTAGCGTGCAACCGGTGCTGATTCTCACCAAGCAGACTTAGCTGAATATCGAATGTCTCCCCTTGTTCAACCTGTAATACCCGATGGCTTAATTGTTCACGTATACTACTCAGCGCTTGTTGCTGTTCGTCTGCTGTAAAGCTGCGCAGGTCATGAACCGTTAATTTTTTCCAATAAGCATTAGCCATCCCTTGCTGGCGACCATCGGGCAAAAACCGCACTCGTAACATCGGATGTCGCTGAATCAACCTATGAATTGCCGTTTCCAGTTGTTCAGGTTCCAACCCGATACCGTCAAATTCTTGATATAAATGGCAACCCACTCCTCCCAACGTCTGCTCTGGCGAACGCCCAACAAAATAAGCATGTTGTACCGCGGTCAGCGGGAACGGACGAGCATCTGTAATCAGTGGCTGCGCCACATCAGGCTTAAGTGCTGTGTGAGTAACAGGCGCATGACGTTGCAGAAGCTGGCTCCAAGCATACAGTGTGGGTTTTTGATACAGTTCACGAAGGGTGACGCGATATCCTTGACGCCTCAACTGGTTTAACAATGCCATCATTTGCATTGAGTCCAGCCCTTTGCGAATTAAATCATCATTATCATCCACCAGTGTATTTTTTTGAGTAAACAGGCCAGATATGATCTGACGCAGTGAATCTGGAGAGACAAGATCCGTGTGCATGAAGATATCCTATAAATAATGACGGTTATAAAACGGGGGGTTACACCTTATTTGGCTTATTTGGGTATAGATGCCAGTGCTCCTCTGAGCCGAGATGGTTTTCCCAAAGGGATTGATAAAGTGAACAACGTCCTAACAATTCGTTGTGAGTTCCACTATCACAAAGGGTTCCATGATCCATCACCAATATCTGGTCAGCGCGGGTTATCGTGCTCAGCCGATGAGCGATAACAAAAACCGTTTTATTCTGGGTAAGAGAATCAAACGCCTGTTGTATCAACTGTTCGTTTTCGGGATCGAGAGAAGCCGTCGCTTCGTCGAGGAATAAAACCGGAGATTGCTTTAAGATGGCACGGGCAATGGCAAGGCGCTGACGCTCGCCACCAGACAGCGTACCGCCATCCACCCCTAGCGGTGTATCGTACCCTTGCGGTAATGCCATAATCGTATCGTGAATATTGGCAAGGCGAGCAGCCTGCTCCAGTTCTAACTGGGTTGCACCGGGATCACCCAACCGGAGATTGTTAGCGACGGTATCCTGAAATAGTGCGGTTTCCTGAAATACCATAGTAACGGTGTCATACAGTGCCTGGGTTTGGTAATGATGAATATTATTCCCCCCCAGACGGATTTCTCCCTTATCCAGTTGATAGAAAGAGAGCAGCAGATAAGCCAGTGTGGATTTCCCACTGCCACTGAGCCCGACAATAGCGGTCATACTGCCTTGCGGCGCATAAAATGACACATTTTGGATAGCGGGTTGATTCGTACCTGGATAGCTAAATGAGATGTTATTAACTTCAACATCATATTTGTCTGGCGCGGCTAGTGGCCCGGAAGCTTGCGTTGCAACGGCTTCTATCTCTGCAATATGGGTTTCACCTACTTGCGTTAAGGCCGTAATATTGAGTAAGGGGATGATCCCACGTAGAGGGGTAATCGTGGCAAACAACAACAGAATCGTGATAAGTATTTCTGAGAGTGTTAATGCTTCTGGTGAATTAAAGCGCAGAGCGCCAGCCAGAATGCCAACGACCACGCTGGTATCAATGATGATGTAAAACAGGCTCAGTAGCGGAATACTTCTGAATACCCCGCGGCGGAATGCGACACGTAATTGGTCGATTTCGCGGTCAAAACGCTGTTCTACCGTCGTGGTCGCTGCCGCAGCACGAATAAAGGACATACCTTGGGCGTACTCGACGATAGCTTCGGATACATCAGCCATCATAGTGGCACGCAAGCGCAATATTTCATCCAGTTTTTTACGGATAGCCCCCAAGATGAACATCCCAACCATCAGCACTAATAATGCACTACCGGCAACCACCCAATCGAACCAGAATAAAGCCAGGTAGATGAGAGTCAGCATCATCACCTGACAAGCGATTTGCGGTGTGGTATAGGCTGACTGATTTTCCTGCCATTGCACATCTTCAGATAACGTCAACGCTATTTTTCCAGCACTCAATCCCCGAATAGTGGCGACAGACATACTGACAAGGCGTTGTAGCAGAGAGCGACGAATTTCTATGCCTAAACCATAGGCGGCAATGGTGAGTTTACATAATGCGCGAGCCATAAAAGTAAATCGCAGCAACAGTAAAATAACCAGTAATCCCAAAGTGATAAGCGGCAACATAGGATTGTCACTTTCCCCTAGATGGGTAATAGCCCAAGCAGCAATAGCAAGTTGAGCCATAATCGCAACGGTATCAAACTGTTTATATAACAACCCCTTAAACCAAACTCTTTGCTGTTTTGGTGATAGATGTTGCTGGAGACGATTAAATAGCCCCATGATAATTTGCTCCTGTCCCGGTTTTTTCTCCCCGCCAAGCAGCCCACTGTCTGGCGTATGCACCTTGCTGCGCGACCAGTTCTTCATGGGTTCCTTGTTCGATAATCTGTCCTTTATCTAAAACCATTATTTGATCAAGATGACGGATAGTCGGTAGACGATGGGCAATGACAATCACTGTCTTATTACGGCATAGAGCATTGAGCGCTTGTTGCATCTCTTTTTCACATTCTGGATCGGCATAGGCTGTAGCTTCGTCCAATACAAGGATTGGGACATTTTTCAGAATAGCGGCGGCAACGGCAATACGCTGTTTTTCACCTACCGATAAACTCACGCCACCGTTCAGTACGGTGTCGTAGCCTTGCGGTAATTGCTGAATAAATTGATGTGCTTGCGCTGCGATAGCAGCCGTTTCAACTTCGGCCTGTGAGGCATTAGGACGGGCTAATCGTATGTTATTAGCCACCGTATCGTTGAACAGAAACACACGCTGGAAAACAAAAGAGACGTTATTGCGTAGCGTCGGTTCATCCATATTACGGATATCAACACCGCCAATAGTAACCTGACCATGCTGAGGGTCCCAAAGACGTGCGATAAGACTCGCTACAGTAGATTTACCCGAACCACTGGCACCGACTAAAGCTAATGAACTGCCCGCCGGTATAGAAAATGAAATGTGATTTAATGCATTCTCCTGATTATCCTGGTAGGAGAAACTGACATTGTGCAGAGCGACGCTGTGATCGGCTGGTGTTTGGCTTTGGGTACAAGGCGCCAGTTCAGGTTGATTCATTAACCAACGATAGCGTGTGATCAACGCCTCTTGCTGTTGCAAACGTGTCATCACAGCGAACATAGATGAGGCAATATTGCCGAATGCCATTGCCGCCAAAATAAAGAAAGTGAATTCGAATAAAGTGATCTCTTGTCGGTTCCATAACCAGACCGCCAAAGGGAGGACAAACAGCAGGTTAGCACTGGATAACACGAAAAACCGGCTAGATTTGACCTGCACTTTCTCAACCCAAACATCAATAATCCGAGTCAGGGCAGTAAACGCTTTCTCAGCGCGTTGCAACGCAACCTTGCCGCCTGAATAGGTTTTGACCACAGGAATCGCATTAATAACTTCACCCATTGTTGAAGCAATACGGTTTTGGGCGGCATAAAAACGCTGAGTTGTCGCTTGAACTTTTATCTGAATATAGACGAATAACAGGCAGGCACCCAAAGTTGGCGCGAAGGCTGCGAAGGCTAACCGCCAATCAATGGCTAACATGACACTCAATGCAATCAATGGACCGAATAAGGTAGCAGACATCTCTGGAATGATATGGGCAATGCCATCTTCAAGCTGTTCGACGTCATCTAGCATCATCTTTTTTATTTCAGTGCTGTCGGTCAGCATGAAAAAGCCCAAAGGGACAGACTTCAACTTACTGCTGATATTGCGGCGAACATCAGCTTGCACATCGGCAGCGATCAAATGAGCAAAAAACGTTGAACCACTAAAGGCCAACATAGCGGCAAATGTAAATCCCAATAACATAGCGCCATAATTCAATAGCGTATCATATTGCCCGTCATAGATAGATTGGGTGATGAGCCCGGCAACCGCCGCTGGCAACATTTGCAGGCCGGCGGAAAGAATGGCAAGTGCAATAGCAACGTAACTCAACGTGCGGTATGGGCGCATCAAATACCATAACTCTTTAATAACGCCGGCATCAGCCGCACGCTGCTCTGGCGAACTCTGAACAGAAGTATCATGATTACGCATTCACGCTCTCCTTGTGGAAATTATGGAATTTACGCAATGTCCAGAACAAGGCAATGAAGGTGAAGAGAAGTGCGAGAACGAAAAGGGCAGAATAGCCTGCTTTAGTAACAATCAATCCACCCAACACTGAACAGATAATTGCAATACCCATATCTGCGGATTGCATCAACGCAAAATCCACACCGGACTGAGCACCCGCAGCGAGCGACATCATCTGGGTATACAGCGCAACAAATTTGGCGGCGGTGATTAAGGTGATGAAGACATATGCGGCTGAAAGCAGGGATAACGGCGCTTCTGGTTGCCGGGCAAGCCAGAAGATACAGGCTAATACGATAGATTCAAGCAGCATGACAGACAGTAAAGTCTGGATAGCACCGAATTTACGTACAATGATGCCACCAAGCAGAACACCAGATAATCCAGCTAATGCACCACCACTGGCGGCAATGATACCAAGTTGAGTTAAATCCACACCGCGATCGATCAAAAACGGCGAAAGCATACCAAGTGAAAGGCGCGTACCGATCATACACAGCAATATCAAAACCAGTGCTTGTCTAACCGGTGCCCGACGGAGTGCATTTTTGAGAGAAGGGGCAACCGGGGCTTTTAAAACCGTTGGTGCTTTTTCTACCTGTGTTTCCCGTAAAAATAGGGCAGGCAGTGACATCAATAGAATCACTATGGCTAACACCCCGGCGCCAATGTGCCAACCATACAGCGAAACAAGGTATAGAAACAGACCGCTGCCGATGATAGAACCCAAATAACCGCCGCCAACTTGCATAACATTGCACCAAGGGCGATGTTTTGGTGATAACCGGTCAATAGCGTGGCCATCGGTGGTGGTATCCACCACGGTCAAACAAATGGTGATCAGAAACAGACCGACGATAATCAGCGGCATATGTTCGGCAGGTTTTGCCAGTGACATTGAACAAAAAAGCAAGGTAATTAACAGATTACCGCAAATCATGATACGACGGGGGTTTGTATCCCCCGAACCAGATTTACGATAGCGCTCTATAATAGGCGCCCAAAGGAATTTGAATGCCCAAGGCAGCATCAACAAGTAGAGCAAGCCGATTTTATCCGGGGTTACGCCGTGGCTACGCAAAAACGCTGGCATACTTTGTAACGTTAACATGCCGATAGTACTTTGGAGGGTGTAAACCCCCGCCAAAGTCAACAATAGTAACGATATATGGCGGGGATGGGAGATATTATGCGTCATAGTGAGACACTCACATCCAGCCCAACATTCAAGCCCTTATTGATCATACTGAGCGTATTTGGCCCCACGGTGAAACTGGAGACACGATACTTTTTATCACCCAGATTTTCGCCATAGAGTTTTACATTAACCCCATGTGCCATTTCTAAACTTAATGAAGCGTCATAGAGGGTGTATCCTCCCTGTTCAAGGGTATTCGCTTCATTAAAGTAGCTTTTTGAATAGTAGCGGGCACCGGCATTTAAATAGAGGTTACCGGGTAACAACGTTTGATCAATCAAGTAGTCAAAACTTGCATTGAGCATGACATCTGGCGCATAAGGCAGGCGTTTATCGTTATAACTTATGCCATTCTCTATATCGGTTGCATCAGTGAAGTTTGATTTGCCTACACTTCCCCCGAGAGAAAATTTCAGCCCTTTCATTGGCTTAATTTGGCTACTCAACTCAATGCCTTTGCTCTCTGCTTTACCCACATTGCGTATAAACTGTGCACCGATCGGACCAACATAAATTTGTTTATCTTTCGAACGAATGTAGTAAACAGCGCTGTCTAATGTCACTACGTTATCAAAGAACGAGGTATGCCAGCCAAATTCATAATTATCTGAGGTTTCGGTATCGTAGGGTTTTCTATCATTGGTGGAGTAAACAATGTTATTGAATCCACCGGGTTTGTATCCTTTCGTAGCAGAGAGATAGAAACGGGTATCTGGCGTCAATTGCCAACCCAATGCGGCTTTAGGCGTAAACTCATTGCTGGAAACTTGGTTATCAAAAGCTTCAATTGCTGCCATGCCAGAACGACCCGCATAGTCTATCTGCGATTTTTCATGGGACAAACGGCCACCCAGGGTCAGATCCCACTGAGAAGCAAAGGGCAATTTCACTTCACCAAACAGTGCCAGCGATTTTCCTTTTATTGTGTTAGCCGCATTACCATAATAACCGGGGTAACCACTGGTATGATGTTTATTCTTTTCATCTGAAAACCAACCGCCGAGAACGCTGGTAATTCCATTTGAGAAATTGGAGTTCAAACGCAGCTCTTGCGTGGTGGCATGGTGTTTCTCTTTCCATTTACCACCAATGAAATCACGGTAAATATCGCGATCCTGATAAGAAGTCACACTGGTTAATACACTGTCGCCAAAATCATATTCAGCCTTGAATGCATAACTGTTAACCCGACGGGTTAAATCAGGGATAGGGCCATCATATTCTTTCCGACGAAATTGTTCGTCGTTTAGATAGACTTCTTCATGGGAATCGAGATCTTCATGAGCAAAGCTAAGTTCAGCACTGAACGAAGAATCTTCTGGTGCAAATGTCAGTTGCCCTCGACCAAGCCAGGTTTTGCTGGAATCAATATTTTTATCGCCACGATTTGGTGCATCAATTTGCCCAGGCTCTTTTACCCAACGCAGGCTGGTACTACCATAAAGGAGATCTTCAATAAGCGGTATTGATCCGCTGAAAGAACCACCTTGTTTCAGCTTGGAGTAATTACCGGAAAGGTTAAGCCAAGGGCCTTCTTGCGGTGAACGAGTGATGATATTAATAACACCCGCTTGTGCATTTCCGCCATATAAAGTCCCTTGCGGACCGCGTAATAGTTCTACACGTTCCACGTTGATTAATTCTTGTGTTAGGAATTGGTGATCTTGAGGAACGCCATCGACATAAATTCGAACAGAAGGCGAATAGAAATCCGGTGAACTAATACCGCGAATGGTGGTTGCTGAATAGGTTCTATTACCTCGTGAGCGGATTTGTAAACCAGGGAAAGCGCGCTCAAGATCTTGTACTTGAGTGATACCGGCCTGTACAAGTTCTTCGCCTGTTTTAACTAGAACGCTGCCATCCACTTTATTTAACGCTTCTTCCCGTTTATTGGCCGTCACAATCAAAGCATCTTCTGTCGCGCCAGACGAATGTTCCGCCCATACTACAGGCGAAATTAAACAACATAAAACAGACGCCTTAGCGTATTTTTTTCTCATATAAATAACTCGTTATGCACTGTTTAAATCATGTTTTACAAAAATTAGGTATGGTAAAACAAAAAACATAACGGGAGACTATCGATAGTATTCCATCAGGGCTAACGGAATAGGGACAAAAGTAGCGCATTACGTACTATTGATAATGATTCTTATTAATGATAAATTGCGTGATATTCACAATCCAATATATATATACACAGTAAAAATATAATGGCTATGATATGTAAGTAAAAACTACTATTTTAAGTACGGAAATAATTTTTAACTGGTGTCTGATGCTAATTTTACAGGGGATCTCATGAAGACAATCTATAGCAAAAAATTAGAAGTTTTCACGGCTGACCATTGCAATTGCGTACATTCACATGCAGATAAAAAGAATACAAATACTCCCTTATTGATTGAGGAATTATCTGACGGAATTCACATAAATCGGCTATGCTTTGAACTCAACAAAGATGTCACAGAATATTGTGAAGGACCGCCAACGGTGTCAATCGCGTTTATTTTAAACGGGAGAGGAAAAATGGCGATTGAAAATGGTGATGAATTAGATATTCATCCGGGAATGATGATATTTTTCTATTCACCGAAAATGACGCGAGGCATGAACTTCTTTAGCTGCGGATCATGGCATATACTCGACATTCGTTTTTCATTGAACGAAATTGCAGCTCAGGAATTGCCACCTTTTACTCAATTAGCAGCAGGTTTTGAAAAGAACGCCAGCTACAGTGATGTATTGATGATGGCATGTCCTATCTACCCACCATTTATGCAAATAGTGAACCAAATAGAAGAGTGCCAATTAAGTGGCAATGTAAGAAAGGTTTATTTAAAGGCAAAAGCGTTAGAAATACTCGCTTGTGTGGCGTCTCAAGTTTATGATTGTCAATATAATATGGTCAGCGGGTTGCAACGCCGCGCCGTTTATAATGCAATAAAAATAATTAACAGTGATTATCATTACCCTTGGACAATAAAATCATTATCAAGAGCGGTTGGTTTAAATGAACGGAAATTAAAAGAGGGATTTCGTGCGGTTGTTTTTCGCACTTTCCATCAATATCTGGAAAATGTCCGCATGACGACCGCAGAAGATTTATTGAAAAAAGGCATGAGTGTCATTGATGTTTCTACCGCGGTGGGTTACTCCAGTCCAAGCCATTTTTCTAAACGCTTCCGGCAACATTATTTGATCAACCCTAAAGCATGGCAGGCGAAATATGCCGTTGGTCACACTTTATTAACAGAAAATATCGTGGTCGGAAAATAAATGAAAATCTCTGTTTTGCAATGCTGACTATTCAGTTAATTCTAAAAAATATGGCCATTTTGACATAGCCCCTTCATGAATAGGGGTATCGCATGATTTATACCCGTCATCTTTCAAGTTGCCTCTTTGTTGGCTGCACTCGCTCACCCCGGTCACATAGTTCACTATGCTCCCGGGGATTCACTCCCTTGCCGCCGCGATCCATCTTGAAATCCATTGGGTATATATGTTATGCCAGTATTATGTTATCTACCGATAAGCTATCCATGCTGACGCCAACCAGAGTGACTGAGTTTTGCCCGAAGGTAAACACCAGATCATTGTCCACCATAGAAGCATGATCCAGATAATGACTTTTATCACTACTGCCTTCGGTACCCAAAAACACCAGTTTATCCGTCTTGTTGTAACCATAGATGATGTCTTGTCCAAAATCACCGCTGAACAGGAAAGTATTGTTATTACCCTGACTTTTCAGAACATCATTACCTTCACCACCGACGAAGACATTATTGTTGCCGAAACCGATCAACGTATCATCGCCATCCAGACCGAACAACCAGCTACCGGAGGTTTTAGACGTCAGAGTATCATTCCCATCGTTGCCTGTGACTGAATTGGCGTATTTCGTCAATCCATTGCTAGAATACAAACCATCGGCCCTGACTTGAGAATCCACCTGTTTAGTCAGAAACAGCCAGGTACTTTCCTTACTTCTTATAGCCGAGATATCCGTAGCAATGGTGATGCCGCCTTGTGCATCACGCATATACAATGTACCTGCCTGGTCATAAGCTATTTCTGCATTTTTTAGTGACTTCTGTAAATCAAAGGTATTATGGCCTTTCCCGCCGGCAACAATGTTAAATCCGCCATCATCACGGAAGATATCATTGCCGTCGCGTCCTTCCAGATAATCGTTTCCTTTACCACCTTTAATTAGGTCGTTGCCGTCGGTACCGATAATAAAAGTACTACCAGTGTGTTTCTCAGCATTCCGGTTCAAATCCTGCACCCAAGTATTTTCACGGGTAACGTTGGAAAGATTACTGACAACAATAGTAGAGTCTTTATGAGTCAGATCGTAGAACGTTGACTCCATAATACGTTGCATGCCGCTCTGGTAAAATGGCGTCACATGCGAAACCCAGGTTGACGCATTAGCAATGGAGAAGGGCAACACATTCCACCAGTTTGATGCATAGTGATCGTTAAAATTAACAATATTATTTGTCGCAGAATCCCTTGGTGTATCGTGAACTCCCGCAGATGATGAATCAATACTAGTGCCGTTTAATACGCGGAATACGGGATCATTCTCGTATCCCACGTTCAGCACTTTATTACCTTTCTCATACTGTGATGGCGAAGCGAAAGAGATATAGTTCGACTGGGAGTAGAATCCCCCCCATTTCGTATCGCTAGACTCCGCCATACTATTCACAGCTAACCCACCCAAACTATGGCCGCTGACCACAACGTCACTGCCCGTCAAACCGTGAGCTTTGGCATAATTAGCTACATGGTCCAGCAGCCGACCGAAAGCGTTTGGCGTGTAGTCATTCGAATAGTCTTTCTTACCTAAAGCGACCAACATATTATTCATAATGTCGCCAAATGTATCGGTAATAATTGACTCTCGGGGACCACTCGTACCGCGAAACGCAATGCCGATAGAAATCAAATTACCATCAGCATCATATTTTCCCATTACCTCTGCCTGAGCAGTGGAATGACTTGATTTTTCGCCGAAAAAAGTACCGCGAGCATCAGTTTTTCCCTGATAACCTAACTCATCAGCACTGATAGTAAACCATCCTGCGTCATTGAGTTTATCTTGTGCCTGTTTTTCTGCGTCCGGATTCCAAGGCAATTTAGGTGTGATGCCCTGCGATGTTGTGCTACCGAGAATTGCAGTCAACAACGTTAATGGCATCCCTAAACCAAAACCATAGTTGTAATACCCCTCGGCAAATCCGCTGCCCAGATTATGATAAGCATACCCGGCGATAGTTTTTGCGTCGGAAAATAACTCTTTGGAAGTAGTGTCATCAAAGTCTTTGTACTGAAAAACACCCATGATGCATATCCTTATTAAGTTAATATAAAGTTAAAAAAGTGTTCTAAAAATATTAACCAGCTAGGTAAGTATAGATTGATGGAGATAATTTAAAGAGTAATTATCTAAAAATTTATAAATTAGTGAGCCATCATGAAAATTTAATATTTTTACAAATTTCAAATTGAAAAAATTAAGTTTATATGCTAAAAGATTGCGCGGATGATAATAAATACACTGACATATTTATTATCATTGTTTATAGTTTTATAAAGTGACTAAATTGATGAAGAGCTATAGTCCACAACATTATAAAGAGAGATTGGTTAATTCCATTTCATACATACAAAATAAGTATGGGTATGTAAATTAAGAGAAAAAACTTTCATCACTGATTCACTTAATTGGTTAGAAAAAGAAAATTAAAACCCGTTATTCTCTATAAATACCTTATTGATTAGAATAGATGTTTAATATAATTTCTTTAATAAGAAACTCACAAATACAATATATTGACTTTTTATTTAACAACGAACTTTATAATTACCATCGCATTAAATTAAAGATTATTTAACATTATATCGCAGATTAAACACAGTACTTATAATGATAAAAATCGCCATAATAAAATTTTATTAAAAATAGTGCGACATTAATTTTTTCTCTCTATAATGCGTTTTTTTATTATCTATATTACGAGTTACGAGAACCAAATATGAAACATTCCCCGTTGCGGCGTTCGTTGTTATTAGCCGGTATCACCATTCCATTGGTCAACTTTGCTTTTCCGGCATGGGCTGGCAGCGGCCAGAGCAAGAAGACGTGAAGGCGGACGTTCTTTTAAACTCACAAAATCTCAGGTTCGCTTGGCACAAGCTTCCATGAAGAGTAGAGATTGTAGCGTATCTGAATTATGTGAAGAGCTTGGGATTAGCAGACAGACTCTTTATAAGTATGTAGGGCCAGATGGGGAACTCAGGGAACAATAGACGACCAAATCGATATTCTCACTCTGAAAGCGACTGGCGATTTGCGATAAGTAATCCACTGAACGCGCGAGTCTGTCTAACTTTGTCACGATTAACGTATCTGATGTGGCACACAATAAAGGGGCATTTTCTGCCCCTTTATTGTGTCAGATATATTTGACGATAAGGAAATATGGCGTATACTTTAATTATCGAAGTATAAGGGGCAAAGGAATGATAACTGTATTAAGTACAGAAACATTTGATAACTGGATTGATGCCCTGAAAGACATCAGGGTAAAAACAAAGATTCAGGCACGAATTCGCAGACTGAAAAACGGTAATTCTGGCGATATAGAGCCAGTAGGGGAAGGGTTTTCAGAAACGCGGATTCATGAAGGTAAAGGCTACAGGGTTTATCTAAAAAATCACGGAAAAGTAATCGTTGTTTTGTTGTGTGGGGGAGATAAAAGTACACAGCAAAAAGATATAGCCAGAGCAAAAGCCATTTACAAAGAGATTGAGGGGGAGCTATGAAACTGAAAGAATATGATATTGCAGAACACTTAAACAGTGAAGAAGAAATGCAAATGTATCTTAATGAAATTATGGAAGATGGTGATCCGGCATTGGTACTGTCTGCGCTGGGTGATATTGCCAGAGCCAGAAACATGAGCCAGCTTTCAAGAGAGGTCGGTATGTCCAGAGAAGGGCTATATCATGCTCTTTCAGGAAAAGGTAATCCAACATTCAGCGCTATGATGAAAATAACAAAAGCGTTAGGGCTGAAACTTCACTTCACAGGGGCTTAATTGATCTGCCCCCCAAAAGTTGGACGCTATACTTCAACTTTTGGGGCTCTTTAGCCAACGGGTAAGTTCCCCGGTCTTAAACCCTTTCACAACGCTGAAACGCATGAACATAGGGTGGCCCTTTTCATTCATTGAAACCGCCGCAACGAAAGGGCATTTCCCTTTTGCCCCTCGCCCTCGGGGGCCGTGCTGAGCCCCGCCCCAGTATGGCTGTGGCTCAGCGGTGTGCCCGGTTGCATGTTCCAGCTCCATGCTCAGAGCGTGATGCACTTATCGCCGCAACTGCGCTGGTTCATGGTATGACTGTCGTCACACGAAATGTGATTGATTTTGAATTGACCGGTATGCCAATACTAAATCCTTAGGTTTAAGGACATGTATGCTTATATTAAATAAGAAATAAACATGCATATTGAGATATTTATTGAAAATAAAATCAAAGCAGAACATTGAAATATTATTTCACAAATTTGAAAAAATATTTACCAAATCATTGCCATCTATTTTTTTATTTCCGTCATTATTCAAATAAAATCATTTTCATATTTTAACTTTATTGTCATATAGATTTACTTTTCAGTGAAATAATAATTCACATGCATTAATTTTTTATTTAATTCTTATACAAAAATAATCAATCCTGTAAGTTATAAAAATAGTCCATTATTATTTTTTTGAACTAGACTATGATTGGCGCAAATGGATAGAGTTATCTATACGATAATTTAATACATTGATTACATAAGAAAACAATTTAATTAAAGAGGGGAATATGAGCCAAAAAAATGATTTTAAAGCTTTTTCCATTAGTAATAATGCTAATGTAGTGAGTCAAGAAAAATATGAAGAAAATCAGAGTTTACAGGTGGGGTTTCCGCCAGATAATATTTCTACTCACGTATTAAATAAGGCGTTACGCCAATCATCAACAATAGCTACTGTTATCGCTAACTTTATTGCAACACAATCTGGCGATGATGTTTTGGATGATGGTGATATCGCTAAACTCACCTCAAAATTAAATCAAGCGTTAAAACAAAAAGTCACAGCAGAAATTCCTGATGCCTCATTGACACAAAAAGGCGTTGTCCAACTGACCAATGAAATTGGCAACAATGACACACTGGCAGTGACACAAAAGCTGGTGCAGGAAATCATCAATTCATTGCGTGGAAATATTGATGGTAAAGTCTCCAATAGCCGGAAAATAAATGGTAAGGCGTTGATTGAGGATATTAATCTGAATGCGAGTGATGTAGGGGCATATACTCGAACAGAAGTAGATAAACTGATTAAAACAACCAGTGAAATTCCTGTTGGTGCTCCTATTCCTTGGCCGTTAGCGCATCCACCTATAGGCTATTTCACTTGTAATGGTTCAACTTTTAATAAATTACAGTACCCAAAGTTAGCAGAAGCTTATCCTAATGGTAGATTGCCCGATTTAAGAGGCGAGTTTATTCGTGGCTGGGATGATGGTAGAGGGGTAGATCCCGGTAGAATACTTCTAACAAACCAGAGTGATGCACTACAAGATTTAAAAGGCTCATTTAAAGGAGATGGTGAAATAGCAGTCACCACTGAAGGTGTTTTTGCTAATGGCGGCGCTGTAAGTGGTAAATATGGAGCCCAGAACGATAACGTTAGTTATAAAACCCTATTTGATGCGTCACGAGTAGCCAGAACGAGCCATGAAACCCGCCCTCGAAATATTGCATTCAACTACATCGTAAAGGCTGAATAATGATGACCTAAAAATAATCTTAGATATTGAAATTGCCATAGCCATAATTTGTTATGAAGAATATCAGCGTTTATCATGACATTTGGCTCTGGCAAAATCATTTTCACGGATAATAAAAGCTCATCAGATAAGATGAGCTTACTTGTGTTATTGATGAGCAAGTTCATCATCAGAACGAGGCGCTTCTCCCAGGGCGCGAGCATACTTTTTTACCCCCCCCTTGAATGAACCGTAATTATATGATCTCATTCTCCTTATTTTTCTTTTTAATACTCGCCCATGAATCCGAACCAGACCCTGATTGAACATTTAACCGTTGTGAAAGAAACTCGTTCTGACATCAATCGTCAATACGAGCTGATTGATGTTATTTTTCTTGTCATCAGCGCCATTCTCGCTGGCGCTGAAGGTTGG
>NZ_CAWNWY010000026.1:0-77497 GCF_963878365.1 Photorhabdus sp. HUG-39 | reverse complement strand
CGGGTGGTTGCGGAAGAAGAGACGCGCCGCCTGGAATAAACCGAATATGCCTGGCGGCGATAGCGCGGCGGTCCCACCTGACCCCATGCCGAACTCAGCAGTGAAACGCCGTAGCGCCGATGGTAGTGTGGGGTCTCCCCATGTGAGAGTAGGGAACTGCCAGGCTTTAAATACCGTAGAAACCCCCAGCGAGCGCTGGGGGTTTTTGCATATCAGGGTCTGTATCATTTTATTCTTCCATATGAAAGGTTAAAACCACCGACTTTAGTCGGTCAGCTTTAGCTGAGATACTGTGTTGCATGGGAGGTGCAACATGGATTACAGATACGGTAGTCACACAGTATTTCAGATTGAATACCATTTTGTATGGGTAACGAAATACAGGCACAAAGTGCTGATAGGTGAAGTAGCAATACGGGTGCGCGAGTTAGTTCGTCAGACATGTGAAGCATTTGAAATCAGGATATTAAAAGGAGTAGTGAGCAAAGATCATGTTCACATACTGGTGAGTAGTCCCCCGACATTATCTCCCTCAGAAATCATGAGGAGACTGAAGGGGAGGACAGCGAGTAAGTTGTTTGAAGAGTTTTCGCATCTAAAGAAACGCTACTGGGGTCAGCATTTTTGGGGCAGAGGCTATTTTTGTGCGACGGTGGGTCAGTTAACGGAAGAGATGATAAAGGCTTATCTGGAGCATCATTTTGAACCAAACCCGGATGATAACTTCAGGATGGACAATTGACGCATCGTTCAGCCGATGCGTATCCGGACTTTCAGTCCGTTAATCACTAACCCACCGACTAAAGTCGGTGGTTTTAACCTTTCATATGGAAGAATAAATATTGGGGCTGTCCTAGATAGCGATTATATTTTTCCCTTAACTATTTGTTTTATAATATGTAATTGGCCTTTTACACCCGGTGTATTAAATCTCCACTCACATTCCTTGAGAAAGAGCTCAAAATGTTCCTTTGGTATGCCATTAAATTTACGCAGATGACGTTTGGCTTGGTTCCAAAAGTTCTCTATCCCATTGATATGGTTTTGACCATTTTTAGCGTCTACAAACTCCGTGCTATGGTTAATTCGATAGTGTTTAAAATCGGACACGTCCAGCACATCATAGCGGGCAAAATTGTCTGTGTAGACCAGGCTGTCAGGCTTAATTTTCGCCGTGATTATCGGAATTAAGGTATCGGATTTGGCGTTAGGTGTTAGGCGGGTGTAGACCTTACCACCTCGCTTGAGAAGCCCGAAAACAGGGACTTTTCCGGCTGAACCTCGCCCGCGTTTTCCCTTACGTTTACCCCCGAAATAGCTTTCGTCTATCTCGACTTCACCTTCAAACATGGAGTGTTCATCGACATAATCAGCGATAAGGACTCTGAGGCGGTGAAAATAGTAAGCTGAAGTCGTTTTGTTGACCCCCACTAACTCAGCCGCAGTGCGAGCTGTAGCCCCTGCCACAAAGAGCTCCTGAAGACGTTTTTGCTTGTATTGGCTAATCCGACTTTTTCTCATTTGGATATCCTAGATAAAATTACTTATCTAGGATAGCCCCTTTTTATTAGTTATATACCCGTCATCTTTCAAGTTGCCTCTTTGTTGGCTGCACTCACTCACCCCGGTCACATAGTTACCTATGCTCCCGGGGATTCGCTCCCTTGCCGTCGCGATGCATCTTGAAATCCATAGGGTATAAATTTTATCCCTTGCTTCCCTGTACAAGGCTTGTATCTGGACTATTTGAGCCAGATATGATCCATTATTTTTGTGGTTTATCTTAGACTCAGTTTTTTAACCTGATGGTAATACAGAACCTTAACAGGATTAATTTTATACCCGTCATCCTTCAAGCTGCCTCTTTGTTGGCTGCATTCACCCCGGTCACATAGTTATCTATGCTCCCAGGGATTCGTTCCCTTGCCGTCGCGATGCATCTTGAAATCCATAGGGTATAAAATTAATTATTGCTTAATTTTCTTATCTGGAGATTTTAATTTTACTTAAAAAATTTCTTTCTTTTTTAAAATGAGAATATTTATAAGAATTTATTGATAAAATAGGATTTTGGTTCATATATTATTAGTATGATTTATATTCAGATAGTGGAGTAATTAAATCACATTTTTATTATTATAAATCTTTATAAATTAGGATTGAAAGAGTCAATTGATTTAACAATAAGCCTTTCTCCGCATTTTTGACAGATATAATGACTTTCTCCTCGCAGAATTTTATTATGGCGTCGTAGGGTTAATTCATGTTGTTGGCAACTACAGTAATAAGTAAAAGTTTGACTACGTACTGAGTCGATTTTAAATTTGTGTGTACGGTTAGCTGGAACGTTCAGTACTTTTTCCATCATCCAACGCCACTGTTTTCCATGTGGAGGCACTTTCCCAAAGTAGCGATAAACCAATAGATGAGCTAATTCGTGAGGTACAACTTCATCAATAAAAGTTTGTTGATTTTCAATCAATAATACTGGATTAAGGCGGATTTCCCAATTTTTTATATAGGCACTGCCCGCAGTAGTTCCCCTCTGGCGGTAGTTTATTGTAGGTTCAGGAAAATCACGGTTGAGATATAAGTTTGCTTGTTGCAGTTTTTGCTGCAAAGTATTCATAATGGCTTGTTGTAGAGAAATTGGAACGTTAACTAATTTCATGTATTGAAAGTAAATAGGCAATGATCAGTGAATTTTATTAGAAATCCTGAAACAAGCTGATAATAATATTGTCACGGATTCTTCAATTGTCAGCTAATGCTAAAAAAGCCGGGTTCAATTATCCAAACCGGGCTTTTCGCGTATATATTTTTACATATTCATCGCTGATAGCTTTAGGCCCGCAGCATCACGCAGTGCTTCTGCTTTATCAGTGGCTTCCCACGGGAACTGTGGACGACCAAAATGACCATAAGCGGCAGTATCACGATAGATTGGGTGCAATAGATCCAGCATCTGAATCAAACCATGAGGACGTAAATCAAAGAATTCACGTACCAGTAGAGTCAAAGTTGCCGTTGAAACTTTTTCAGTGCCGAATGTTTCCACCATGATGGAAGTCGGTTCTGCAACGCCGATAGCGTAAGAAACTTGAATTTCGCAACGATCAGCCAGACCAGCCGCGACAATATTTTTTGCCACATAGCGTGCAGCATAAGCCGCTGAACGGTCGACTTTGGATGGATCTTTACCGGAGAATGCTCCGCCACCATGACGTGCCATGCCACCGTAAGTATCTACGATGATTTTACGACCAGTCAGACCACAGTCACCCATTGGGCCACCAATGACAAAACGACCAGTTGGGTTAATGAAATATTTGGTTGTTGGATTTAACCATTCAGCAGGCAGTACCGGCTTGATGATCTCTTCCATGACCGCTTCTTGCAGATCTTTCTGACTAATATTTTCAGCATGCTGTGTGGAAAGTACAACCGCGTCAACGCCGACAATTTTGTCGTTATTGTATTGGAAAGTGACTTGGCTTTTAGCATCGGGGCGTAACCACGGCAGTACACCATTTTTCCGAACTTCAGCTTGACGCTGAACCAGACGGTGTGCATAGGTGATAGGCGCAGGCATGAGTACATCAGTTTCGTTGGTTGCATAACCAAACATTAGCCCTTGGTCACCAGCACCTTGTTGCAGGGGATCTTCACGGTCAACACCTTGGTTAATATCCGGTGATTGTTTACCAATGGCACTTAATACTGCACATGAGTTTGCATCAAAACCCATTTCAGAATTAACATAACCAATCTCTCGAACTGTTTGTCGCGTAATTTCTTCAATATCAACCCAAGCGCTGGTAGTAATTTCACCACCAACCATGACCATGCCGGTTTTAACATAGGTTTCACAGGCAACTCGTGCTTTTGGATCTTGTTCTAGAATAGCATCAAGAACGGCATCAGATATTTGGTCTGCAATTTTATCAGGATGCCCTTCGGAAACAGATTCGGAAGTGAAAAGGTATGTGGTCATTATATAACGTTACCTTAAAATATAATTTCAGTTTGGAAATGGATGGATTAACATCTAGATGGCTATTTTAGGATAATTCTTATCCATGTGCTAGATTTTTTTAGTTCAGCTAGTCATTTTCATTGGGTGAATGAATAATTTCTTGGTTTGTATGTCAGTTTTGTTCAATTTCATTTTGCAATTTTATGTGATTGCGAGTATAAACTGCGGCCGTAGTTGAACTATTTTGGCTACAGATTCGCAGAAAGCTAACTAGCTTCTGTTTCTCAATCGAGAAAATGGCTCCTTAGATATGAGTCATGTGTGGGGGTGAATGGGGTAATGAACCATTATCTGCTGATTGCTAATGGCCAACAGCCACACTTGTCGTCGGATGTATCCGCGTCTTTTTCCTTTCTTTTCAATATGTCTTTAATTCGATGTTATCTGTTACCAGCAAACAGGCCGGATATGTCGGACAGTCGTATTGTCACTCGGTAATTTTGTCGTTGTTTAGTAGTAACTAAACGCTTTTTACAACCTAAGAGCATGCTGTTCCCTGATATTTCTCAACACGTGAGATTATGGCGTTTTGGGTTATTTATTAATTACAGGCGAAGGCGAAAAACTCTAACTCCCTTAAGGAGACTGCCATGAATGATAATATCGCTCGTAAAATGCAACAGACTTACAATATTGCATATTGGGGAGGGAGTTACTACTACGTCAATGATCTTGGCAATGTTAGTGTGTGTCCAAATCCTGATTTGCCGGGGGCAAAAATTGATCTTGCGGAATTGGTGAAAAAAGTTCAGCAGGAGCAGAAACATTTGCGTTTGCCGGCGCTATTTTGTTTCCCTCAAATCCTGCAACATCGTTTGCGTTCAATCAATGCCGCATTTAAACGTGCCAGAGAGTCATATGGTTATAAAGGCGATTACTTTTTAGTTTATCCCATTAAAGTTAACCAACAACGCCGCGTTATTGAATCACTGGCCAGTTCCGGTGAACCTTTAGGGCTTGAGGCTGGCTCTAAAGCGGAATTAATGGCAGTGCTGGCCCATGCGGGTATGACTCGTACCGTCATCGTGTGTAATGGATATAAAGATCGTGAATATATTCGTCTGGCGCTAATAGGTGAGAAGTTAGGTCACAAGGTTTATTTGGTGATCGAAAAGATGTCTGAGATTGCCCAGGTATTGGAAGAAGCTGAACGATTGAATGTGATCCCGCGTTTGGGAGTCCGTGCACGTTTGGCATCTCAGGGTTCAGGTAAATGGCAAGCCAGTGGCGGTGAAAAATCGAAGTTTGGGCTGGCGGCAACTCAGGTATTGCAATTGGTTGAGATTTTGCGCGCAGTGGATCGACTTGATAGTCTGCAATTGTTGCATTTTCACCTAGGCTCACAGTTGGCGAATATCCGTGATATTGCAACAGGTGTCCGTGAGTCAGCGCGTTTTTATGTCGAATTACATAAACTCGGGGTAAATATTCAATGTTTTGATGTTGGTGGTGGACTGGGGGTCGATTATGAAGGGACCCGCTCTCAATCTGATTGTTCTGTGAACTATGGGTTGAATGAATATGCCAACAATGTCATCTGGGGTATTGGTGATGCTTGTGATGAACATGGTTTACCCCATCCGACGGTTATCACGGAATCAGGTCGTGCCCTGACCGCTCACCATACTGTCTTGGTCTCTAATGTTATCGGGGTTGAGCGTAATGAATTTACGCAGACGACACCACCGGCAGAAGATGCTTCTCGCCCGCTCACCAGTTTGTGGGAAACCTGGCAGGAGATGCATTCAGAAGGAAATAGACGCTCTTTACGTGAATCGCTGCATGATGGTCAGCTCGATCTACATGATGTTCATACACAATATGCTCATGGCATGCTGGATTTGGCAGAGCGGGCGTGGGCGGAAGAGTTATATCTGAATATCTGTCGCCATATTCAACAGGATCTTGATCCAAGCAACCGTGCTCACCGGCCAATTATTGATGAGTTGCAAGAGCGTATGGCAGACAAATTCTATGTGAATTTCTCACTGTTCCAGTCTCTGCCTGATGCATGGGGTATCGATCAGTTATTTCCTGTTTTACCCATTGAGGGACTGGATAAGCCGTTGGATCGCCGTGCGGTATTGTTGGATATCACCTGTGACTCCGATGGTATTGTTGATCATTATGTGGATGGTGATGGTGTAGCCGCGACAATGCCGATGCCCGCTTATGATCCTGATTGCCCGCCAATGATTGGTTTCTTCATGGTGGGAGCATATCAGGAAATTCTTGGCAATATGCATAACCTGTTTGGCGATACAGCGGCTATTGATGTTTATGTATTCGATAATGGCGAAGTGACCTACAACCAAAGTGAAGAGGGGGATTCAGTCGCGGATATGCTGCAATATGTGAAACTGGACCCTAATGTATTGATGGCTCGCTTCCGTGATCAAGTAAAAGGCACGGATTTGGATACAGGCTTGCAAGAGCAATTTTTACTGGAATTTGAAAGTGGTCTTTATGGCTACACATATCTGGAAGATGAATAATCTTCTGGTGTTAATTAAGCCTCCTGTATACAGATAACGTTATTTAATATAAACCAGATGCGGAGATGCAGAGAAATAGGGTTATCTCAGAAATACCCCATTTCGTCATGGCATGGGTATCTTGGAATTAAATAGCTTTGTTCTGTCGGGAAACTTTTGAGGATATATCTCATGACAATAAGTACCTTGGGCAACCAACAAGATGACTCTTTGGTTTCTAATGCCTTCGGTTTCCTGCGCTTTCCGCTGAATTTCCAGCCATATTCCAGCGATGCAGAGTGGGTAATTACTGGCGTACCATTTGACATGGCAACATCAGGTCGTGCAGGTAGTCGCCACGGGCCTGCGGCCATTCGTCAGGTTTCTACTCACTTGGCATGGGAAAGCCGCCGTTGGCCGTGGGATTTTAAGCTACGCAATTGTCTTAAAGTTGTAGATTGCGGTGATGTGGTCTTCAACTTTGGTGATGCTCAGGATATGAGTGATAAATTACAGGCTCATGCTGAAAAAGTGCTGGCTTCCGGTAAGCGTATGCTCTCTTTTGGTGGTGACCACTTTATTACTTTGCCTTTGTTGCGCGCTCATGCCAAACATTTCGGTAAAATGGCTCTGGTTCATTTTGATGCTCATGCTGACACCTATCCAAACGGTAGCCAATTTGATCACGGTACCATGTTCTATCACGCACCAAATGAAGGGTTGATCGATCCGCATCATTCAGTACAAATTGGTATTCGTACTGAGCATGGACGGGACGATGGTTTTACGGTACTGGATGCTGATCAGGTTAATGACCGTAGTGTGGATGATTTGCTTGCTCAGATAAAAGAGACGGTTGGTGATATGCCGGTTTACCTGACTTTCGATATCGATTGTCTTGATCCAGCTTTTGCGCCGGGTACGGGCACGCCAGTCATTGGTGGCCTGACAACCGATCGTGCACTGAAATTGCTGCGTGGTTTGCAACCGCTAAATATTGTCGGTATGGATGTGGTAGAAGTTGCTCCAGCTTATGATCAGTCTGAAATTACGGCTCTGGCCGGTGCGACTATTGCATTGGAGATGCTTTATTTACAGGCATCTAAGAAGCGCTAAAGAGCACATAGTCTTAATATAGTCTTAGGGGATAGTGAAATAAGCTCGTACTGAGTTGTGGCGCTATCCCTTGAAACTCGGCTGTTATTTGGATTGATGTAACCTTTATATGCTTTTCTTGGAGGCTCTTTGTCATTTTTTACATGCGAGCATCAATTAACCGAATTCCATTAAGAACATGTTTATCAAGCAACAAATGTTTCACTTGTTACCTTCAAGCATGAACTGAATTTCCCGGTCTGTATTAAAAAAATCCTCTCCTATGGTAGTAAGATCTTCGAATCTTCCAGGAACCCTATCTGATTGGGTTATTGGTATAAGTTGGACATAAGGTTTGTCAGCTAGTTGGCTTAAGTTACTTTTAGCTTCATGCATATTTGTTTGGATAGTCATAATAAAGTTTTCATATTTGGCTAGGTTAGCCAGGTATAACAAAAAATGCCGAAATAACCGGCAATTTTTTGCTGCATAGAATTGAGATGCCGCAGTACTGAACTGGGCATCTATGGCGTACTTTTTAAATCAAAGAATGATATTTTTTAGCGTTATTTAGCGCTATTTCTAATTTCTTTTCTTTTTCCCACGCATGAGATTCAGTGTTTCCACTGCCATTGAGAAGAACATAGCAAAATAGATGTAACCTTTAGGTATATGCACTTGTACGCTTTCCAGAATAAGGGTAAAGCCTACAAGGATTAAGAACGACAGCGCCAGCATTTTGACGGAAGGGTGACGGTCAACGAATTCACCGATAGGACGAGCGGCGAGCATCATGACACCGACGGCTATGATAACGGCTGCCATCATAATGAATAGGTGATCGGACAGGCCAACAGCGGTGATGACTGAATCCAGGCTGAAAATAATGTCCAGCAACATAATCTGGATGATGGCCCCCAGGAAGGAGTGAACAGGACGTTTTAGCTCTCCTTCATTGTCACCTTCGATCGCTTCGTGGATTTCTTTGCTGGCTTTCCAGATCAGGAATAGACCGCCAAAGAATAGGATTAAGTCACGGGTAGAAATGTCATGTTCAAAAACTGTCAATATCGGGTAGGTTAGCCGAATAACCCAGGCAATAGATGCTAACAGCGCCAAGCGCATCAGCATTGCTCCCATTAGTCCGATCTTACGTGCTTTATTTTGTTGATGGTTAGGGAGTTTTGCCACAACAAGTGACAAAAAGATAATGTTATCAATCCCTAAAACGATTTCTAGAATTGTCAGGGTGGCAAGTGCCATCCAGGCGTGGGGATCAACAATCCATTCTAACATTGCTTATTAAAACCTTAAGGTAAAAAGCTAATTATACGCGTGATTAGATGTAAGGTAAGTATGTCGATGTAAAAATCAGTCAGAGCTCAACGTTAAATCAAAAAATGACGGGCCAGTAGAGGAGCAGTGAAATTTTTCCTTAGATAGAACCCGCGAGGCAGAGTCATAATAGGCTGGCCGTGTACACCGATTGCTTCGGTTAATGCTTTGCTGTTAGCCGCTTTTGGGCGCAACTGTAATACTTCTCCATGACGGGCGGTAACGCTCTCTACTTTGCCAAGCACGATGAAATCCATCAATTCTTCCCAGTCGCGACGTAGTAACTCTTCTTCTTCTTGATTGGGACTCCACAATAAAGGAGAGCCAACCCTGCGTTTGGCTAGAGGGATTTCCCGTTCACCTTCAACAGGTATCCACAGTACTCGCGATAATTTGCGTCTAACATGACAGCTTCCCCAGGTAATACCACTGTTCCCTGTTAATGGTGCAACGCAGACAAATGTTGTTTCTAATGGATAACCTCTTCTGTCTACTGGGATGGTTTTAAGCTCAATACCGATATGTTCGAAATCTTGCTCTGGCTTGCTGCCGGCACTTGCCCCCAGATAATATTCTAGCAACATGCCTACCCAGCCTTTATCTCGTTTCAGATTGGGTGGGATAGGTAAATTTGCTTTTGCCGCGAGTTCTCCCATTGATAAGCCAGCCAGAAGTTGGGCGCATTCAAGCAACTGTTGCTCGTTGTCTGGTGGAGGTGGGGGGGAAAACAGTATGTTCATTTGAGATATCCGTTTTTTAGGTCAAAAAACAGCCTTAGTTTCTGTGAATAATAAATCCGAGGTTCATACAATAGCTAAAAAGTGATAATAGCATGATATACAAACATTTTTTATTGCTGTTTCAAATATTGTAAAATTGACTGCCGTTCTTGTTCACCTATTGCTGGTAATAATGAACAGGATCTTACACCATGTTATCCACAGTTTTATGGGATAAGTAGACAAAAATGAGATCACTGGTTTGATTTACAGGTTTGACTAACACTTTTTTCTACAAAAACCGCTGTTTTTTGCTTAACTAAAAAGCATAACCTGTGGATAACATAATTTTTGATTGTTTTTTGTTCTCATCAACTAACGTTGTCCATTATAGTTATGGTTGACGCTAGAAATAGCGAGATAAATAGCTGCTATTTCAATGAAAAATAAATACTATTTCATTTTTTGTCTATAGACTGATAATTCATAATATAAAGCTATACCTGAATTACCCCTGCCTTTTTCACATAGATATCCACAGAAAAAGTGAATAAAAGCAAGTTTGCACACCTGTGTATGTTCATAACTCTGGCTTTTTCTGTGAATTACCCTTCATATGGGTTGAACCAGGCAGATTTGAAATCAAACCAACCAAAGGTGTTCATTTTGACTCCCCGCATACTTCTCTGCCCCTGTAACTCAAGCCAGTGGTGGAACAGTGGATGCAACCAATGTTCATCAATTATTTTTTCGCACCACTCTTCAAGCGATAACTCTTGTCGTCGCCATTGTGATACTTCTTTACTTAAGTCATTACCAAGGCACTTTTTCAATAATGGCATCTCGTACAGCGTAGCGAACAGCGAAAACTCCAGAGGATTATAAAAGTTGGCGGTAGCAAGCCAGAGGTCACTTTCGGTGTTACCATTGAACCATGTGTCATAATCCACGATGTTGATTTTCAATTCGACGCCGCACTTGGTCAGTATGGCTTGAAGGATCTGGCTGATTGTGTGGTATTCGTGATGTTGATGACAAAGCGTGACGGTCAGATGGGTAATATCCTCTGGTTTGTTCAATTCGGATATGAGCTTACTGTGATGCCAGCGTAGTAATAAACCATAAGCGGGTGACCAGTGGCGTTGATAAAAGGGGTCACAATGCGCTAGCAGATTGATCGGTGTTAGCAGGCTGCATAGCCATTGGCGAACGTCTTCTCTCTTACATTTAGTTGAACGATGGTCGTGTAGTAGGAAATAACAGCCTTCTTCTATCCTGCTATCTAGCGAGTTATTATCCGTGCTGTCACTTTCCAGATGCAGAGTTGTACAAACCAGTTTCTCCGCTAATTCTGGTAGAAACCATATATTCACCTGATCAATCAGTGCCCGAAAGCCAAAGTAATTATCAAAGGCACGAATTTGTAGTTTCTGAGCGCTGTTTTTTATGACCTGGTAAGGGCCGGTTCCCACTGGCATACGAGAGAAGTTCGGTAACTTTTGCCACTCTTGAGGCAAGATCATGGCATGTGGGCTGCCGATTAATAAAGGGAGCCAGAGATCAGGTTCTGAAAGAAAAATATCAATCACGTAGGGGGTGGGCGTTGTGACTTTTTCAATATGAGAAAAAAGGGTCAGGTTGCGTAATCTTTGTAGCGAAGCGATGACATCTGCCATCTGTAATTCTCTGCCGTGGTGAAAATGGATGGCCGGCCGTAGATAAAAGCGCCAATGATTTGAGGATAATTGTTGCCAATGATGAGCTATGTCAGCTTCTGGTTCCCCATTTTCCTCATTTATGCGGGTTAGGCTATTAAATATCTGCCTGACCAGATGAATTTCAGAACGGCGTAAAGGTGAACCGGGTAGAAGATTAGGGAAGGGGCGATAATAGAGTATCCGCAGTAAGTTTTTTCCTTGACGGAAACGGCGCTCAATCTGGGATAGTACCATATGACGGACTGTATCTTTATCACCAACCAGTTGGACCAACTTCTCAACGTTATGTTGCTCAAGCAACTCTTCAGCTCGTTGTTGTTGAAATTCCCATCCATCACGTAAAAAATTCAGTTGAGAACGTTTCCCTCTCCCGGACTCAGATTGCCACTGTAACCAGCCAGCTTTCTGCATATTGTTGAGCAGTGAACGGATATGGCGTTTTGAACAATGCAGTACATTTGCCAGTTCTTGTAACGTTGTTTCAGCCTCTTTTCCTTGATGGTGTTGCCATAATCGAATGAATTGTTGTTGTAAGCGTGAACTGGGCATAAAAGAGGAACTCCAGAGTATTATTCATCAATTTTTATTTCCTTATATTGCGACGATAATTATCCATATTGAAAGTAGCTCAATAGGCCAGACGAAATCTGGCTTCTCCCCCAATTTTCTTGAGTAATGGTGATTTGCCAGCCAGTAAGAAAGCTTACTGGCTTTTTTTCTTATTATACATTGTGTACTCTCTATTTCTTTTATACCCGTCATCTTTCAAGCTGCCTCTTTGTTGGCTGCACTCACTCACCCCGGTCACATCGTTATCTATGCTCCCGGGGATTCACTCCCTTGCCGTCGCGATGCATCTTGAAATCCATAGGGTATACATATCAGTTTAAAGCGAGTAATAATCTGGTATTGGAGGTGTTTTGTCCAGCTACTATCGCTATTTCTATCTGTAAATTTCTATAGAAAAATCCCGTAGTAGAAAACTACGGGATAAATCAATAACGGAAAAATTAACGTAGGAAAACCGGTTGTTCTTGCTCGTAGGTTATTATGGCATCCAGATGTTGTAATGTCAGGCCAATACTATCCAGACCATTCATCATACAGTGACGCCGGAAACTATCGATTTCAAAATCATAGCTTTTATTGCCAGCGTGGACTTTCTGTTGTTCTAGATCGACAGTAAAACGACAAGCTTTGTTTTGCTGAACCCACTCAAATAGCTCATTGACATCTGTATCGTTCAGTTTTACCGGCAGTAACTGGTTGTTGAAAGCGTTACCGTAAAAAATATCTGCAAAACTTGGGGCGATAACCACTTTAAAACCATAATCCGTTAGTGCCCAAGGTGCATGTTCACGAGAGGAGCCGCAACCAAAGTTTTCACGAGCCAGAAGGATACTAGCACCTTGATAACAAGGCTGATTTAATACGAATTCAGGATTAGGTTTTTGTCCTGCATCATCAAGAAAACGCCAGTCATGAAACAGATGCTGACCAAATCCTGTACGAGTAACTTTCTGTAAGAATTGCTTAGGAATAATGGCATCAGTATCGACGTTTGCAGCATCTAAAGGGGCAACCAAGCCGGTATGTTGAATAAACTTTTCCATCATTCTCTCCTTTATGACTTCTGTGCTGGGTGGCGTATATCGATAAAATGACCATTAATCGCTGCTGCTGCTGCCATCGCTGGACTCACCAAATGAGTGCGTCCACCACGTCCTTGTCGCCCTTCAAAGTTGCGGTTACTGGTAGAAGCGCAGCGTTCACCGGGTTGCAGGCGGTCATTATTCATTGCCAGACACATGGAACATCCGGGTAAGCGCCATTCAAAACCGGCCTCTATGAAAATTTTATCTAAACCTTCTGCTTCTGCTTGTGCTTGAACGGGGCCTGATCCGGGAACAACGATTGCCTGAACACCAGGTGCAACTTTATGACCTTGTGCGATAGCTGCGGCAGCCCGTAAATCTTCAATCCGGGAGTTGGTGCAAGAGCCGATAAAGACTTTATCGATCTTCACATCTGTTAGTTTAATACCGGGTTTCAAATCCATATACGCCAGTGCTTTTTCAGCAGATGCTCGTTCAACAGGATCACTAAAAGATTCCGGTGCAGGAATTGTTTGATCAATGGCGATCACTTGCCCAGGGTTTGTTCCCCATGTAACCTGCGGAGAGATCTCTTCTGCATTAATCGTAACAATGGTGTCATATTGTGCATCAGGATCGGATTTCAATGTCTTCCAGTAAGCAACAGCTTGTTCCCACAGCTCTCCTTTTGGTGAGAACTGGCGGCCTTTCATATAAGTAAAAGTGGTTTCATCCGGTGCAACCAAACCTGCTTTAGCACCCATTTCAATTGCCATGTTACATAAAGTCATACGGCCTTCCATGCTAAGTGCTTCAATCGCCTTACCACAGAATTCCACCACATACCCTGTACCACCTGCACTACCTGTTTTGCCGATAATCGCCAGAACGATATCTTTGGCGGTAATAGCGTCACCGACATCACCCATCACTTCGATTTTCATAGTTTTGGCACGGGCTTGTTTTAGAGTTTGGCTGGCGAGTACATGTTCAACTTCAGAAGTGCCAATACCGAAGGCTAACGAGCCGAATGCTCCGTGCGTGGCAGTGTGGGAATCACCACAAACAATCGTCATGCCTGGCAGGGTTATCCCCTGTTCAGGGCCGATGACATGAACAATCCCCTGATAGGGATGATTGAGGTCATATAATGTGATACCGAATTCGGCACAGTTTTTCATCAACTCCTGCATTTGAATACGTGCCATGTCACCACAAGCGTTAATATCTTTTGTTTGCGTGGATACATTATGATCCATTGTTGCGAACGTTTTACCTGGTTGGTGCACTGGGCGGCCTTTAGTACGCAAACCATCAAAAGCTTGCGGGGAGGTTACTTCATGAACCAGATGACGATCAATATAGAGTAACGGGGTTTCATTCGGTACTTCCCGAACAATATGAGCGTCATATAATTTTTGATATAAAGTCTTAGCCATGTTAAACACCCTCGGCTATATAACGGGCGATAGTGCTGCCCATTTCATCAGTGCTAATTGCTTTACCGTTTCCGGCTAAATCTGTTGTGCGATAGCCCTGTTCCAGCGCGTAGTTAACCGCTTGTTCAATCGCATTAGCGGCGTCATTGTGACCTAAGCTATAGCGCAGCAGTAAAGCGGCAGATAGGATCTGAGCTATCGGGTTAGCAATACCTTTTCCGGCAATATCTGGTGCAGAACCACCAGCAGGTTCATACAGGCCAAAACCTTTTTCATTCAGGCTGGCAGAAGGTAACATGCCCATTGAACCGGTAATCATGGCGCACTCATCAGATAAGATATCGCCGAAAATATTGGAGCACAGCATCACATCAAACTGAGACGGATCTTTAATTAACTGCATGGTGGCGTTATCAATATACATGTGATTGATTTCTACATCTGGATACGCTTTTGCAATCTCAGTAACAACTTCTCGCCACAATACGGAACTCTGCAACACATTTGCTTTATCAATAGATGTGACTTTATTACCGCGTTTGCGAGCGGATTCGAAGGCGATGCGGGCAATACGCTCGATTTCAAAACGGTGATAAACCTCAGTATCAAATGCTCGTTCATATTTACCTTGGCCTTCACGTCCTTTGGGTTGACCAAAATAGATACCGCCGGTTAATTCACGGACACATAAAATATCAAAGCCTTTGGCGGCAATATCATGGCGTAAAGGACAAAATACCTCTAATCCAGCATATAAGCGGGCAGGGCGTAAGTTGCTGAATAGTTTGAAATGCTTGCGCAATGGCAACAGTGCGCCACGCTCAGGTTGTTCTGCTGGTGGTAAATGTTCCCATTTAGGCCCTCCCACGGAGCCGAACAATATGGCATCAGCCTGTTCGCAACCTGCTACGGTTTTTGCCGGTAGTGAACAGCCGTGGTGATCAATAGCAATCCCACCCACATCATATTCGCTGGTGGTGATACGGATATTGAAACGCTTACGGATTGCGTCCAATATCTTATAGGCTTGTGCCATAACTTCAGGGCCAATACCATCACCGGGTAAAACTGCAATATGATAATTGTTCGACATGTTTACACCATTTCCTTTGTATTTTGCTGTATACGTTGTTTCTCTTTCTTAACTTGCTCTGTACGCCAAACGCAGTTCAGAGCATGAATCATTGCCTTGGCAGAAGATTCAACAATATCTGTTTCCAATCCCATGCCGTGGAAGCGACGCCCAAAGCATTCGACAACGATATTTACCTGACCCAGTGCATTTTTTCCTTGGCCTTTACCTGATAACTGATAAGAAACCAGTTCAACTGGGTATTCAGTTATTCGACTGATTGCCTGATAGACAGCATCTACCGGTCCATTACCTGTGGCAGCTTCTGATTTCACCTCTTTACCGCACACTAAACGTACAGCAGCTGTTGTCATCACATTGGAGCCAGATTGGATATTAAAGTTGTCCAGATGGAAAAATTCAGGTTCTTGTTGTTGCAAATTGATGAACGCTAAGGCTTCCAAATCATAGTCAAATACCTGGCCTTTTTTATCTGCCAGACGTAAAAAGGCTTCGTATAAGCTATCCAGATCGTAATCTTTATCCTGATATCCCATCTCTTCCATACGGTGTTTCACTGCGGCGCGACCAGAACGGGAAGTCAGGTTCAATTGAATTTCTTTCAGGCCGATGGACTCTGGTGTCATAATTTCGTAAGTTTCACGATTTTTCAGTACCCCGTCTTGATGAATCCCGGATGAGTGGGAAAATGCATTGCTACCAACAATTGCTTTATTCGCGGGGATTGGCATATTGCATAATTGGCTGACCAACTGACTGGTGCGGTAAATTTCCTGATGGTTGATATTAGTATAAACACCTAACATTTGCTGACGGACTTTAATCGCCATAATGACTTCTTCCAGTGAACAGTTACCGGCACGTTCACCCAGACCGTTTATCGTCCCCTCTATCTGACGAGCTCCGGATTGTACTGCTGTGATAGAGTTGGCGACAGACATCCCCAAATCATCGTGGCAATGGACGGATATTATCGCTTTATTAATATTAGGAACGCGTTCGATCAAGTTAGTGATGATGCCGCCAAATTGATATGGCGTGGTGTAACCGACAGTATCTGGGATATTGATCGTCGTTGCGCCTGCTTTGATAGCGTTTTCAACGATCCGACACAGATTATCAATAGGTGTACGGCCCGCATCTTCACAGGAGAATTCGACATCATCAGTGTAACGACGTGCCCGTTTGATTGATTGAGTTGCCATTTCCATGACATTTTCGAATGTTTTTTTCAGCTTGGATTCAATATGTAAATCGGAAGTGGCTAAAAAGACGTGGATACGAAAAGCGTCTGCAACTTTTAATGCTTCTGCGGCCACATCAATGTCTTTTTCTACACAACGGGCTAAGGCGCAAACACGGCTATTTTTTATCTGCTTAGCGATCGTCTGTACAGATTCAAAATCACCAGGAGAGGAAACTGGAAAACCGACTTCCATGATATCAACACCCATTTTCTCCAAGGCCAAGGCAATCTGGAGTTTTTCGTTCACACATAAGCTGGCCTGTAATGCTTGTTCTCCATCACGTAACGTGGTGTCGAAGATAATAACTTGCTGGTTCATATGTACGTTCCTCTCATGGTTGTTTTTTGCGCCCAGCAGGTAAAAAAAAACCGCGCTTGGCGCGGGTTCTTGTTAATGTCTGGTTTGGACCAACTCTGTTTTAAATCAACTCTGTTTTCTGTCCACCAGCATACCGCGCATATCAGATACGATGAGTAGTAGGTTTAGTAGACAAATTGAGTGAATCATATCGATCCAACCTTTCAGTAGTATTAATGAGTGTTTGTGATTCGTATGCTTTTATTGATACGTTATCTTAAAAGTGATGTCAAGAATTCATTTAGGCATATGATCCTTGGTTTTACTTTTCTCATGGTGATAAATTGAAGTGTTGATCTGTTTATATTTAAAAAGCTTTTATTTTATCCTTTTTTGTTCTGGTTTGACTTTAATGATAAGCTCAGATTTATATAAAAAATAGCGCATTATACTGATTAATTAAAATGAAGTATTTTTTGTGTGATGAGCTGGAAGTCGATTTGTATTTTTCCGAAAAACATCATTTGTCATTGGAAAAATAGATACAAATAGGACGTTATGTTATATATCTTTGAAAAAATAATTCTATAATATAATAACTCTGATAAAATTGTTTAATAATAATAAGTCAGTAATTTTATTGTAAATTGTGTAATTCTTTGATTTATCGTCATATACAAAATATCAGGGTGAATAAATTGTTAACATAATTGTACTTTTTTGTGAATGAATAATGAGCACTACATTGTCTACTAATTGAAATTATATATTTTTAACATTAATAAGGGGATGCGCTGGTTAGCTATGCGTATTCAGATTTGTACAAGGACGAGTCTTAATTATTTGTTATCGAAATGATTAAGACAATTGATCTCGTTAATAGTTAGAGTCATCGTAATATCTGAGTAATAAATGAAGGTATTTCCGATGTTTTGTTATTAGCTGGGATCATCTGCATCAGTTTAGTGGAGTTAAACAATGGCTGAATACACCTCAGTAACTGCAACCAAAAAAGATCCAAATGAAATTCATTTACGTAATGTGGATCTCAATCTTCTGACTGTTTTTGATGCAGTTATGCAAATGCAGAATGTAACACGTGCGGCACAGATATTAGGAATGTCACAACCGGCTGTCAGTAATGCGGTTTCTCGTTTGAAGCTAATGTTCAATGATGAATTATTTGTGCGTTATGGGCGTGGAATACAACCGACGGCAAGAGCTCATCAATTATTTGGTCCCGTCCGTCAGGCATTACAACTGGTATATAACGAGTTACCTGGGGTTGGTTTTGAACCTGATAATAGTGATAGGGTTTTTAGTCTTTCAATTTGTAGCCCTCTAGATATTAGACTGGCTGCAAAAATAGTTGAACAGGTGAAACAAAATACACCCAATCTGGGTGTGACGATTAGATCATATCTACATGATAATATTGAACATCAGCTCAGGTATCAGGAAACTGAGTTTGTCATTAGCTATACGCAGCTAGAACGTATGGATTTTCATCATTACCCGTTATTCAATGATGAGTTGGTTTTGGCTGTTTCTAATCATCATCCAAGAATTGAAAATAGTATTAGTGAGCAGCAATTGTATGAGGAACATCATGCCGTTGTATCATTGGATAATATCTGTTCATTCAGCGTTCCCTATTATGATGGAGGTGAACGTTTGCGTTCGGTGGTTTATCAGGGGACCGATTTGAATAGTGTGTTGCATATTGTCTCTCAAACCTATTTGGTTGCGATTGCACCAAAATGGTTAGTTGAGCACTATAACGAACAATTAGCAATAAGAGCGGTTTCATTACCGTGGGAGAAAGTAAGTCGTCCGTGTTATTTGATTTGGCATGAATCTACAACGAAAGATAAAGGGCATCAATGGATGAAATCGTTGTTGAGTCAACTTAGTAGCAGATAATTAACTTGAAAACTCACTACTGGATAAGGGTGGTGAGTTTTTTTATTTTATCACAAATTTTTCAACTTTTGATAAATAGACTTTTCCTGTTGTTCAGGAATCGGTAGACTGCAAGGAAATAGCTAACACCTGTAAGCTGAAAAGCGAATAAGTGATGCGAAAAGGTATTATCAGAGAATTAAATTACTGTTTTTTCTCCGATAAGAAAAAAGTTTTTCGAACAGGAAAAAGATTGTGATAACTAAAAATTTACATCCTTATCACTTGATAAACCGGTTGCAACAACAAATCAAACAACACCCAGAGAAAATTGCTTTTCGCCAATGGTCTCCGGCTGAACAACGCGAACTAAACTGGAATGATATTGGCAAAAAGACCAATGCTATTAGCCGGGCGTTGTTGGAGATTGGCGTTGATGTACAAGAAAAAATTGGCCTCTTTGCACATAACAGCATGGCGTGGTCATTGGCAGATATCGCTGTATTACAACTTCGGGCGGTCACTGTCCCTCTATATGCAACCAGTAGTCAAGAACAGGCTAGTTTCATACTTAATGATGCTGGTGTGCGTATTTTGTTTGTTGGCGGGCAGCCGCAGTATGATGTTGCTATTACTTTGACAGAACGTTGCCCTCAGTTAAGTCACATTATTGTCTTAGATGAATCAGTCGATTTGCGGGATTGTTCATTAGCTCAGCATTTATCTGATTTCATGGCGGATAATAAATTACAACATCAATCTGCGTTGGAAACCCGTATTGCTAACCACAATCTGGATGATCTTTTTACACTTATTTATACGTCTGGTACCACGGGTGAGCCTAAAGGCGTCATGCTTGATTACCGCAATTTAGCCTATCAGTTGTATTCACATGATCATATCTTGACATTAACTGATCAGGACGTTTCTTTGAGTTTTCTGCCGTTATCCCATGTCTTTGAACGCGCATGGAGTTTCTATGTCATGCATGTAGGAGCACAAAATGTTTATCTGACCGACACTAATTTTGTTCGTCAAGCTATGGCGGATATCCGCCCGACAGTGATGTGTGCAGTGCCGAGATTTTACGAAAAAATTTATAGTGCGGTTTTTGAAAAGGTTTCTAGGGCTCCTTGGCATCGAAGAAAACTTTTTAATTGGGCGATTAAATGTGGTGAGCGTCAGTTTTTACGTAATTTGCAAAGTAAAAAAAGCTGCCTTTGGTCAACAGTAATGCATCGACTGGCTGATAAATTGGTGTTGAGTAAATTGCGAAATGTATTGGGGGGCAGAGTTCGGTTTTTACCTGCGGCTGGCGCACGTCTGGACGAAACGATTATCTTGTTCTTTCTCGCTGTTGGGATAAATATCAAATATGGCTATGGTATGACAGAGACTTGTGCCACGGTTTCCTGTTGGGAAGAGCAAGGTTATATATTTGGTTCTATTGGTAAACCCTTGCCTGGCATTGACGTCCGTATCAGTGGAGAAGATGAGATACAAGTGCGTGGCCCAATTGTGATGAAAGGCTATTTCAATAATCAGCAAGAAACCACCAAGGCATTTACTCAAGACGGTTGGTTGCGTACAGGTGATGCTGGTAAGTTGGATGAAAATGGTAATTTGTTCATTACTGAACGTCTGAAAGATTTGATGAAAACATCGAATGGGAAATATATTGCTCCTCAAATGATTGAAAGCACGCTAGGGCAAGATCGTTTTATTGAGCATGTGGCTGTTATTGCTGATGCCCGTAAATTTGTATCCGCTCTTATCGTGCCTTGTTATGAAGCATTGGAAGAGTATGCAAGGTCAATTAATCTCAAATATCATGACCGGGTTGAATTACTACGCCATAGTCAGATTATCGAAATGTTTGAGCAACGCTTGAAAGAGGTGCAGAAAAACTTTGCTCACTTCGATCAGGTAAAGCGTTTCATATTACTGCCAAAACCATTTTCAATGGAAACGGGTGAATTAACTCCAACACTGAAATTGAGGAGGAAAATTATTATGCAGCGTTACTATAAAGAGATTGAATCTATGTATCAAGATTGATTTTCGGGATTTTATACAAAGAGTTAGTGTTACCAGTTATTCAGGGAAAGTATGAGGGATATTGTAGTAATATCCCGCTTTGGGTTTTTTCTGAAAATACCCAGATTTCAAGATGCATCGCGACGGCAAGGGAGCGAATCTCCGGGAGCATAGATAACGATGTGACTGGGGTGAGTGCAGCTAACAAAGAGGCAACTTGAAAGATGACGGGTATATATGGATAAGATAATTTAAAGTCTGTATAGTAAATAAAATACACTTTGTATAATTAGGTGAATTGATGAATTTCAATAATGTCGTTATTGTTCATGGTCTTTCAGCAACCCCTGATCACCATTGGTTTCCTTGGCTTAAAGATCAGTATGAAAAGTTAAATATTAATGTTATTGTGCCGGAACTGCCTGAATCTCATGCTCCTTTTCCCCATTTATGGCAAGAAAAATTGCAGGAGAGCATTTCCAGTCCTAACGAAAGAACACTTTTTTTTGGACATAGTTTGGGTTGCATTGCTACACTCCGTTATATCTCATCTTTACCTGATAATGTAAATATTGGGGGAGTTGTACTAATTTCAGGATTTTATGAAAAACTATCAACCTTACCTGAATTAAGTACATTTACTGAAGAGGAGCTGGATTTTAGCTCGCTCAGACAGAAAATAAACCAACGGATAGCAATATTATCGCTTAATGATGAGATTGTATCGCCACAGTTTACATTAAATTTAAGTCAGCAGCTCCGGACTGAATTATATGGTTTCTCCGATGGTGGGCACTTTTTAGATCGCGACGGCTTTACTGTTTTTCCTCAGCTAGAAAAGATATTAAAAGATAATTCAATGTTGTAAATAAATGTCTTGTTGTTTTGTAGATATGCCAAGTTTACTTATATTCATAACTTGGCTATTTTAATTAATATAATTTTCTTTTATTTTAAATCGTCATTTTACTGATTATTATGTCGGGTTATTTAATAATGAAAATAAATATTTATATATCCAGGTAAGTATTGAATATATGGAATTAGTTTTCTAGAAAAAATAAAGGATTTTATCGTGTTCTCTAATTAAAATGGGGTAAATGGGTTTTACCTGAATGAATTATTCACAATAGTTATTCAGAAACGAGGAAATGACGGTCAAATTATTTGAGGCATTTGTCTGCATTTCCTTTGTCAGCTTCATACTTCGGTGACTTAAACGATTTTGAAAACTGCTTTTTAGTTTTTTATCGTATATATACTGGATAATACCTATACGTTGTCGTTCTTTTTAGGTATAGCCAATCATATTCTACTTATCTTTAGCTTCTTGATAGTAAGATAACGCTTGCAGGAGACATTTGGAATTGTCAGAAAGTTGCTATTCTGCCTTTACTCACATTGCTAACACCCGTTTCTAGCGTTATGTTAATTAACTCAGCATCAATATATCGCTGAGAGGCCATTCGTCTTACTAAAATAAAAGTGGAAGGAACTTCCGATTTATTAACTTGCAAACAGAGCCTGGAGGAAAACCTATGGAGATGTTATCAGGAGCTGAAATGGTCGTCCGATCGTTAATTGATCAGGGCGTTAAGCATATATTCGGTTATCCGGGGGGGGCAGTACTGGATATTTACGATGCCCTGCATACGGTTGGGGGCATTGAGCATATCCTGGTACGTCATGAGCAGGGGGCAGTTCATATGGCTGATGGTTATGCTCGTTCTACCGGGAAGGTTGGTGTGGTATTGATCACCTCCGGTCCAGGAGCAACTAATGCCATTACCGGTATTGCCACAGCTTATATGGATTCAATTCCAATGGTTGTATTGTCCGGTCAAGTCGCCAGTTCGTTGATTGGTAATGATGCATTCCAGGAATGTGACATGGTAGGGATATCCCGCCCGATCGTAAAACACAGTTTTTTAGTGAAAAAAGCAGAGGATATTCCGAAGGTACTGAAAAAAGCCTTCTATCTAGCTTCCAGTGGTCGTCCGGGACCCGTCGTTATTGATTTACCGAAAGATACGGTAAATCCGGCAGTAAAATTACCCTATATTTATCCTGATCAGATAAGTATGCGTTCTTATAATCCAACGATTCAAGGACACAAAGGGCAGATTAAGCGAGCATTAAGCAAATTATTGAATGCGAAAAAACCCGTCATATATGTAGGCGGAGGGGTGATTAACGCAGATTGTTCAGCAGAATTACTGGTATTGGCAGAAAAATTCAATATCCCTGTTGTGAGCTCCTTGATGGGATTAGGCAGTTTCCCTGCAACTCATCTGCAAAGCCTGGGCATGCTCGGTATGCATGGTACATTCGAAGCTAACAAAGCAATCCATAATTCAGATGTCATTTTTGCTGTCGGTGTACGTTTTGATGATCGTACAACCAATAATCTGGAAAAATATTGCCCGGAAGCAACGGTATTACATATTGATATTGATCCAACATCAATTTCGAAGACGGTTTCCGCAGATGTACCTATTGTCGGTGATGCTAAACAGGTGCTTAGGCAAATGCTGGCGTTGCTGGAGACAGTAGAAGATACACAAGATCCCGATGCGCTAAAAGATTGGTGGTTATCTATTCAGCAATGGCGTAGCCGTAAATGTCTCAGTTTTGATCGCAGTGGTGAAAAAATTAAACCACAAGCGGCTATCGAGGTTCTCTATCGTCTGACGAAGGGTGAAGCTTACGTCACTTCAGATGTTGGGCAGCATCAGATGTTTGTTGCATTGCATTACCCATTTGATAAACCAAGGCGTTGGATCAGTTCCGGTGGTTTGGGAACGATGGGATTTGGTTTACCGGCTGCTTTGGGCGTTAAATTGGTGAAACCGGAAGCGACGGTAGTCTGTGTTACGGGGGATGGCAGTATTCAGATGAATATTCAGGAGTTGTCTACCGCGTTGCAATATGGGTTGCCGGTACTGGTTCTGAACTTGAATAATCGTTTCTTGGGGATGATAAGACAATGGCAAGATATGATTTATGCCGGTCGTCACTCTCAATCTTATATGGAATCCTTGCCTGATTTTGTCAAATTGGCTGAGGCTTACGGTCATGTTGGCATTTCTATTCAACGTTATGATGAATTGGAAAGTAAATTGGCCGAAGCCTTGAAAGAGGTGACTGAAAATCAGCGGCTGGTATTTGTTGATATCACTGTGGATGAAACTGAACATGTATATCCTATGCAGATCCGTGGAGGAGCAATGGATGAGATGTGGTTAAGCAAAACGGAGAGAACCTGATTATGCGCCGGATTTTATCTGTATTACTTGAAAACGAATCAGGGGCTTTGTCCCGGGTTGTTGGTCTGTTTTCCCAACGTGGCTACAACATTGAAAGTTTAACTGTCGCCCCAACTGATGATCCGACATTATCGCGGATGACAATTCAGACTAAGGGCGATGCAAGGGTACTTGAACAGATTGAAAAACAGTTGCACAAGTTGGTGGATGTGTTACGAGTCAGCGAGTTGGCACCGGGTTCTCATGTAGAGCGTGAGATTATGCTAGTCAAATTGCAGGCCAGTGGATATGGACGTGAAGAGATCAAACGCAGTACTGACATCTTCCGTGGGCAGATCGTTGATGTGACTTCGACCTTATATACCGTACAGTTGGTGGGAACCAGCGATAAATTGGATGCCTTTCTCGATGCTGTTCGGGATGTTGCTGAAATTGTTGAAGTTGCTCGTTCGGGTATTGTCGGTGTCTCTCGTGGGGATAAAATTATGCGATGAAAAATCGCAAACTGCGGGGCTATGTGCATACATTTATCAGGCTCTGCGATAAAGTAGGGCCTTTTTGGGGTCTATGAAGGAGTTAATGTGAAACTGGATGAAATCGCCCGCCTTGCAGGTGTTTCACGCACAACGGCCAGTTATGTAATTAATGGTAAAGCCAAGCAATACCGTGTCAGTGATAAAACGGTAGAAAAAGTGATGGCAGTGGTCAGAGAGCATAATTACCATCCTAATGCTGTGGCAGCCGGTCTCCGTGCAGGACGTACCCGTTCTATTGGTTTGGTTATTCCAGATTTAGAAAATACCAGCTATACCCGTATTGCTAATTATTTGGAACGTCAGGCTCGTCAGCGTGGCTATCAGTTATTGATAGCCTGTTCGGAAGACCAACCTGATAATGAAATGCGCTGTGTTGAACACCTGCTACAACGTCAGGTGGATGCAATTATTGTTTCTACCGCATTACCGCCGGAGCATCCTTTTTATCAACGCTGGGCAAATCGTTCTTTGCCTATTATTGCTCTCGATCGGGCACTCGAAAATGAACACTTTATCAGCGTAGTGGGTGATGATTTTGAAGATGCAAAGATGTTGGCGCAAGAATTTCGTCAATTCTCTGCTGAATCTGTGCTTTATCTCGGTGCATTACCTGAATTATCAGTCAGTTTTCTGCGTGAACAGGGGTTCCGTGAAGCATGGAAAGATGACCCTCGTAAAGTGATGTATCTTTACTCAAACAGCTATGAGCGTGATGCGGCTGCTGAAGTGTTCACCACATGGTTAGAAACTCATCCAATGCCACAAGCGTTGTTCACCACCTCTTTTGCCCTGTTACAGGGAGTCATGGATGTTACGCTAAAACACAGCGGCCGTTTACCAAATCAATTGGTTATTGCGACTTTTGGTGATCATGAATTACTGGATTTCCTTGAATGTCCAGTGCTTTCTGTAGCGCAGCGTCATCGTGAAATTGCTGAACGGGTATTGGAACTGGTGTTAGCAAGTCTGGATGAAAAGCAGAAGCCAGGGCCAGGTATCACACGGATACATCGTGACTTATGTCGGCGAGGAAGCCTGAGTCGGAAAATATGATAAAAACCCCTCATTAATTTTCTGATGGGGGGTTTTGGTTGTCAGATCTGTCTTAAAAGAGGTGTTTTAGCGCGAGCAAATAGCAATTTCGTTCATACATAAATTATTCAGTAGGAAGAAGCGCATGGAACAGCGCTTATTTGAGTTTGGGATTTGTCTATTTACTCCCGTTTTTTTACCGTCTTTTATATATTAAATTGATTTTAATAATATTTATCTTGTGGCTTTTTGTTGCTAGTTAGTTTGAGTGTTGAATGCATCGAATAGAATGATAAACATTGCTGCACGGTGGTTAAATAGTAATGAAATGTAAATTATGTAAATAAATTAATCACACAACTATTTTTTCATTATTTTGCCGTAAACATTTATTCTCCCTGTGCTTGTAAAATTATTCAGAATTATCATGGTGTTAATTATTATTGATATTGCTAAATTTAATAATTATGCCTCCCAACAGCCAAAATCCTGCCATCAAATATAGCTAAAGCGCATCGGCTCTGGCTTGACAAGGTTTTCATCCCATCCGTAAACTCCTTATTGTGGGGATTAGTGGGATAAAGTGGTAATTTTTGATCACCAGGGGCGACCTGAGGATGTTTCGTGGAGCAACGCAGATAAATCTCGATAGCAAGGGGCGGCTCACCGTACCTACCCGATACCGGGCTATGCTAAATGAGGAATCACAAGGGCAAATGGTTTGTACCATTGACCTTCATCAACCATGCTTGTTGCTTTATACATTATCTGAATGGGAGATTATTGAAGAAAAACTTTCTCGCTTATCCAGCATGAATCCGGCGGAGCGTCGGGTGCAACGTTTACTTTTAGGTCATGCCAGTGAATGCCAGATGGATAGTGCAGGACGTCTTTTGTTAGCTAATACATTGCGTCAGCATGCAGGGCTAGTCAAAGAGGTCATGCTGGTTGGTCAGTTCAACAAATTTGAACTGTGGGATGAACAGGCTTGGTATCAACAGGTTAAAGATGATATTGCAGCTGAGCAATCCACACAGGAACCTTTATCAGTACGGCTACAGGAATTATCACTATAAATATGGCAAATAGTCATTTTAAACATACCAGCGTATTGTTGGATGAAGCAGTCAACGGACTGAATATTCGTGAAAATGGCATCTATATTGATGGCACATTTGGCCGTGGAGGGCATTCACGTCTGATTTTGTCGCAATTGGGGACGGCAGGCCGCTTAATTGCCATTGATCGAGATCCTCAGGCGATTGAAGTGGCGAAAACGATTACAGATCCACGTTTTTCAATTGTACATGGGCCATTTTCTAAATTGGCTCACTATACAGAAAAAGCCGGGCTAATCGGCAAAATTGATGGTGTATTACTGGATTTAGGTGTTTCTTCGCCCCAGTTGGATGATCCGGAACGCGGTTTTTCTTTTATGCGTGATGGGCCGCTAGATATGCGGATGGACCCGACTCGCGGGCAGTCAGCAGCAGAATGGCTGATGAACGCAACAGCAGATGATATTGCTTGGGTATTGAAAACATTTGGTGAAGAGCGTTTCGCCAAACGCATTGCCAGAGCCATTGTGGCACGCAATCAGGAAGAGCCAATTACCCGAACAAAAGCGCTAGCCGATTTGATTGCTCAGGCCAGCCCGGTAAAAGAAAAACATAAGCATCCAGCAACCAGGAGTTTCCAGGCTATTAGGATTTATATCAACAGTGAGCTGGAAGAGATTGAGCAGGCGCTGGAGGGGGCATTACAAGTGCTTGCACCGCAGGGGAGACTTTCAGTGATTAGTTTCCATTCGCTGGAAGATCGTATTGTTAAACGATTTATTCGTCAGAATAGTCGAGGGCCACAAGTACCGGCAGGATTGCCACTCACAGAAGAGCAACTGAAAGCACGAGGCGGGCGTAGCTTGAAACCGATTGGCAAGATGAAACCTCCAGAGGAAGAAGTGGCTAATAACCCACGGGCTCGTAGTTCTGTTTTGCGTTTTGCTGAAAAAGTTAGTGAATAATGGCAGGTGAACGTCACGGATTAACCGGTATTATCGGCAGCGATTTGCTCAAGAATGCCAAGATACCGTTAATTCTTCTAGTTGTTGTACTGGTTTCGGCCATAGTTGTTGTAACTACTGCACATGAAACTCGCTTGTTGACGGCTGAAAGAGAGCATCTGGTGGTGGAACGTGATGCATTAGATATCGAGTGGCGCAATTTGATCCTCGAAGAAAATGCTTTGGGTGATCACAGCCGGGTTGAGAGGATAGCTGTTGAAAAAATGCATATGCAGCATGTTAACCCTGCTCAGGAAAACATTGTTGTTTCACAGTGAGTTAATTTAATTATTAAAAAGGTAAGAGATGAAAGCAGCACGCCCCGTGAAGTTAAAAAGGCAAGAAGATAAAAAAGCCAGTTTTGTTAGCTGGCGTTTTGCTTTGTTATGCGGGGGGATTGCTGTAGCTTTAATTGCCTTATTGCTGAGAGTGACTTATTTGCAGGTCATCAATCCTGATCAACTGGTTAAAGAAGGTGATTTACGTTCCCTGCGCGTGCAATCAGTCCCTACCGCTCGCGGTATGATCAGTGACCGAATGGGCCGACCTCTGGCTGTTAGCGTTCCAGTAAATGCTGTTTGGGCAGATCCGAAAGAGGTATTTGAACAAGGGGGAATTACGGGTGATACCCGCTGGAAAGCTTTATCTGATGCTATTAATTTGCCTCTTGAACAGCTTATTGACAAAGTTAGCGTTAATCCAAAAGGCCGTTTTGTTTATTTAGCGCGTCAGGTTAACCCATCAGTTGGCGATTATATTCATAAACTGAAATTACCGGGAATTTATTTGCGTCAGGAATCCCGGCGTTATTATCCGTCAGGTCAGGTAACGGCACATATTATTGGCGTGACCAACGTTGATGGTCAGGGTATTGAAGGCGTAGAAAAAAGTTTTGATCGTTGGTTGACGGGGCAACCGGGTGAGCGGACTGTACGTAAAGATCGCTTTGGCCGTGTCATCGAAGATATTTCATCTGTGGATAGTCTGGCGGCACACAATCTGGTATTGAGTATTGATGAACGTTTACAGGCGCTGGTTTATCGCGAATTAACCAATGCGGTGGCCTTTAATAAAGCAGAATCCGGTACAGCAGTATTAGTAGATGTTAATACCGGAGAAGTGCTGGCAATGGCAAACAGCCCATCTTATAACCCAAATAATCGTATCAATACGCCCAAAGAAGTAATGCGTAACCGTGCTATCACCGATATTTTAGAGCCAGGTTCCACTGTTAAGCCTATGGTGGTCATGGCTGCGCTGAATGATGGTATTGTCAAAGAAAATACCGTTATTAATACAATACCTTATAGGATTAGCGGCAAGGAAATTAGAGACGTAGGCCGTTATTCTGAATTATCTATCACTGGTATCTTACAAAAATCAAGTAACGTTGGTGTTTCTAAGCTGGCGTTAGCGATGCCTGCGACAGAGTTAGTGGATGTTTATTCTCGTTTTGGGTTGGGAAAACCGACCAATCTGGGGTTGGTCGGAGAAAGCAGTGGCTTATATCCAATAAACAGACAACGGTGGTCAGATCTTGATAGGGCTACCTTTTCTTACGGCTACGGGTTGATGGTTACGCCATTACAGTTAGCACGGGTCTATGCAACGATTGGCAGCATGGGTATCTATCGTCCCCTGTCGATTACCAAAGTTGATCCACCCGTACCAGGCACCAGAGTCTTTCCTGAGCCAATTATGCGTACGGTCGTTCATATGATGGAAAGTGTGGCTTTGCCCGGTGGCGGCGGAGTAACGGCCGCAATAAAAGGTTATCGGATTGCAATCAAAACGGGTACTGCGAAGAAAGTCGGGCCGGATGGCAAGTACATTAATCGATATATCTCTTACGCCGCAGGGGTTGCCCCTGCAAGTAACCCAAGGTTTGCTCTGGTTGTGATTATTAATGAGCCACAGGCAGGTAAGTATTACGGTGGTGCGGTTTCTGCGCCAGTATTTGGCACCATCATGGGGGGTGTTCTACGCATCATGAATGTGGAGCCAGATGCTTTGGCGGCAGGTGATAAAAACGAATTTGTGATTAATAAGAAAGAGGATACAGGTGGCAGATCGTAATCTACGCGATTTACTTGCGCCATTGGGTATTGACGCCCCAGTGCGTGCGTTACGCGAAATGACATTGGACAGCCGTAAATCGGCTGCCGGAGATCTGTTTGTTGCCATTAAAGGGCACCAGGCAGATGGTCGAGACTACATTCCTCAAGCCATCGCACAAGGGGTTGCGGCGGTTATTGCAGAAGCCCAGGGCGAGGCCAATAGCGGAACCGTACAGATTATGCACGGTGTTCCGGTTGTTTATGTGAACGATTTGAATAATAAGTTGTCACAGTTAACTGGTGAGTTTTATTGTCACCCTGGTGATAAGTTGCACTTGATTGGTGTAACCGGAACCAATGGTAAAACAACCACTACCCAATTACTTGCTCAGTGGAGTCACGGATTGGGGGAAACCAGTGCCGTGATGGGAACTGTCGGTAATGGTTTACTGGGGCATGTGGCGCCAAGTGAAAATACCACAGGCTCGGCTGTTGATATTCAACTGGATTTGCAACAACTTGTTCGGCAAGGGGCGACTTTTGCGGCAATGGAAGTCTCTTCTCATGGACTGGTTCAGGGGCGTGTAGCTGCGTTGCCGTTTGAAGCGGCAGTGTTTACCAACTTGAGCCGTGATCATCTTGATTATCATGGTGATATGGCGCACTACGAAGCAGCTAAATGGTTGCTGTTTTCCACGCATAATGTGAAACAACAAATCATTAATGCTGATGATGATATTGGATTGAAATGGTTGTCCCGTTTACCGCAAGCGGTTGCTGTGACGATGGAAAACTGTCTGCCGGAAAATTGGCAGGGGCGTTGGTTAGCGGCGCGTGAAATAAAGTATCACGATAAAGGGGTATCCATTACCTTCGAGTCCAGTTGGGGAGGCGGTACAATTGATAGTGCCCTGATGGGAGCATTTAATGTCAGCAACCTGTTGTTGGCGCTTTCCACCTTATTAGCTCTGGATTATCCGCTGGAAAAACTGCTTGCAACAGCTTCCTGCCTGGAACCTGTCTGTGGACGAATGGAAGTATTCTCGGCACCGGATAAACCCGTTGTCGTCGTTGATTATGCTCACACACCTGATGCGCTGGAGAAAGCTTTGATAGCCGCACGTTTACATTGTAAGGGTAAACTTTGGTGCGTTTTTGGTTGTGGTGGTGATCGTGATAAAGGTAAACGCCCATTGATGGGGGGCGTTGCAGAACAGTGGGCCGATTATGTGATTGTTACAGATGATAATCCGCGCAATGAAGAGCCACAGGCAATTGTTACTGACATCTTAACGGGTTTTCTTGATCCGGGAGGTGCGATAACGATTCATGGCCGTGTTGAAGCGGTAACCAACGCTATTATGCAGGCAAAAGCAGATGATGTTGTATTGATAGCGGGTAAAGGCCATGAAGATTATCAATTGGTAGGCCATCGTCGCTTGGATTACTCAGACCGGTTGACTGTTGCTCGGTTACTGGGGGTGATTGCATGATTTCCCTTACTCTGCAACAACTGGCACAAGTAACGGATGGCGTATTGAATCAGGTTACTGAGCAGCAGGCAGCAAATATTTGTATTAGTGATGTGACTACTAACAGCCGTCAGGTTGGAAATGGCAGTTTGTTTATTGCCTTGAAAGGTGAGCGTTTTGATGCTCATGATTTTTGTGCTGATGCAGCCAAAGCTGGTGCCAGTGCTTTGCTTGTCAGCCGCGTATTGGATATTAACTTTCCACAGGTAGTGGTTAAAGATACTCGTTTAGCCATGGGTAAATTAGCGAGTTGGGTTCGCCAGCGGAGTAATGCCCGTGTTGTTGCGTTGACGGGTTCGTCCGGCAAAACATCGGTAAAAGAGATGACCGCCGCGATTTTGCGCCAATGTGGTGACACGCTCTATACCGCAGGTAATCTGAATAATGATATCGGTGTGCCGCTGACATTGTTCAGGCTGACAGAACAACATGAGTTTGCTGTGGTTGAATTAGGTGCAAGTCATGTTGGTGAAATTGCCTATACCGCAAAAATGACCCTGCCAGAAACAGCGTTAATTAATAACCTGTTTGCTGCGCACTTAGCGGATTTTGGCTCTCTGGCGAGTATTGCAAAAGCTAAGGGCGAGATTTTTACCGGTCTTTCAGAGAAAGGTACGGCCATTATCAATATGGAAAGCAATGATTGGACTCACTGGCAGCAGGTTATTGGCGACAAAACAGTACAGCGTTTTTCCATGCAACAAGCATCAGGTGCTGATTTTTACGCTACAGATGTTCAGGTTAAACAACTGACTACGGATTTTTGTCTGCATACGCCTATTGGTAGCACAGAAATCAATTTGCCGTTGCCTGGAAAACACAATATCGCCAATGCGTTAGCGGCCAGTGCGTTAGCCATTTCTGTTGGCGCAACCCTGCGAGATATCCGTTTGGGCTTGTCTGAGCTGAAAGCGGTACCAGGGCGGTTGTTTCCAATCAATCTGGCAGAAGGAAAATTGCTGCTTGATGATACTTATAACGCCAATGTCGGTTCAATGACCGTTGCAGTTCAGGTGTTATCACAGATGCCGGGTTACCGAGTACTAGTTGTTGGCGATATAGGGGCATTGGGTGAACAGTCAGCAGATTACCATCGTCAGATTGGTGAAACCGCAGCTTCTAGCGGTATCGATAGTGTGTTCAGTGTGGGCGAATTAAGTATTCATGTTAGTGAAGCGAGCGGTTGTGGTCAGCATTTTGCGGATAAAGCTGCATTGATCGCAACATTAGTTCCACTATTACAACAACACAAAGTCTTTTCAGTGTTAGTTAAAGGTTCGCGTAATACCACAATGGAAGATGTTGTCCACGCATTACAGGAGAGCTTTACATGTTAGTTTGGCTGGCCGAATATTTGGTCAAATATCACTCCGGCTTTAACGTCTTTTCTTACTTGACGTTTAGGGCTATCGTCAGCCTGCTGACTGCTTTGGCTATCGCATTGTGGATGGGGCCGCGTATGATCGCCTTTCTGCAAAAATTACAAATTGGGCAGGTTGTTCGCAATGATGGGCCGGAATCTCACTTTAGCAAACGTGGTACGCCGACGATGGGTGGTTTGCTGATTTTACTTTCAATTACGATTTCTACACTGTTGTGGGTGCGCTTGAATAACCCCTATGTTTGGTGCGTGCTGATTGTGCTGATTGGTTACGGCATTGTTGGTTTCGTGGATGATTACCGCAAAGTTGTGCGCAAAGATACTAAGGGGTTGATTGCCCGTTGGAAGTATTTCTGGCAGTCCGTCCTGGCATTGGGGGTAGCGTTTGCAATGTACAGTTTCGGTAAAGATACTCCGGCAACACAATTGGTCGTGCCATTCTTTAAAGATGTGATGCCGCAACTGGGTGTGCTTTATATTCTGTTGACCTACTTTGTGATTGTCGGAACCAGTAATGCAGTGAATTTGACTGACGGATTGGATGGTTTGGCAATTATGCCAACCGTTTTTGTTGCCGCTGGTTTTGCTTTAGTGGCATGGGCGACAGGTAATGTCAATTTTGCTAACTATCTGCATATCCCTTATCTGAGCCATGCTGGTGAGCTGGTTATCGTCTGTACTGCGATTGTTGGCGCAGGACTAGGTTTCTTGTGGTTCAACACTTATCCGGCTCAGGTTTTCATGGGAGATGTGGGCTCTTTGGCATTAGGTGGTGCACTGGGGACGATTGCTGTGTTGCTACGCCAAGAGTTTCTACTGGTGATTATGGGCGGTGTATTTGTGGTGGAAACCCTGTCAGTTATTTTACAGGTGGGTTCTTTTAAACTGCGCGGGCAGCGTATTTTCCGTATGGCACCTATTCACCATCATTATGAATTGAAAGGCTGGCCAGAACCGCGTGTTATTGTGCGTTTTTGGATTATTTCTCTGATGCTAGTGCTGATTGGCTTGGCAACATTGAAGGTACGTTAATCATGGCAGATTATTTGGGTAAAAAAGTCGTCATTATCGGGTTGGGGCTGACGGGTCTCTCCTGTGTTGACTTTTTTATGGCACGAGGGGTGATCCCTCGTGTGATAGATACTCGTGCGGTACCACCCGGCAAGGATAAACTGCCCGCTGGTGTTGAGTGTCACAGTGGAAGCCTGAATGTTGGCTGGTTGATGGATACTGACTTGATTGTTGTAAGCCCAGGCGTTGCTTTGGCAACGGCGGAATTGCAGGCTGCGGCTAATGCAGGTATTGAAATTGTTGGTGATATCGAGTTGTTTTGCCGTGAAGCAACAGCCCCGATAGTCGCTATTACGGGTTCTAATGGTAAAAGTACCGTTACCAGTCTTGTCGGTGAAATGGCGAAAGCGGCTAATTGGCAGGTGGGTGTTGGCGGTAATATTGGCCTACCTGCATTAGAATTGTTGAAGAAATCTTGTCAGCTTTATGTCTTAGAGCTCTCCAGTTTCCAGTTGGAAACTACATATAGCCTGAACGCAACAGCCGCCGCTGTGCTTAATGTGACTGAGGACCATATGGATCGTTATCCTCAGGGGGTATCTCAGTACCGGGCGGCTAAACTGAGGATTTATCGTCAGGCGAAAAGATGCATTGTGAATGCTCAAGATCCCCTGACACTGCCTGAAACGGGTATGGATAGCCGTTGTGTCAGCTTTGGTGTCGATTGTGGTGACTACCAGCTTGATAGTGAAAATGCCTTTTTGAAAGTTCACAACCAATCACTGCTGGCGACAAATGAAATTAAGCTGACTGGACGACATAACTACGTCAATGGGTTGGTTGCATTGGCTTTAGCTGATGCGGTTGGTATTCCTCGTGAAGCCAGTTTGGCAACATTGACGGTTTATCCGGGACTTGACCACCGTTTCCAGCTTGTTCGTCTGAACAACGGGGTGCGTTGGATTAACGATTCTAAGGCGACCAATGTTGGCAGTACGGTGGCGGCACTTGATGGTCTGAACCTGGAGGGCTCGCTTTATTTGCTATTAGGTGGTGATGGTAAGTCGGCAGATTTTTCTCCGCTTAAACCTTTCCTGAGCGGGAATAAAGTTCAGCTTTACTGCTTTGGTAGGGATGGAAAACAGTTGGCTCAACTCCGCCCGGAAATAGCGATATTGACTGAAACTATGGAACAGGCGATACGTGATATTGCTCCGCGTCTGGTGGCTGGTGACATGGTGCTGTTATCTCCTGCTTGTGCAAGCCTTGATCAGTTCCGTAATTTTGAACAGCGTGGTCATGAGTTTACCCGCTTGGCAAAGGAGTTGGGCTGATGTCTATTCCGGGATTCAGTAGATTAAAAGACTGGGTTATTGGTGGCCGTGAAACTGATGCCACCAATATGGTGTTGTATGATCGCACACTGGTTTGGCTGACACTCGGATTAGGAATTATCGGCTTTGTTATGGTGACATCAGCATCGATGCCGGTTGGGCAGCGTCTTGCAGAAGATCCGTTTCTGTTTGCTAAGCGTGATGCGATTTATCTCTTGCTGGCTTTCGGGTTGTCATTGATTACATTGCGTATCTCGATGGATTTCTGGCAACGCTATAGCAATCTGATGCTGCTTATTTCCATTATTTTGTTGCTGGTTGTCCTGGTGGTGGGAAATTCAGTAAATGGTGCATCGCGTTGGATTGCCATTGGGCCTTTGAGAATTCAACCTGCTGAGTTATCGAAACTTTCTCTATTTTGCTATCTCGCCAGTTATTTGGTGCGCAAAGTAGAAGAAGTGCGGAATAACTTTTGGGGATTCTGTAAGCCAATGGGCGTGATGGTCGTGTTAGCAGTGTTACTTCTGGCTCAACCTGACTTGGGAACAGTGGTTGTACTGTTTGTAACAACGTTGGCAATGCTATTTCTGGCCGGGGCAAAATTATGGCAGTTTCTAGCAATTATTGGTTCAGGGGTATTCGCGGTGGTTTTGTTAATCATTGCTGAACCTTACCGTATACGCCGTGTAACTTCCTTTCTGGACCCTTGGGAAGATCCATACGGCAAAGGTTATCAATTAACGCAATCTTTGATGGCTTTTGGTCGAGGGGAGTTTTTAGGGCAAGGACTAGGAAATTCAGTACAGAAACTGGAATACCTGCCGGAAGCACATACTGACTTTATTTTCTCTGTTTTGGCAGAAGAATTAGGTTACGTAGGTGTGGTTTTGGTGTTGTTAATGATATTCTTCGTCGCTTTTCGCGCAATGACGATAGGTCGCCGCGCATTACAAATGGATCAGCGTTTTTCGGGTTTTCTGGCTTGTTCGGTGGGTATTTGGTTTAGTTTCCAAGCTCTGGTTAACGTTGGGGCCGCCGCAGGTATGTTACCGACTAAAGGTTTGACTTTACCTTTGATTAGTTACGGTGGTTCAAGTTTGCTGATTATGTCGACAGCTATCGTATTGCTATTAAGAATTGATTTTGAAACACGCTTGGCAAAAGCTCAAGCGTTTGTAAGGAGCCCCCGATGAGTGGCAAAACCCGGCGTTTGATGGTGATGGCAGGTGGAACTGGAGGACATGTCTTCCCGGGTCTGGCTGTAGCTCATCATTTAAAAGACCAGGGCTGGGACGTTCTCTGGTTGGGAACAGCGGATCGTATGGAAGCCGATTTAGTGCCAAAACATGGCATTGATATTGAATTTATTCAGATTTCTGGTCTGCGAGGTAAAGGGATCAAAGCATTGTTGGCTGCCCCGGTCCGAATTTTCAAAGCAATCCGTCAGGCAAAGGCGATTATGCGTCGCTATCAGCCAGATGTCGTGCTTGGCATGGGGGGATATGTTTCTGGTCCCGGCGGCGTTGCTGCGTGGATGTGCGGTGTTCCGGTTGTATTGCATGAACAGAATGGTATTGCCGGGCTGACAAACCGGTGGCTGGCTAAAATCGCTACGACTGTTTTACAAGCATTTCCCGGCGCATTTCCAAAAGCGCCCGTTGTTGGCAATCCTGTTCGCGAAGATGTGTTGACACTGCCTGTACCTGAACAACGTTTGGCAGGGCGTGAAGGTCCGATTCGAGTTCTGGTTGTTGGTGGCAGTCAGGGGGCGAGAATTCTTAACCAGGCAATGCCTGAAATTGCTGCCCGTATGGGTGATAAAATTACTCTTTGGCATCAGACAGGCAAAGGGGCTAAAGAGAGTGTTCAGAATGCCTATGACAATTCAGTTAAATGCGAACATAAGATTACTGAATTTATTGACGATATGGCACAAGCTTATGCTTGGGCTGATGTGGTGATTTGTCGTTCTGGCGCGTTGACGGTTAGTGAAGTGTCAGCGGCGGGATTACCTGGGATTTTTGTGCCATTTCAGCATAAAGATCGTCAGCAATACTGGAATGCGTTACCTCTAGAAAAGGTTGGCGCAGCAAGAATATTGGAGCAACCCCAATTTACGGTTGATGCAGTAATCGAATTATTAACTCAATGGCAACGGCCACAATTGCTGGAAATGGCGGTAAAAGCCCGTTCAGCAGCAATTGTTGATGCAACTGAGCGAGTATCGGCGGCATTAATCGATGCGGCAAAAAAATGATTTAGACCGCCTTAAAAGGGGCGGTGAAGCAAACATATATAGTGAAGAAGAAAACGTGAATACACAACAACTGGCGAAATTAAGAGTTTTCGTGCCTGAGATGAGAAAAGTCAGGCACATCCACTTTGTTGGCATTGGTGGTGCTGGCATGGGGGGGATCGCCGAAGTGTTGGCTAATGAAGGTTATCAGATTAGTGGATCTGATTTGGCACCAAACCCGGTAACTCGTCAACTGACTAAGTTGGGCGCTCAGATTTATTTTAATCATCGTCCTGAAAATATACTGGATGCCAGTGTTGTTGTGGCTTCAAGCGCAATCTTGGCGGATAACCCGGAAATTGTTGCTGCTCGTGAGGCCCGAATTCCGGTTATTCGCAGAGCAGAGATGTTGGCAGAACTGATGCGCTACCGTCATGGTATTGCTATTGCCGGGACTCACGGTAAAACGACAACAACAGCGATGATTTCTAGCATCTATGCACAGGCTGGTTTAGATCCCACTTTTGTTAATGGTGGTTTAGTTAAAGCAGCAGGAACGCATGCTCGTCTTGGCAGTAGCCGTTATTTAATTGCGGAAGCTGACGAAAGTGATGCTTCTTTCTTGCATTTGCAGCCGATGGTGGCGGTCATTACGAATATCGAAGCAGACCATATGGATACCTATCATGGTGACTTCGAAAACTTGAAACAGACGTTTATCAACTTCTTGCACAACCTACCTTTTTACGGGCGTGCAGTCATGTGCATTGATGATCCGGTTGCCAAAGAGTTAATTCCTCGTGTTGGGCGCTATATCACGACGTATGGTTTTAGTGAGGACGCGGACGTACGTATCACCCATTATCAGCAAAAAGGTGCTCAGGGATATTTTACTGTTAGTCGTCAAGATATGGCAGATCTGAAAGTCGTATTGAATGCACCGGGCCGCCATAATGCGCTGAATGCGGCGGCAGCAGTGGCTGTTGCGACTGAGGAAGGGATTTCTGGCAGTGATATTTTGGCTGCGTTGGCAGGTTTTCAGGGAACCGGGCGCCGTTTTGATTTTTTGGGGAATTTTCCTCTGGAACATGTTAACGGCAAAGGTGGCAGTGCGATGTTGGTTGATGATTATGGTCATCATCCAACGGAAGTGGATGCAACCATTAAAGCCGCTCGCGCGGGCTGGCCGGATAAACGGATTGTGATGATATTTCAACCTCATCGTTATACCCGTACCCGTGATTTGTACGATGACTTTGCCAATGTATTGAATCAGGTAGATGTATTGCTGATGTTGGATGTTTACTCTGCGGGTGAAGTGGTTATTCCGGGGGCAGATAGTCGTTCGTTGTGCCGTACTATCCGTAGCCGCGGTAAGTTAGATCCGATTTTGGTCTCTGATCCGGCAAAGGTGACCGCTGCATTGGCACAGGTGCTGGATGGTAATGATTTAATTCTGGTTCAAGGGGCCGGCAATATAGGCAAAATAGCGCGTAATCTGGCTGAAACGAAATTACAGCCATCTTTGAATGAGGAAAAACACAATGGCTGAGAAAGTCGCGGTACTGTTGGGCGGAACTTCCGCTGAGCGTGAAGTTTCGCTGTTATCGGGACAAGCCGTGTTGGCTGGATTGAGAGAAGCGGGTATTGATGCATATCCAGTTGATACAAAAGATTTTCCTGTGACTCAACTTAAAGAAGCTGGATTTGAGAAAGTCTTTATCGCGCTTCATGGGCGTGGTGGGGAAGACGGTACTTTGCAAGGTGTATTGGAATTTTTGCAGTTACCCTATACCGGTAGTGGCGTGATGGCCTCTGCACTGTCAATGGATAAATTGCGTACAAAACAGTTATGGCAGGGAATTGGGTTGACTGTTTCGCCATATGTTTCAATTAATTCTCAGCAATTTGAACGATTGACTGATTCTCAACTCCAAGAATATGTAGCAGATTTAGGTTTGCCATTAATTGTTAAGCCAAGTCTGGAAGGTTCCAGTGTTGGTATGACTAAGGTTGATGAGATTTCAGAGTTGCGTGGCGCATTAGAGGCAGCGTTTCGTTATGACGTTGACTTGCTGGTAGAAAAATGGTTGAACGGCCCGGAATACACAGTAGCCATCCTTGGTGATGCGGCTTTACCTTCTATTCGTATTCAACCCGCTGCTGTTTTTTATGACTATGATGCAAAATATTGGTCTGAAGAAACACAATATTTTTGTCCAAGTGGCTTAAGTGATGAAAAAGAGCAGCAATTGACAGAACTGGCGCTTAAAGCTTATCAGTCAGTTGGATGCAGTGGTTGGGGGCGAGTTGATGTCATGATGGATACTGATGGTGATTTCTATCTGTTGGAAGTGAATACCTCTCCGGGGATGACCAGTCACAGCTTGGTGCCGATGGCTGCGCGTCAGGCTGGATTAAGTTTTTCACAGTTGGTGGTAAAGATTTTGGAGTTGGCTGATTGATATGTCTCAAGCGGCCCTGAAAGTGAGGGGACGGGATAATGAAAATAGCAGTTCCCGTCCTAGTAACGGCTCTTATCTGGCAGGGCTTATCTTCTTCCTGATGGTACTTGGGACCATTATTTGGGGAGGTTTGGCCGTCCTTAACTGGATGAAAGATGCTAACAGATTGCCTATTTCAAAATTGGTGGTAACGGGTGAGCGTCACTACACTACCAACGATGATATCCGGCAAGCAATTTTGTCATTAGGGCAACCGGGAACTTTCATGACGCAGGATGTGAATATCATTCAGCAACAAATTGAACGGATGCCGTGGATAAGGCAAGTCACTGTCCGCAAACAGTGGCCTGATGAACTGAGAATTCATCTGGTAGAATATATCCCTTATGTGCGCTGGAATGACACACAGATGCTGGATGCCGAAGGTCAGGTATTCAGCATTCCGGCTGAATGGGGAGCTAAAGGGTATTTCCCGATGCTTTATGGCCCACAAGGCAGTGAAAAAGAAGTACTTGATGGTTACCGAGCCATGGCTAAACTTCTCGCTGCCAATAAACTGAAATTAAAAGCGGCGGCAATGACTGCGCGTCGTTCCTGGCAACTGACTCTGGATAATGGTATCCAGCTAAAGCTGGGAAGAATGGATGCAACAGGCCGTATTAAACGTTTTATCGAGCTTTATCCGCTGTTACAGCAGAACACAGAGAAAAGGGTAGATTATGTGGATTTGCGTTATGACAGTGGTGCCGCGGTAGGTTGGGCATCTTTACCAATGGGTGATCCTAATGCTCCGGTCAAAGGGCAATAAACAATTACTGGCAATAATTATATGAGGCAGGCAGAACAACGATGATCAAATCGACGGACAGAAAATTAGTAGTTGGCCTAGAGATTGGCACAGCAAAGGTATCTGCCCTTGTTGGTGAAATTCTGCCCGATGGTATGGTTAATATTATCGGGGTGGGAAGCTGTCCATCCCGCGGTATGGATAAAGGCGGTGTAAACGACCTAGAGTCGGTTGTTAAATGTGTACAGCGGGCTATCGATCAGGCTGAATTGATGGCAGATTGTCAAATTTCCTCTGTTTATCTGGCGTTATCTGGAAAACATATCAGTTGTCAGAATGAAATCGGGATGGTTCCTATTTCCGAAGAGGAAGTTACTCAGGAAGATGTGGACAATGTTGTTCATACTGCCAAATCAGTTCGTGTACGTGATGAATACCGAATACTGCATGTTATTCCGCAAGAATATGCTATCGATTATCAGGAAGGCATTAAAAATCCGGTGGGGCTTTCCGGTGTGCGTATGCAGGCGAAAGTTCACTTGATTACCTGTCATAATGATATGGCGAAGAATATTGCAAAAGCCGTTGAACGCTGTGGCTTGAAAGTCGATCAGCTTATTTTTTCCGGGTTGGCTGCCAGCTATGCTGTTTTGACCGAAGACGAGCGTGAATTGGGCGTTTGCGTGGTAGATATTGGCGGAGGGACGATGGATATTGCGGTGTATACCGGCGGAGCGCTGCGTCATACCAAAGTTATTCCTTATGCCGGTAACGTTGTCACCAGTGATATTGCTTATGCCTTTGGTACGCCACCAAGCGATGCGGAAACGATAAAAGTACGCCACGGTTGTGCGCTAGGTTCGTTGGTCAGCAAAGATGAAAGTGTGGAGGTACCTAGTGTCGGTGGACGCCCACCACGTAGCTTACAGCGTCAGACGTTGGCTGAAGTCATTGAGCCGCGTTACATCGAATTACTGAATTTAGTGAATGATGAAATCTTGCGATTGCAGGAACAGTTACGCCAGCAGGGGGTTAAACACCATCTGGCTGCGGGTATTGTCTTGACTGGCGGTGGTGCTCAGATTGATGGTTTGGCTGAATGCGCTCAGCGTGTGTTCCATGCTCAGGTGCGTATCGGTCAACCTCTTAATATTACTGGTCTGACGGACTATGCGCAGCAACCCTATTATTCAACAGCGGTAGGGTTGCTGCATTACGGAAAAGCCTCTCATCTTAATGGTGATGCGGATATTGAAAAACATGTTTCAGTGAGCCGTTGGTTTAAGAGAGTCAGTAGCTGGCTGAAAAAAGAGTTTTAATTTTATACAGAGACTACATCTATTTTTAGTCTCGATATAAAGGCATAAAGCGGAGAGAAACTATGTTTGAACCAATAGAATTAACCAATGACGCGGTGATTAAGGTCATCGGCGTCGGCGGCGGCGGCGGTAACGCTGTTGAGCACATGGTGCGTGAACGCATCGAAGGTGTTGAATTCTTTGCAGTAAATACGGATGCTCAGGCATTGCGTAAAACTGCTGTCGGCCAGACTATCCAGATTGGTAATGGTATTACTAAAGGTTTGGGGGCGGGTGCAAACCCGGAAGTTGGTCGTACTGCTGCTCAAGAAGATCGGGATGCATTGCGTACTGCGCTTGATGGTGCGGATATGGTATTTATCGCTGCCGGTATGGGCGGTGGTACCGGTACTGGCGCCGCGCCTGTGGTGGCTGAGATTGCAAAAGAGCTGGGAATTTTGACAGTTGCTGTGGTGACTAAGCCTTTCAATTTCGAAGGTAAGAAACGTATGGCGTTTGCCGAACAAGGGATCACTGAATTGTCCAAGCATGTGGATTCATTGATTACTATCCCTAACGACAAACTGTTAAAAGTACTTGGCCGCGGCATTTCACTACTGGACGCTTTCGGCGCAGCTAATGATGTTTTGAAAGGGGCGGTTCAGGGTATCGCTGAACTGATCACGCGTCCAGGTCTAATGAATGTTGACTTTGCTGATGTGCGTACCGTGATGTCCGAAATGGGCTACGCTATGATGGGTTCCGGTATTGCGCAGGGTGAAGATCGTGCGGAAGAAGCTGCTGAGATGGCGATATCCAGCCCATTGCTGGAAGATATCGACTTGTCAGGCGCTCGTGGTGTTCTGGTTAACATTACTGCTGGCTTTGATCTGCGTTTGGATGAGTTCGAAACAGTGGGTAACACGATCCGTGCATTTGCATCTGATAATGCAACCGTCGTGATCGGTACTTCTTTAGATCCAGACATGAATGATGAGTTGCGTGTGACTGTGGTTGCCACGGGTATTGGTATGGATAAACGCCCTGAAATTACGTTGGTTACCAATAAGTCTTCTCAGTCAAGTGTAATGGAACACCGTCATCAGCAAATGCCTGGCGGTATGTCTTCATTGTCTGAAGAAAATAAACCAGCAGCAAAAGTGGTGAATGACCAAAACGTACAAACTAGCAAGGAGCCCGATTATTTGGATATTCCTGCATTTTTGCGTAAACAGGCCGATTAATAGCTAAAAAATTGGATTCTCCGCTTTTTGTGCTAAACTTGCCCGCCAATCATAGTGTATAGTGGTTGGCAGGATGGATAACATTGCGAGATAAAACGATGATCAAACAAAGGACACTTAAACGTATTGTTCAGGCGACTGGTGTCGGTCTACATACCGGCAAAAAAGTCACGCTAACAATGCGCCCAGCACCGGCTAACACCGGGGTCATCTATCGCCGCACTGACTTGAATCCACCGGTTGATTTTCCGGCAGATGCAAAATCCGTGCGTGATACTATGCTTTGTACTTGCCTGGTAAATGAGCATGACGTGCGAATCTCAACGGTTGAGCACCTGAATGCAGCGCTTGCGGGGTTAGGTATCGATAATATTATTATCGAAGTTGATGCGCCAGAAATTCCCATTATGGATGGTAGTGCCAGCCCGTTTGTTTTCCTGCTGCTGGATGCGGGTATTGAAGAGCTGAACACATCTAAAAAATTCCTGCGTATTAAGGAAACCGTGCGTGTGGAGGAGGGGGATAAGTGGGCAGAGATGGCACCTTATAATGGTTTCAGCTTGGATTTCACTATTGATTTCAATCACCCTGCGATTGATTCAAGCACTCAAAGTTACTGTCTGGATTTCTCGGCAGAAGCGTTTGTTCGTCAAATCAGTCGTGCACGTACATTTGGCTTTATGCGTGATATTGAGTACTTACAATCTAAAGGGTTGTGTTTAGGTGGCAGCTTTGATTGTGCGATTGTTGTTGATGACTATCGTGTGCTTAATGAAGATGGCTTGCGTTTTGAAGACGAATTTGTTCGCCATAAAATGCTGGATGCAATTGGTGATCTGTTTATGTGTGGCTATAACATCATTGGCGCATTTACTGCGTTCAAATCTGGTCATGCGTTGAACAATAAACTATTGCAGGCAGTTCTGGCGCAAGAAAGTGCATGGGAGCTGACTACTTTCGAAGATGAAGCTGAAATGCCATTGGCTTTTCGTGCTCCATCAACTGTAATGGCATAACTCTCTAGTATGCTGATAATAATTCAATGATATATCAGTGGGTTATGTTATCAGTGGTTTTGTTCTCGCTGATGTTTTTTACTCGGCGTCAACACTATTCAGCGTTAGCACTTATCAGCGTTAGCACTTAAATTTATTTAGCGTTATCGCTTAGTCGTTTTAGCTGTACTGGCACTCTCTCCGGCCAGTGCAGCTAGTCGTTCTAATCTTTCCTTCAGCTTTTTTGGACTACGGTTCGCTAGCATTATTAATTCTTTCGCACTCTCTTGACTTAACTGACGTGTCGGTAAAGTTTTATGCTCATCGCTCATCGTTTTTGCGAAGCTCTGCGCACTATTGCCATGCTTAATCATGAGTGATGGGTTAATCCTGATGTCGATAGATGACAATGATGGTAGAATTTCGCTTCTTAGTGTAGAAAGCAGCGTTGGCAGCTCGTAACGCAATCTGGTCATCCAACTGGCGTTTCCTGCTTCCAGTACCAGAATTTGTTTGCGATAATTAGCGACCCGGCACCACGGATGTAATTGTGCGGGAAGCAAGCTGACAACGGCACGGTTAAGTTTTAACAAAGCGAAGGCACGTTGCTGGATAACATGAAGCGGGCTTTTCTCAACGGCGGCGGCGTCTTCAAAAAGAACATCTAATGATTGTGGGCGGCTATCGCGCATAATGAAAGTAGCTCCGGTATGATGAAGGATTAATGGGTATTCTAAATCTTTGGCGACAATTTGGCAGACGTTATTTCTGGTCACATCTGTTATTAGGGGTGGTTGCGGCAAGTATTGGCGTTCCTACCATTTTAGCGGGTGTTCCCGATAATATTTCACAAGCTAATACCTCGCCTAGCCAGAGTTGGCAAAATCAGGCTTTATCGGCTTTTGATAATCTATTCTCATTGCAGAATGTTCAACACCAGCCAGCCAATGGCGTTAATTACTGGCAACAACATGCTGTACGTAACGTGATCAGACAGCTTTCTTTTGCTTTTTCTGTTTCGCAACCTATGAGCGATGAAACAGCAAAACAAAGTATCCGGTTAAGTTCTTCCAGTATTCAGCAGCTTGTTCTGGAAACCCTGAATACACTATTAATTCGGGAACCTAAGCCACCTGAACCAGTTTTAGATATACCGTTCCTGAATGTTGCATCACAATCTTCTTATACTCCGACGTTTTGGATTGCTAAAGCCCAAGGTATCCGTGCAGGTCCTACTGCTTACCTCTGAATCTTCGTTTTTTTACAAATTTTCGAAATAAATAACTATTTGCTGGCTGCGAGATAACGGCCTTATCTGAGATGTAATTGATTATGCTGATTAAATTATTAACAAAGGTTTTTGGTAGTCGTAATGACCGTACACTGCGTCGTATGCGTAAAGTTGTTGATGTCATCAACCGCATGGAGCCAGAGTTTGAAAAATTGTCTGATGATGAATTGAAGGGTAAAACAGTCGAATTCCGTGCCCGTTTGGAAAAAGGCGAATCGCTGGAAAATCTGTTACCTGAAGCGTTTGCAACAGTACGTGAAGCAAGTAAGCGCGTGTTTGCTATGCGTCATTTCGACGTTCAGTTACTGGGTGGTATGGTTCTGAATGAACGTTGCATTGCGGAGATGCGCACTGGTGAAGGTAAAACACTGACAGCGACTTTGCCTGCTTATTTGAATGCATTAACTGGGCATGGTGTTCACGTAGTCACAGTGAATGATTATCTGGCGCAGCGTGATGCCGAAAATAACCGCCCATTGTTTGAATTTCTGGGATTGAGTGTTGGTATTAACCTGCCAGGTATGCCGGCACCCGTTAAACGCCAGGCATATGCTGCGGATATTACCTATGGTACTAACAACGAATATGGCTTTGACTATCTTCGTGACAACATGGCATTTAGCCCGGAAGAGCGTGTTCAGCGTAAGCTACATTACGCGCTAGTGGATGAAGTTGACTCCATTCTGATTGACGAAGCGCGGACGCCATTGATTATCTCTGGCCCTGCTGAAGATAGTTCTGAGTTTTATATCAAAGTCAATAAGTTGATCCCTAAATTGATTCGTCAGGAAAAAGAGGATTCAGAGACTTTCCAGGGAGAAGGCCATTTTTCTGTCGACGAAAAGTCCCGTCAGGCTAACTTGACGGAACGCGGTTTAGTTTTGATTGAACAATTACTGGCAGAAGCCAACTTGATGGAAGAAGGTGAATCCCTATATTCGCCAACCAATATCATGTTAATGCACCATGTTACAGCCGCACTACGTGCCCATGTGCTGTTTACCCGTGATGTTGACTATATCGTGAAAGATGGTGAAGTCATTATTGTTGATGAGCATACGGGCCGTACTATGCAGGGGCGTCGCTGGTCTGATGGATTGCATCAGGCTGTTGAAGCTAAAGAGGGTGTAGAAATTCAGAATGAAAACCAAACGTTAGCTTCAATTACCTTCCAAAACTACTTCCGGTTGTATGAAAAACTGGCGGGTATGACCGGTACGGCAGATACAGAAGCGTTTGAGTTTAGCTCTATTTATAAGCTTGATACCATTGTGGTTCCGACAAACCGTCCAATGATCCGTAATGATTTGCCAGATCTGGTTTATATGACCGAAGCTGAAAAAATTGAAGCTATCATTGAAGATATCCGAGAACGTACCAGCAAGGGGCAACCTGTATTGGTGGGAACTATTTCTATTGAAAAATCTGAACTGGTTTCCCGTGAACTGACTAACGCGGGTATCGAGCACAACGTACTTAACGCCAAATTTCATGCAATGGAAGCGGACATTATTGCTCAGGCTGGTCAAGCGAGTACGGTAACCATTGCAACTAATATGGCGGGTCGTGGTACAGATATTGTGCTAGGCGGTAGTTGGCAGGCAGAAATTGCTAAACTGACAGAGTCCACAGAAGCTCAGATTGAAGAGATTAAAGCCGCATGGCAGGAGCGTCATGACATGGTTCTGGCGGCGGGTGGTTTGCATATTATCGGTACGGAGCGTCATGAGTCTCGTCGTATTGATAATCAGTTACGCGGGCGTTCCGGGCGTCAAGGGGATGCGGGATCATCCCGTTTCTATTTATCAATGGAAGACTCACTGATGCGTATTTTTGCCTCTGATCGTGTCACTGGCATGATGCGTAAACTGGGTATGAAACCGGGTGAGGCGATTGAACATCCGTGGGTAACTAAAGCCATTGCTAATGCTCAACGTAAAGTGGAGAGCCGTAACTTCGATATACGTAAGCAATTGTTAGAATACGATGATGTTGCTAACGATCAGCGCCGTGCTATTTATACTCAGCGTAACGACTTACTGGATGTGAGTGATGTTAGTGAAACCATTGGTAGCATTCGTGAAGATGTATTTAAAGCAACCATCGATGCTTATATTCCCCCTCAATCTCTGGAAGAGATGTGGGATGTGGAAGGTTTGCAGCAACGTTTAGTGACTGATTTCGATTTAGAGTTGCCGATCAAAGAGTGGTTGGATAAAGAGCCTGAGTTACACGAAGAGACGTTGCGTGAGCGTATCCTTGAACAGGCTGTTGAAGTCTATAGACGTAAAGAAGAGATTGTTGGCATTGAAATGATGCGTAATTTCGAAAAAGGTATCATGTTACAGACTCTGGATATGTTGTGGAAAGAGCATCTGGCAGCAATGGATTACCTACGTCAGGGGATCCATCTCCGTGGTTATGCTCAGAAAGATCCAAAACAGGAATATAAACGTGAATCTTTCGCTATGTTTGCAAACATGCTGGAATCGCTGAAATATGAAGTGATTAGTACATTGAGCAAAGTTCAAGTGAGATTGCCGGAAGAAGTAGAGGCATTGGAGCAGCAGCGCCGGGCGGAAGCTGAACGCTTGGCAAGGCAACAGCAATTAAGCCATGAGGTTGAAAAAGGCGCATTGATGTCTACAACAGAAGCTCAGATTGCCAGTGGAGCTCGTAAAGTAGGCCGTAATGATCCTTGTCCTTGTGGATCGGGTAGAAAATATAAACATTGCCACGGGCGCTTGCAGTAACAATGAAAAGGCGGGAAACCGCCTTTTTACTGTTAGTTTTAAGTGAGCAACGTTGGATATAGCATTTGGTTGTTGAGCAATCAAAAAGAATAGATGAAGAAGTAAGGGTAATATGGAAAAGAAACACCTGCATATAGCCGCTGGGATTATCAGAAATACGCAACATGAAATTTTTATTACTCAGCGTCATGCTGATGTCCATATGGGTGGTTTCTGGGAATTCCCTGGTGGGAAAGTTGAGAAAGAAGAAACGCCTGAACAGGCTTTAATACGTGAGTTACAGGAAGAAATTGGTATTACAGTTACTCATTATGAGCTGGTAAAAACGGTTGAACATGATTTTCCTGACAGGTTGATTACCCTGTATTTCTTCTTGGTGGATGAATGGGAAAATGAACCTTTCGGTAAAGAAGAGCAACTTTCTCGGTGGGTATTACAGAAAGATTTAATTGCTGATGAATTCCCGCCTGCTAATCGTAGCATTGTTGCATTACTTACCGCTTGAGTTGTCAATAGCCGCATTATTAATAACGCGGCTATTTATTATTGCTCAGGTTGTCCACTCCAATCATCACTATCGGAGTTTTCATTTTGGCTTGGTATCCGTTTCTCTTCATTTGCCCACTGGCCTAAGTCAATTAATTGACAGCGTTTACTGCAAAATGGGCGATATGGGCTTATTTTTCCCCAAACCACAGTCTTACCACATGTTGGACATTCAATCGTGAGTAATTCAGACATAATAATTTTCCTGATAATTAGTTCGTAATATTAACAGCATGCCAATTCAAATGGTAAATGAGTTGGCACGGAGCCTTTTTCACTATCTAATGGTAAAAAACGGATAGCAAAGCGGGTCTTATGACCGGAAATTTGGGGAAACAATAAAGGTGTTAATGGCAAACGTAATCTTAGTAAATCTGCGCCTTCTGCTGTATTCTGATGGAAACCGTTTTTACTGATTTCTGAACGAAAAATAGCAGATTGGCGGATGAGTTCTAAAATACTTTCCAGGGCTTGTTGGAGAGGTAGCAAACTATCAATCCAGAATGCGACCATTTTATCTCTTTCTGATTGTGGTAAGTGAAGCCATAGATGTAGGGTGGGTAGATCAAAACCACAGCAGCCACTGGGAATACTGAGACGCTGGCGCACCAGGCTGATAATTTTATCTTCTTTAAGGGATTGCCCCAGCCGTGGAGCTTTACTTAATGCGATAGCTCGCTCTTTCAATTTTAATCTGAAGCTATTGACGATATTAATATCAACATCGGGTATTTCAGCCCATTGTTTTAATTTTGCCTGTTGGCGTTCTAATTCTTTTAGCAATTCAGAACGTACTTCCCCACGTTCTAGTACTTCAAGTAGCTCAGTCACAGTGCGGAAGAAGGCGAGGCTGCTTGCTAGTGAGTCTAGATGGCGTTGACTGGTGAGTTGTTGCAGAGAAGATTCAATTCTCAACCATGCCCGCATTTTTTCATTCAGAGGGTGTTCAAAAATGATTGTAGAAGTTGTGTCACTTATCATGATTATCCTGCTTGGCTGATCCAGCTAACTTTAAATATTGTTGATGTAGTTCGGCAACACGAGGAGCAATTGCCTGTACGTTATCATGATTTGAGATAATGTCATCGGCATAAGCCAGCCTCTCGCTACGGGATGCCTGGGCAGCTAAAATATTTTCAACCTGTTGGTTGCTAATGCCATCACGAGTGGCTACCCGGCTGATTTGTAATTCAGGTGAAACGTCAACGACTAAAATCCGATCGGCCAAATGCCTTAAATTATTTTCGACTAATAATGGAATAACCCAAATAACATAAGGTGCCGTTATCTGTTCTAATTGCCGTCGGGTTTCTTGATGTATTAGAGGGTGAAGAAGTTGATTAACCCACTGTTTTTCTTGATTGTTTGTGAATATTTTCTGGCGTAACAGTGCTCGGTTAAGGTTACCATCGGGTGTCAATATGTCATGACCAAAGTGTTCTGAAATGGTTTGTAAGGCAGGTGTTCCAGGAGCAACGACTTCTCTGGCAATAATATCTGCGTCAACAAGAGGAACACCAAGCGCTGCAAAAGCATTGGCGATGGTGGTTTTACCGCTGCCAATCCCACCTGTGAGTGCAATAATATAAGTCATCCTATCCCTTAATATTACTTGATACTATTTCGGGATTGTAACCGAAAGGGGGCAGATGACCTAGAGACAAAGCGACAGAATCATTTTTGCTTTAGGTGAGTCTTTAGGTGAGTATTGTACCCAGTTGAAAAATGGGTAAATACATTGCGAGCAATAGCGTACCGACAATAATTGCTATTATGACTATAAGTATTGGTTCTAGTAACTGGGTCATATTATCAGAAATCTCCAATGCTTGTTGTTGGTACCAATTAGCGAGATTGCCTAATAATAGCTCCAGATTGCCAGATTCTTCACCAACACTGACAAACTGCTGACACAGAGCAGGAAAACAAGATTGTTGTTTCAGTGTTTCGCTCATTGGTACCCCTTGATTAATTTGAGCTCGTAAGAATTTAGTCGCTTGCAGAAATACCGGATGATTTATTGATGCAATAGCACTGTCTAACCCTGCGGTGAGTGTTAGGCCGGCTTTTTGTGTCATAAACAGAATATGGAAAAGTTGTCCTAATTGCTGACAACTAATTAATTTTGCAATAACGGGTAAACGTAACATTAGATTTTTTTCACGAGTAATCCATATTGTATGGCGTTGACGTAATTGTAGATAAAATAGAAACAGTATAATTAATCCAATAACACCATAGCCACCATATTGAATCAGCCAGTTGGAAGTGATTAATAAACTGCGGGTGAGCAGAGGAAGCTGTGCATCAAATGAATGATAAATATGTTCAAATTCAGGTAAAACAAAAATAAGCATCAATAAAATAATGATGCTGGCAACAATGGTAATAATCAGAGGATAACGCAGTGCTTTTGCTATTTTCTTCTGTAACTTATCTTGTTGCTCCTGTTGTTTAACCAATAATTGACAGCAGACTTCTAATTGCCCGGTTAATTCACCAACAGAAATAAGTTGACAAAATAAAGGTGGGAATAGAAATGGATAATTTTTTAATGAGGAGGAAAATGATTCTCCACGGGTAATTTTCTTGCTAATATCTAATAATACACAGTGCCATAATGGATGAGCACATTCTCGAATAAGAATGTTGAGGCAATTCAGTAATGGCATTCCTGATGATAATAGTGTTGCCAATTGACGAATGAAATTCAAACGGTAGGCAATTTGTTGTTGATGATAAAATATCAATTTTTCACATTTTATATTATAAGGTTGCAATCCAGAATGAATAAGCTGATGATATAAAACTTTCCTGTTATCACATAGTGATTTCCCTTTTGATATTTCGCCTTTGTTGTTCACTGCTTGCCAATTATAAAGATAATGGATTTTCATTACTATTCCTGACCTGTGACTTGATAAATTTCTTCTAATGTCGTGATACCTTGTTCCACTAATAAAATACCGGATGAAAGTAAAGTGTCTTTTCTTTGAGCCATAATGGTTTTTTGCACATTTTTAGGATTCTGTTCTGATAATATTTGTTGAATATCATAAGTTATTTCTAAGAATTCATAAATAGCCGTTCGGCCATAATAACCGGAGAAACAATGCTCACAACCAACTGCTAACCATTGCTTAATGAATAGAGAATTATTTTCAATATTAATAATGGTTTCTTCTGTTTGTTGCTTGCGGCAATGAAGACATAATTTTCTGACAAGTCGTTGGGCGATAATTAATTTGATACAAGAAGCAGCCATATAACCTGAAATACCCAGATTTTGTAGGCGCGATAATGTATCTATGGTTGAATTAGTATGCAATGTGGAAAGAACCAAATGACCTGTTTGTGCCGCTTTTACTGAAATTTCGGCTGTTTCGCCATCACGTATTTCTCCTACCATAATGACATCAGGATCTTGGCGCAATAGTGCCCGTAATACTTTGGCAAAATTGAGCTCGATTTTGCTATTAGTTTGTGTCTGATTAATGCCATTCAGTGGGATCTCGACGGGATCTTCTACACTACAAATATTCTTTTTATTCTGATCCAGATATTGTAAGCAGCTATATAAAGTTACGGTTTTCCCACTACCCGTTGGACCAGTCACTAAAATCATTCCTTGTGGTAATGCGAGTTTTTGTCGGAGCTGATTTAATAATGGGTCAGGAATACCTAATTGATCTAACGATAATTGCTGCATTGTATTTAATATTCTAAGCACAACTTTTTCTCCGTGTATGGTTGGCAAAGTTGCCATACGGATAGCATAGTTGTGTCGGGTGTCAGACCAATCAAATTGTCCATCTTGAGGTAACCGTTTTTCAGCAATATTCAATTTCGCCATTATTTTAAGGCGTGCGGCAATGCTTGCATTCATTTGATGAGATGGCGAAGACAAGAGGTGTAATGCGCCATCAACCCGGATACGGATACGATAACCCTGTTGGAAGGGTTCAAAATGAATATCGGATGCACGCCGTTGAATTGCAGTTAATAAAGTTTGATTAATAAGTTGAATGACGGGGGCATCATTTTCATCTGTATTGATATCAGCTTTAAGTGGTAATAGAGAGGATTCTTCCTCTGGTGCATGACTCAGTGAAATATTTTGATGTAATACTGATTCGATCCTTGCCAGTGGCCAAATTTCTACATTAACAATACATCCGGAAATAAAGCGTAATGCTGATAATAAATCATCATTGGGTAATTCGCTGCTGGCAATTGTTATCGTATTATCATCTTTTTTTATCACAACAGATTGGTGGCGTTGACAAATATCATGAATTTCTTTTTCCATTAATGTATTTTCCGTTGCTGAAAGTGAGTTCATTGTTGTTTCCTGGGTAAATGTGTATTGATAAGAGTAATGAATTAAAATTCAAATATTTCCTGACAACGACTTTTTAATGAATTGTTTGTCGATTCACATTTAATATTCCATTTAATTATACCTGTTTGTGTATTTTGTGTCGGCTTTAATGTAACGCTGAGGTTTTTAAGACTCTGTTTACCGTTAATGGTAACTTCCCCATTTTTAACTGAAATGTTATCGATATATCTGCTGTTATGTTCTTTTGGAATTGACACTGCTCCTGCATTGCAACCATTGAAATCTTCAGTTTCAAAACCGCAAAGTTCTATCCCTGATTTATAAGGTACAATATTTTGTAGTATATCTGTTAAAGCGGCTTTCTGGATATATCCTTGATAACTAGGAATACCAATGGCACTTAAGATGGAAATGATAGCAATAGCAACCATGATCTCCATTAAAGTAAATCCTTGTTGTTTCATATTTTTTCTCCGTGTTGTGGTATTGCGATATAGAGAATGAAGGAAAGAGAAAAAAATGAAATAGGATATATGAAGGTTATGGAATTGACTCGAAAAAGAATTTTTGGATTGCAAGGTTTGCAAAAATATTTACGGTGGTGTTCGCAAATTTGCTAGTTACTCATTGCTGATTTACACCACCATCAATATTATTATTGCTAATTAAAGCGCATGGAGAGATCTAATGCTCTAATATGTTTGGTGAGTGCTCCAACAGAAATAAAATCGATGCCTGTTTCAGCATAGCTGCGCAAAGTATCCAGGGTGATATTACCGGATACTTCTAAAGCGACTTTACTTGATGTGATAGCGACGGCTTCTTTCATCATTGGAATAGTAAAATTATCTAGCATAATAATATCAACATTAGCTTTGAGTGCCAGAATGAGTTCATCTAGCGTTTCTACTTCGACTTCAACAGGGACATTAGGGTGAGAATAACGAGCTTTATCTACTGCCTGTTTAATAGAGCCATTGGCAATAATATGGTTTTCTTTAATAAGGAAAGCATCAAATAATCCGAGGCGGTGATTATTACCACCTCCACAAAGTACAGCATATTTTAAGGCGGTGCGTAATCCTGGTAGCGTTTTGCGTGTATCAAGTAATTGAGTTTTTAAACCGGTAAGACAGTGAACATAATGACGGACTTCCGTTGCAACGCCAGAGAGAGTTTGAATAAAGTTAAGGGCGGTGCGTTCACCGGTCAGTAATATCTGTGCTGGGCCTCGTAATATGCAAAGTTTTTGGTTAGCTGTAATCGCATCACTATCTTTGACTAACCATTCAATGGAGATTTGGTCGCCTAATTGAGTAAAAACTTCATTCAACCATTGTTGTCCACAGAAAATGCCATCTTCCCGAGTGATAATGACAGCGGTGGCTTGTTTATCTGCGGGAATTAATTGGCCGGTAATATCAGAGGTGAAATTTGTATTTCCACCCAGATCTTCTTTTAGTGCGAGGGTTACACTGGCAGGAATATCGTTTTGCAAGTGTTCCATAAGAACAGAACGGCGCTGATCCGTATTGCAATTTTGTTTTGTCATTAAAAAGCTCCAGAGGTGATAACAATATTGATGGTCTTAACATGCTACCCTGTTGTGTAGTGAACAACTACTATCTTGGTTTTATCATCTAGATTAAGGAAAAGAAAAAATGTGGTTGCATGATGAATTGAGTTAGAAAAATTCTTTCACACGATTTGTGCCCACAGGTGAGCAACTGTTTTATTGGTTATTCATCGTATTAGTTTGTCTCCGGGAAAGCTTTGTTGTACTGACACAATGGCTTATAGGTAGACCCGGATATATACCCTATGGATTTCAAGATGCATCGCGGCGGCAAGGGAGCGAATCCCCGGGAGCATAGATAACTATGTGACCGGGGTGAGTGAGTGCAGCCAACAAAGAGGTAACTTGAAAGATGACGGGTATAGGAAGGGCTGGATATAAAAGAGCATATCACTGGCTATAATGATGTTGTTCTGGGAAGAAAAATTGATCTGGGACTTTATTTCGATTGGACACATTACCAGCAATTGTTACAGGAGCAGAAAGAATGACTCTCTTTATACTGTTGTTAGTGTTGGCGTGGGAACGAGTTTTTAAAATGGGTGACCATTGGCAATTGGAGCACCGTCTTGAGCCATTATTTACCGGTATGAAATCCTTTTCGTTATGGAAAAGTCTTTTGATGACGTTAGCAGTCATGCTGATAACATGGTTACTGATTGAAATATTAAATGATTTTATGTTCGGTGTTCTTGAACTGGTGTTATGGGTGTTCATTTGTTTGCTGTGCATTGGAGCGGGGCGCTTACGGCATGACTATCGTGAATATTTTCGTACTGTTCATCAGGATGATAGGGAACAACAAAGGGAATATCTTACGCGTCTCGTAATTATTCATGGTTTACCCTCTGATGCCAGCAAAGAGAATATGTTGCGAGAGATACAAAATGCGTTGTTATGGATAAATTTTCGCTATTATCTGGCGCCGATTTTTTGGTTGATTGTAGCGGGTAAATTAGGTCCGGTTGTTTTGATGGGATATGGCTTTTTGAGAGCTTATCAGGGATGGTTAGCGCAATATGGTACTTCGGTTCAGCGTGCGCAATCTGGTGTTGATAGCTTGTTGCATTGGTTGGATTGGGTTCCTGCTCGTCTGGCGGGTGTTGCCTATGCTTTATTAGGGCATGGTGAACGGGCTTTACCGGCGTGGGTTGCTTCTCTTAGTGATTTAAGAACTTCACAATATAAAGTGCTCTGTCAGCTTGCTCAGTTTTCATTAAGTCGCGAGCCTCATCTTGATTCAATTCAAACGCCTGTTGCAGCGGTGATATTGGCGAAAAAGGTGACTTTTTCTATCATTGTTGTCGTTGCTTTACTGACGATTTATGGGGCATTGGTTTGATTCGTTGTCTTAATGACTCTGATTTGTCGAAGTTTCATCAAATTAATCACTCTATACCCTATGGATTTCAAGATGCATCGCGACGGCAAAGGAGCGAATCCCCGGGAGCATAGATAACGATGTGACCGGGGTGAGCGAGTGCAGCCAACAAAGAGGCAACTTGAAAGATGACGGGTATATAAGGAGTCATTTAACTTATCTAGGGTTGTCGGCTAGCTTGTTGCAGCGCCGGTAGGCGCTGCAACAAGAGTAATAACTAAGCCTATGGGGCGACGAAGTTAACATCCGACCATACGGAAATGACCGCGACGGCTCTGGCTAGCCCTCCGGCACCGTCAGTCTTCAACAGAATCGGTACCACAGACACTTGCGTCGATGCCGTATAACTATCGTCCCCTTGTTTAACGTATCTTGCATTTTGCCCTTCACTTCGGTGCCCGGTACTGAGTGATAAGGGTTTGTTGGCCGCATCAGTAAACATGAAGGCGACATCCTCTATTGACGAGGCCAAGGCATTTGGTTTCCCCGGCACAAACGGCCCATCGATCCGGTAAAGCAGGCGTGAATTTTGAAATACATCATCATCGCCGGAACAGGTGCTGCTTATCCCTATCTGCCTTGCTAACTCAAGTGGATCTCCCACCTGTTTACCGGCTCTTTTCACTGTTCCCCAATCCACCGATGACGGAGTAAGAACAACCGCACAGGTGGACGGCTTTTTAACGGATGAAAGGATGACTGTAGTCCACAGGGGTTTCAACATGCCGTTAGAGCCCGATATGGTCGCAGGAGTCCAGCCGATCGCGCCCACTGACAAATAACTTCCAGCCGGTTTTGCATTGAAATTCCCGTCACTGTCCGGGTAAATGGCTCCGGTCACCGAGCGGACACTGATATCAACCAGACCGTTGGCATCCGGGACGCAGGGAAGGTTAACGCCAGCATTCCCTTTGACCAGACTGGTTGATTGATAAGTATTGGGTGAACCATGTGTCTGGCAAGAGAGTGAAGATTGCCCGATATCAACCATAAAGTCGCCAGCCTTTCCTACCCGGACGCTACCCGGTGATGACGAAGAGATCAATGAGCTGGTCCCCGATCCTAAGGTGTAGGCCATAAACTGGGTCCCGGTGGGGACGCGACAGGTTGTCGACCAGTCAAGAGGGCCACTGGTGGTATATCCCACTATTTCATCCCGTGAATAATCACGCTTATCTTTGTTGTTCGGCATCATGGCATAGCCGGTGACGGTTACATTGCTAACCTTATTCACCAGTTCTGTTTCGCAATCCTGATAAGTCTCGGCCGCCTGGAGGGGTAATGCGGTCAATAAAAAGAGCAGTGACACCCCCAGCCCCATGATGGTTGGGACGGGGTTTCCTGTATGACCGCCCCACAAACGTTCAGTTTTTAACATCCTTCTCTCTCCAAATTATTCATCTGTTCACCTCGCTCTTTCACTGTCGGGGCTAACTTCGCTTTTGGTGGCGCCCCGGACGTAAAAGTGAGACAGGTGATATCTCATCGGGCACACCGGTCAGGTTGCCCATATGAAGGTTACGCTTATAGACACACGGCATCGGCCTGCACCAGTTTTCCGGGGGTATCGGACGACACCTGATAACGGGTGGTGCATTGCTGATTTGCCTCGTTTCCCCACTTGACTTTCACATGACCGGCGGACGGCATGCCGCTCAGATAAACCCGGCCGTTATCGCCCACAATGCCGCTGCCGGCTTGGGTTGCGTTTCCTGCCAGCGTCGCGGTGGCGCCAAAGGGCACGGGCTTGCCATGATGTGTCAGGGTCAACAGCAACTGGCTACCTAAACGAACTTGATAATTGGCCAGCGTCACCGCGCCTTTGGTCGGGTAAACGTTGCGGCTGGTCTGGTCAATATCGACCCCTTCCGGCAGGGTGGACGGGTCCAGATTGATGGTGTTTTTGTGGTAGACCGATCCGCCCGGCAGCACAGCGTAGCCACGCCAGTCGGTCTGTACGTTGCCGTTGCTGACTGTCACCCCTTTCGCTCCGGGTGCGCGAACTAATACCGCGGTATCTCCCAACGAGCGTGACAGCGTTATCCCGTAAGGATGGATCAGAAGAGCGCCGGACGTGCCATAGGTGACGTGTCGGCTGTCTGCGTTGTCGTTGTAACCCAGATTAACGCTCCCCTGACTGCCCTGATAACCCAGCGACAGGGCCCGACTGTTTTGCTGGCCGCTGTGCCCCCAGCCTTGTTGGAGGTTATAACTCAGGCGGTTATCCCATAACATGCCACTGATGCCGGTCTGTTGAGAGAGGTTACCCTGCGAGTCGCGCGAAGCCGTATAGCGGGTGTAAACGCCCCGTAATGCCGGTGATGATCCAAAGAGACTCAGTGGGACCTGCATATTGAATGACACCTGACGGTTTTCCGGCCAGTGGCCCTCGCCCTTTATACGAGAAATGTGATAACTCAGGTTATAGCTGATCCCCATCAGCATCGCGTTGTAACCCAGACTCAGGTTGTTGTCGGTACGGCCATTCCAATAATCGTTGCGCATCCCGGAGGCGTAAAGACTGCCCCAACGTCCTAGTGTCTGACGCAGGTTCACCTGCCAGGTGTTCTGACGCCGGTCAAGCGCCCACGGCACCTGATATTCATTCAAGTTGTAGCCGATGCTGTTAGCATCACTGAAACTGTAGTAATGCTGAGTGGAATAGCGGTAGGCAGCCAGATCAATGCCGGTGCCGGTACTGATTAGGTTCTTGGAATATTTCACGCGATAAGACTGGCCGAATTGCCCGCTTTCTTCCTGATCCTTGCTCTCCTGCAACTGTGTATGGGCCAGCGTCACATCCGCAGACAGGGCGCCGAATGTCCCCAACGAAACGCCGGTACCTAATACACTCGACTGGTAGTTGCCAGCGACCAGTCCCCCGCCGTATAGGGTGATACTGTGGGGTAAACCATAGACCAGGGTGCTCATAGCAAATATTGGGGAACGACTGCCATTGGTGAGGTTACCACCGTGATATTGACCGGTCGTCAATTCATATTTAACGCCCCCGGGACGTTGCATCACCGGCAGGGACGACGAGGCTATTGTAGAAATACGGGTACGGCCATTTTCCTCTTTGACGGTCACCGTCAGATCGCCCGCACTTCCAGTGGTATAGAGGTCGGTGAAACGAAACGGCCCCGGCGCCACCGTGGTTTGATACACGATATTGCCATTCTGGGATACCGTCACCTGCGCATTGGCGTTCGCCACACCGGTTATCTCCGGGGCAAAACCGCGCTGACTGTCGGGTAACATCGCCTCCTCCGAAGCCAGTTTCATACCACGAAACGGGATACTGTCAAAAATGTCGCCACCGGTATAGGTTTCACCCGCCGTGAACTCACTGCGCAGTGAGGGGATATCACGTTGCAGATAGGTACTACTCACCTGCCATTGGGTCTGTGCCGGCGTGGAAAAACCGGAGGTGCCCTCGTTGCGCTGACGATTGTAGCTGTAAGTTTGCGTGCTGCGCAGACGCCACGCTCCCAGATTCAACCCGTTACGAAAAGAAGCAAACAGATTACGGGAACGTGATCCTCCCCAGTTTCCCTGACCGTCATAACGTCCTTCCGAACCGTTGACAGTGTAATTCATTAAAAAGGCCGGGATCCCGTTATCCCACAGAGACGGATCAACCATCCCGGAATAGTGGGGTTGCATGGCGACCTGCGGGACACTGAGATCCAGACGCAAACGGGCGAAATCCAGTGTGGCGCGGGCGTGCGGGATCTGTTTCGTCAGATCGGTGATGAGGCTGTCGTCTGCTTTACCCTGAAAAGCCGGTAATCCGCGGGTATTGACCCCATACCCTTCCAGTTGTGCGACGGTTAATACCGGCTGGAGATGGCCGTTAACCTGCCTGAATTCAATCTCGCGGCTGTCCACCCGATTCTGGTTCATGTAGACATCCACCAGATAGCGCCCGGGGGCGACATAGCCCGCGTTTTCATACGCCGAGAGATCGACATGACTGCGTTCACCGTCAGCGCCCATCAGGAACGCCGGATTAAAGTATTCCCGCGCTGAGGCGGGCAGGGCCGTTGCCGTCAGTGAACACAGCAGGCATAGGTATACCGGCCGCGGCCGGAAACTGCCCGGTTGACCGGGCGCACGCTGGTTACCCGTCCGCAGTGCAGACGGAAATAAAGTGTTTATTGCCATAGCTCATCTCTGCTTCTAATTTAAGCCTGTGCTGTTGATATTGAGGTCGCTTTGCCGGTATACCGTCCGCCGATGCGGCGGGTTTATAACGGGACGTGGCGATCCTGATTGTCGCCGGGAAAACGCCAGATTAGTGGCCCTTGTCCCCCGGCGGTAAACGAATAGGTTTGTATGCCTTTCGGGGGCACCATCGTCTGGCGGGTGTGGTCATCCGCATACTGTGTGCCCATTTTCAGGACCGAAAAGGCCAGAAAATAGGGTGTGGGATTTTCCACTCGCAACTGCGTCCCCTGAAGGGAAAATTTCACCTGTTTTGCCACCTTGGCGTTATCCCGGGCGGGGACGCCTTTAGGGCGATAAAACAGCCGGATATTCATCTGTAAAGCGACCTGCACCTGCGAGTTCTTGCCGGTCTGGCGCTCAGGCACGCGCGTGTCCGGTACGGCGACGCCGGGGATAGCCCGCAACGAGACCACAAAGGCCGATTCCCGATCCGGCGGTAACTGCCCGCCAAGCTGGCGAATACGGAACGAGAATTTCCCGCCGGCCTCAATCCGCTTTAACGGCGGCAGGACAACAAAAGGGGGAACCCGCCCGGTTTGGGTGTCAAAGCGACCGGTATCGGGGTCCATCGGGCTGACAAATCCCTGTACCAGATAGCCCTGCGCCGTATGGTTGGTCATACTGAGGGTCACCCCGCCGGGGCTGTCTTTAGCGACATACGATAACTGCATCGGGGAGAACGATAACCCCGGATCCTCCGCCGCCTGCGCCTTTAACAGGCCGCCCAGCAGCAGGGCGAAACAGAAAGGGTAAATCATTGATCCCGCGTGTGCTTGCCTGTTCCCGTTACTGACTCTCTTCACTTTCCACCTCTGGATAAAACAAGGGCGAATTTAACCCGCCACGTTGGCGGTAAACAGGTTTGAAGCCCCGCCGTAATCATTAATCATCGACCAGCTCACCGCTTTTTTGCCTGCCTGTCCGACATAGGTCACACAATCCTGCGGCGCTATCATGGAGGGATAGCGATTCAGATCGAGCGTCTGTCCGTCCAGCGTGAGGCTGTCCAGCGACAGGAAATAGGGCGTGGGATTGCACGCCTTAATGCCATCGGGTTGCGACTGAAAGCGCAACTGCCCATACGCCTGTTCCGGCAACATCGGCAGGCCATGCGGTCGCCAGAAAAACTTAATCCGCATTCCCACGCTCATCGACGCCTGATCCCGAGCGTGCTCATTCGCCATCGGATGGGCGGCGGGGATAGCATTCATCTGGACATACCCGAGCGATTCCCGATCCGCCGGAAAGGGAGGCAGATGAAAAGTCGGCAAAATACGCAAACTGTTCTGACTGTTGGCCTCCAGCCTGAACAGCGGCGGCGTCACCACAAACGCCGGTGCGGTTTTCTCCTGATCGCCCGTGATCCTTACCTGCACCAGCCACGTCTGAAGTGTGGTGTTAACCACCGTCAGCGTCTGTGCCCGCGCCCCTTGGGTAAAAATCACCCGGGTTTTATTCAGGCTGATACCGGCTGCCTGACAGGGTTCTGTGCCGGCCATGCCTAACCCTAGACAGAATAGTAGTGGTGCCAGCCTGTACCGCGTTGTGCGCATCCGACCTGTTTCCACAACGCCTCCTGAAACCTGTTACCTGAGCGACACTCAGTGATAGTCAAATTGAAATTGAATGTGCGCGGTCAGCTCACCGGGGGTGGGGACCGCCGTACCGGATTCATGCCGCATATCCATCTGGAAGGTAATTTGACCGTCTTTAACGGCGTTACCCGGTGATGCCAAATCCACATAATCGCCATTTTTCAGGTAGCTTCCCAGCCCGCCTTCCGGTGATTGATAGCGCAGGCCAAAACCCACGTTTTCCACCACAGAGGACGATTTATCCCGAAATAACGTCGGGTGATTTTCCGGCGTGGGGCCGGCTATTTTAATCGCCGGGGTACGGCCCGCTCTGGCTGATCCCGCACAACCTGACAACGCCAGCGTCACAGGCTTGTTGTCCGCCGCTGCGATATGTTCCGCACTGCGCTTAACTTCATTAAGCGGTATGGATGAAAACTCGACATGGGAGGTCTGTACGTTGAGTTCGCAGGTTGGCTGTTCCAGCGTCAGGGCCAGCGTTAGCTCTGCTGTGTTGGGGCTTGCTCCCCCGGGCAGGGGGATGGTACAGAGCAGACCGGCCAGTGCTGTCCGTCCGATAAGAGTCCACGGTTTTAACATTACGGTATCTCCCCTTGATAGGATGATCCTCCACCGAGGTCATTAATCACTGTCCAGCTCACTTTGGCCGGGTAATTCACGCCTTTGAGGGGGAAAAACAAGGCAGAGAACGGTGAGACCATGCTCTCTTTCTGTTTCTGCGTCATCAGCTCTTGGCCGCCCACTTTTAAGGAGGCGAAGGTGATGTAATAGGGTGACGGATTCGTGACCGTTATCCCCTCGGCTGTCGGTTTGAAGCGCAGTGAACCAAATCCTTTCTCCGGTGCAACTGGCAGCCCTGACGGGCGATACATCAATTTAATTGTGTGGGCCAGAGCAAACTGTATTCCGCCGGAGACACTCTGGCGGGAATGTTTCTCGGATTCAGTACTTAATGGGATGGCCTTCGCAGTAAACCAGAACAGGGATTCACGGTCGGTCGGCAGGGCCTGACCAGTTTTGATGATACGGACCTGATTCTGGCTGCCGGGCTCCATACGAAACAGGGGCGGTGTTATTACAAACGGAGCGGCCTTCTTCTGCTCAGGAGCGGTATTGACCGCTACTTGCATTAAATAGACGGTTTCTTTACTGCTGTTGCGCAGTGAAGCGGTGGCGGCGTGACGGTCCGCTGGGTAGATAATGCGGGTGGCATCAATACTTACCCCTCCAGCCTGCGCGGCGGTGACCGTGCCGCCTAATAAACTGGCCACCATCATTGCTGTCATGAATTTTTTCACTGAGTCACCTGAATGTGTCTGTTTTGGTATTGCGTAAGTAAGAATTGGACCTCCTTGTCCAATTCCACTGCTATGTGTTCCTAGTGCCTAACGGCGTTGATTATTGATAGGCTATTGCTACAGTCAGGGTCGCAGAGGAGCTTTTTGCGGCTACCACACCTGTACCAAGCTTAACCAGCCCTGCCTTAAGCGTGATGGCATTATCAGCAGCATCAGCTAGCGCACCGTTATTTTTTAGGTCAATTACTGTGTTTGGTTTCACTTCTGCACTATCAGCCTTCAGGCTAACCGCATAATCAGTGATTGCAGTACTACCCTCTTTAAGCTGAAAGTAGTCGTTTCCTTGTGCTGTACCGCTAACTGTCAAACTAACTTGTTTAATGGCGCTATCGCTCTTCCATTTTTGATTACCAGGGCAGCCTTTCACTTTAATCTGGACATCTTTCTCACCTACTACTTCCTTATTAGCAGCACTACTCAAGGCTGATGTCAGAGCCGTAAGATTGACCGGAGACATTGTGTCAAACTCACAAGTCCCTGCGCTCACTTGAGAGTTTACTGTCAGGGTATTACCTGCACCATCACCAACATTAGCTGCCATAGCCTGCGACATCCCCCCCAGGCACAGTGCTGCTGCCACACAAGTCTTCAAAATTTGCTTTTTCATTTCATCTATTCCTTATCTACATCTGCTGAGTACATTTTGCCTAAAACAACACCATGACAGATTAAACAATCGGACCGCCAAGGCGGTGCGTTTACTGGTCATTTAGAGTTATTTTGTTCAGTTATTAACTTAATGAAATATATGAATATAAATATTCACCTTATGAAATCACTTCTGGCTTATACCATTTGGTTTCAGAGTTTCAGCCTTTTGCATAAGAAAATGAATATTAAGTTGATTAAAAAATGAGCTTTAAATGGGCGCAATATCCATAACGAAAGAAATAATTTCTTTTTGAAATCAAAAAATTGAGTAATTTTTTACAAAAAAATACAAAAAATCTCTTTTAAGTGATGAAATTTTCCGTATACTGCCCCGGCGGTTGAAGATAACCGAACAAAATAACTCTAAATGTTCGGTTTTATGTCCCATATCAGAAACTGATGTCATTGAAAGCCACACCACTACTTTGAGTAAGGTTTTTCCTCGTTCTTACACCTTCTTACCCTTGCGCAGAAACACGAATCTCCAGCATCGCAAAAGCATTACATTAATTATTCTTATTAATTTTCATTAATTATTCTTATTGATTTTCAGTGTTGAGGGGATTGGTTAAAACCTGATATCAGGTTCGTTTTGAGCCATTATCTTCGATTCACTCTGTATTGAAATTGACACGGCATTGTGTAGACATATTGAGCTTTGAAAGGCACCCGGAGTAAACCGTTCTGTGTTTGTCATACAATCTTCACAACAAACTATCGCGGTAAACCATGTGATGGCGGGGTGATAAAACAGTGACCAAGTAACATATACTGCTTACTGTTCACTGCTTCAGGTAAATGATGACTTTTTTCTTTTTCTATCAATAAATTAATGATAGTTTTCAATGATTATCGCTATGATTTATCGATGACTTTGAAGGGTGGTCTGTCTATTTAGTGATAAAAAATTATTGTCATACGATAACTTTTAAAGTACTTTAGCGACAGTTTAGTTAAACATGTATATGGAATGACACAAGATGTGTGATAAACAGGAGTTTGTAACTAATCCCAGAATCAAGCTACTCAGCTTTCTGGCTATTATTATTGCTTCCATTATGGTAATTGGTGATATTGGGTTCCATATTGCGTCTTGGTCGTTATGGCATGATGCCACTCGCCAGGCTGTTCTTCAGGCGTATAGTGATCTTATGCCGGCATTGACTGCAAAAGGATTTAAGCAATCTTTATTAAGTCAGGTGCTTTATATCTCGCTGGATACGATACCTCGGATTATATCAACGTCATCTTATATATTAATTGGCATTCTGTTTTTCCGGTTTGCTAAAGGTGAAATATGGAGTAACCGTAATATTTCCGCTTCATTTATTATTGGTTTCCTGATGATTCTAGAGCAACTTCTCTACCCTGTGATTAATATGTTACAGGGGATGGCGTTATCTGTGGATTTAGTGCAAGGGCAACGGGTATTTAGTTTTTCGTTTGGAGTTAATTCAGAATCTCTGTTTATTATTATGTTTGGTGTATTCCTTCTGATATTTAGCTTAATTATGCGTGAATCTAAGAAGATAAGCGATGAGCAACGTTATTTTATCTGAGAATCATCATGAGTATTATAATAAGGTTGGATGTGATCTTAGCGAAAAGGAAAGTAAAGTCTAAAGAATTAGCTGCCATTATTGGTATTACTGAGCAAAATTTATCATTACTGAAAAATGGCAAAATAAAAGGTATTCGTATCGAGACGCTGGAAAAAATTTGTAGGCATTTGCAGTGTCAACCTGGAGATATATTGGAATATGTGGAAGATGGAGAGGATAGCCGTTAATATAAAAAATAAAGTCATTGTATGTCTTTTGGTATCTTATAAGATAGAACTTTATATTCATTAGCCAGTTTTAAATACATGAAAATATTAATTATTTCATGTTTTTTATCTAGCCTGTTACTCTTTGGTGTTAATGGTTCACCAATAAAGCAGGTTTTTCCTAGCGATAAGAATATATATTTCTCTCTGGAGGGATATTGTTCTGATATTCCGTGGAATGCCAGAAAGATAAAATGCATATGTAGATATTATTTACTCGATCATAAGAAATGATCTCTCTTTTTATATGGTTTTTCATTTAAGTTAAATTTTTATAAAATATACAGCAAGTTAAGGATATTAAGAATGAATAAATTTCTCATTGCTTTATTATCAATATTTGTAGTTACGGGATGTTCCATGCCACGGCTTACTGATAGCTATATTTCAACCTGTGGTTATTTTGAATGTAATGTCACGGATATAGTTTCAGGCAGTGAAGTTAAAGTAGATAATATACATTCTATTCCTGATATTTACAGAGATATCTCAAACCAAGATAGACAAATTATACAGTCTGGTGGACAGCCATCTTTTGAAGATAAGAGTTACCGTATTGGGGGGACTTTTAAATTCTAATTTAATTTCTTTGGTTATTTCTTTATTTTTAATTAAGGTATTGTTATATGAATTTTATAAGAAAAATAGCTGTTATCCTTTTATTTACCTTATTTACTGTATTGGCGGGGTGTACATCGTGGGAAAAACCAGGCGCAACTCAGTATGAAAGAGATAGGGATTATGCTGAATGTAAAGCATTGGGTTATTCTCAATTACCATCAGACTGGACCAGCGAAGTTATTCATTCTTTCGAGACAAAACGTTTTTCCTGTAAAGATAAAGACAAGGACGAAGATAAATCCTGTAATCATTACATTACTGTGCCGAAAACTGAAGTTAAGCGTTGGGATAAAAATGAATCGTCAAGACGTTGGATAATTTCATCCTGTATGTATAAAAAAGGATGGAATGAAGTGACGCGCTATTGGTTTTAATATATACCCGTCATCTTTCAAGTTGCCTCTTTGTTGGCTGCACTCGCTCACCCCGGTCACATAGTTCGCTATGTGACCGGGGATTCACTCCTTTGCCGTCGCGATGCATCTTGAAATCCATAGGGTATAGTTCATTTTTTCCATCAGCAGGAGTTATGTGGAGCTGTTGCTGGTGGTTCCTCACATTTTGTCATTATTCCTTTCTAATCGTTGGTTTTAACCTCTCGGTTTTATTGATTTGAGCTACATTTATAACCTGATGGTATGCATTTGTATTTAAAATCAACAGGTGATGATTTGGTAGCTATATCTTTTTAATAAAGATTCAACTATTTTATTGCTGTAACGATTCAATATGCCCATTTGTATGTTTAAAAAGGTTGGTTAAAATATTATCTTAGGATGTTTATTAACCTACTGGTTATCAGCTTTTACTAATTTTTAAAAAAAATTGTTAAAATTTGCAGGTTTTTCTGATTTAGCAAAAGGTCTTTATAGACAGTTGGTGAATACTTTGTTACTTTTATGGCCCGGTGGTTTAAATTGGTATTACCAATTGACTTCGGTAAAGACCGAAACAACAAACAAAATAGCCTCATGAGATAGGTTCTAACTGACTTATAATAAATATGGCTTATAGTAAAATCCGCCAACCAAAACTATCAGATGTCATAGAGCAGCGTCTTGAGCATCTCATCCTGGAAGGATCCGTGCGTCCAGGGGAGAAGTTGCCGCCTGAACGTGAGTTGGCGAAACAGTTTGATGTGTCACGTCCTTCACTGCGCGAAGCCATTCAACGGTTAGAAGCTAAAGGTTTTCTTTTTCGCCGTCAGGGTGGGGGAACGTTTGTTCAGAGTAACCTTTGGCAAAGTTTCAGTGATCCGCTGGCACAGTTACTGGCTGGTCACCCAGAATCTCAATTTGACCTCCTTGAAACCCGCCATGCTTTGGAAGGTGTTGCTGCCTATTACGCGGCACTGCGTGGAACTGACGAAGATTTTGAGCGTATTCGGCAATATCACCTTGTTATTCAACAAGCTCAGGAAAGTGGTGATGTCAATGCTGAATCCGAAGCTGTTTTGCAATATCAGCTTGTCGTTGCCGAAGCCGCGCATAATGTGGTTCTCCTTCATTTATTACGTTGTATGGCGCCTATGCTGGAACAAAATATCCGGCAGAATTTTGAGTTTTTGTATACCCGCCGGGAAATGCTGACGGCTGTCAGCGATCATCGGGCGAAGATTTTTGAAGCAATAATGGCGAGGCAACCAGAGAAAGCCCGTGAGGCATCTCATCGCCATTTAGCTTTTATTGAAGATGTCTTATTGGATCTCAGCCGCGAGCACACTCGCCGTGAGCGATCATTACGACGTCTTCAACAACATCAGGAATAAAATTAGCTGTGTAGATCTTGTAGTTTGCTGCGTCTGCACAGCTAAGTTGAGTCCCTTTACTGAGGGCGCTAGCGGCAACAACAGTGAGGGCCTATCTTCCAGTCATGACCGGCTGAACGTCAAAGGGTATGACGGGAAGGTAGGCTCCAAAACAATCATTAGAAACAGATAACAGATAAGGAATACACCATGTCAGACATTTTGAAAAATGACGTGGATCCGATCGAAACTCGCGACTGGTTACAGGCGATCGAATCGGTCATCCGTGAAGAGGGTGTTGATCGTGCCCAGTTCTTGATTGATCAGGTACTGAACGAAGCACGTAAAGGTGGCGTGAATGTTGCAGCCGGTGCTGCTAACCGCGATTATATCAATACCATTGCTGTTGAGGATGAGCCTGCTTACCCTGGCAATCTGGATTTGGAGCGCCGTATTCGCTCTGCTATTCGTTGGAATGCTGTGATGACCGTGTTGCGGGCATCCAAAAAAGATCTGGAATTGGGTGGTCACATGGCTTCATTCCAGTCTTCAGCAACCATGTATGAAGTTTGTTTCAACCATTTCTTCCGTGCCCGTAATGAAAATGACGGCGGTGACTTGGTTTATTTCCAAGGCCACATCTCTCCAGGCGTCTACGCTCGTGCTTTCCTTGAAGGTCGTTTAACTGAAGGGCAGATGAATAATTTCCGTCAGGAAATTCATGGCAACGGTCTCTCTTCTTATCCGCATCCAAAATTGATGCCTGAATTCTGGCAGTTCCCAACCGTTTCAATGGGATTGGGGCCAATCGGTGCGATTTATCAGGCTAAATTCCTGAAATATCTGGAACACCGTGGTCTGAAAGATACCTCCAAGCAGACCGTTTATGCCTTCTTGGGCGACGGTGAAATGGATGAGCCAGAATCCAAAGGGGCGATCACTATCGCCACCCGTGAAAAACTGGATAACCTGGTATTTGTTATCAACTGTAACCTGCAACGTCTGGATGGTCCAGTTACGGGTAATGGCAAAATCGTTAATGAGCTGGAAGGCATTTTTGATGGCGCAGGTTGGCAGGTTATTAAAGTGCTTTGGGGCGATCGTTGGGATGAACTGTTGCGTAAAGATACCAGCGGTAAATTGCTCCAACTGATGAACGAAACGCTGGACGGTGATTACCAGACGTTCAAATCCAAAGATGGCGCTTATGTGCGTCAGCATTTCTTTGGTCGTTACCCAGAGACCGCTGAATTAGTCAAAGATATGACCGATGACCAGATTTGGGCGTTGAACCGTGGTGGTCATGATCCTAAGAAAGTCTTTGCTGCTTTGAAAAAAGCGCAGGAAACTACCGGCAAACCAACGGTTATCCTGGCTCAGACTATCAAAGGTTACGGTATGGGTGATACGGCGGAAGGTAAAAATATCGCTCATCAGGTTAAGAAGATGAATATGGAAGGCGTTCGCCATTTCCGTGATCGTTTCAATGTCCCTGTTGCTGATGAGCAAATCGAAAACCTGCCATATGTAACTTTCGATAAAGATTCTGAAGAATACAAATACCTGCATGAGCGTCGTGCAGCGCTTGGTGGCTATTTGCCAAGCCGTCGTACTCATTTTGAAGAGAAACTGGAACTGCCAACGCTGGAAGATTTTGGTGCGTTGCTGGAAGAACAAAACAAAGAAATTTCTACCACTATTGCTTTCGTTCGTGCTTTGAACGTGATGTTGAAAAACAAATCAATCAAAGATCGTCTGGTTCCAATCATTGCCGATGAAGCGCGTACTTTTGGTATGGAAGGTCTGTTCCGTCAAATCGGTATCTACAGCCCTAATGGCCAGCAATATACTCCGCAGGACCGTGAGCAGGTTGCTTACTATAAAGAAGACGCCAAAGGTCAGATTCTACAAGAAGGCATCAATGAACTGGGTGCCGGTTCATCATGGCTGGCGGCAGCAACGTCTTATAGCACCAATAACCTGCCAATGATTCCGTTCTACATCTACTACTCTATGTTCGGGTTCCAACGTATTGGCGACCTGTGCTGGGCAGCTGGCGACCAACAGGCTCGTGGCTTCCTGATTGGTGGTACTTCTGGTCGTACAACCCTGAATGGCGAAGGTCTGCAACACGAAGATGGTCACAGCCATATTCAGTCTCTGACTATCCCTAACTGCATCTCTTATGATCCGGCATTTGCTTATGAAGTTGCTGTGATTATGCATGATGGTTTGGAGCGTATGTATGGTGAGAAACAAGAGAATATTTACTACTACATCACCACGTTGAACGAAAACTACCACATGCCGGCGATGCCACAAGGCGCGGAAGAAGGTATCCGTAAAGGTATCTACAAGCTGGAAAGCTTGGAAGGTAGCAAAGGTAAAGTTCAGCTATTAGGTTCAGGTTCTATTCTGCGTCATGTGCGTGAAGCAGCGCAGATTCTGGCTAACGATTATGGTGTGGGTTCTGATGTGTACAGCGTGACTTCATTCACTGAGCTGGCTCGTGATGGTCAGGATTGTGAACGTTGGAACATGTTGCATCCAACAGAAACGCCACGTGTACCTTATGTTGCTCAGATCATGAATGAAGCACCGGCAGTGGCTTCTACTGACTATATGAAGCTGTTCGCAGAACAAATTCGTAACTTCATCCCTGCAAGCGAATTCCGCGTATTGGGTACTGACGGTTTCGGTCGTTCCGATAGCCGTGAAAACCTGCGTCATCATTTTGAAGTTGATGCTTCTTACGTGGTGGTTGCTGCTTTGGGTGAATTGGCTAAGCGCGGCGAAATCGATGTGAGTGTTGTGGAAGAAGCAATCAAAAAATACAACATTAACCCAGAAAAAGTTAACCCGCGTCTGGCATAAGAGGTAAAGAATCAATGGCTATCGAAATTAAGGTACCGGATATCGGTGCGGATGAAGTTGAAGTCACCGAAATCATGGTGAAAGTTGGCGATACAGTGGAAGCTGAACAATCGCTGATCACCGTGGAAGGTGATAAGGCTTCTATGGAAGTTCCATCCCCTCAGGCGGGTGTTGTTAAAGAGATCATCATTGCGGTTGGCGATAAAGTTGAAACCGACAAACTGATTATGATTTTTGATTCCGCGGAAGGTGCTGTAGCAGCTGCGCCAGCGGAAGAGCCAGCAGCGATAACATTGTCTTCGCGTATGGCAGAGCCAGAACCAGCAGCTTCTGCGGCTATGAATGTTCATGTACCGGATATCGGCGGCGATGAAGTCGAAGTTACCGAAGTGATGGTGAAAGTTGGCGATGCGGTGGAAGCTGAACAATCGCTGATCACCGTAGAAGGCGATAAAGCCTCTATGGAAGTCCCCGCGCCATTCGCAGGTATCGTTAAAGAAATTCAAATCAAGGTCGGTGATAAAGTGAAAACCGATTCTATGATTATGGTCTTTGAAGTTGCGGGTGCAGCGCCTGCTGCTCCGGCTGCCTCTGCGCCAGCGGCTGAACCAGAGAAAGCGGCAGCACCGGTTATTGCTAGCAGAAGCTTCGCGGAAGAAGATAAAAATGATTTCGCTGAAAATAGTGCTTATGTTCATGCAACGCCGGTGATCCGTCGTCTGGCGCGTGAATTCGGCGTTAACCTGGCTAAAGTGAAAGGTACAGGGCGTAAAGGCCGTGTTCTGCGTGAAGATGTTCAGGCTTACGTGAAAGACGCGGTTAAACGTGCAGAATCTGCTCCTGCATCAGCCGGTGGTGGTCTGCCGGGTATGTTGCCTTGGCCGAAAGTGGATTTCAGTAAATTTGGTGAAATTGAAGAAGTTGAGCTGGGTCGTATTCAGAAAATCTCTGGCGCTAACCTGAGCCGTAACTGGGTGATGATCCCACATGTTACACAGTTCGACGAAACGGATATTACTGAAGTTGAAAACTTCCGTAAGCAGCAGAATCAGGAAGCTGAGAAGAAACAGCTTGGTGTGAAGATCACGCCATTGGTATTCATCCTGAAAGCGGTAGCAAAAGCGCTGGAAGAGATGCCGCGCTTTAACAGCTCTATCTCGGAAGATGGTCAGAAACTGACGCTGAAAAAATACATCAACATTGGTGTGGCCGTGGATACACCTAATGGTCTGGTGGTTCCAGTGTTCCGTGATGTTAATAAGAAGGGCATCATCGAATTGTCCCGCGAGCTGACTGAGATATCTAAGAAAGCGCGTGCAGGCAAACTGACTGCATCTGATATGCAGGGGGGATGCTTCACTATTTCAAGCCTGGGTGGTATCGGTGGCACAGCATTTACGCCAATCGTTAATGCACCAGAAGTGGCTATCCTGGGCGTATCCCGCTCATCAATGAAGCCGGTATGGAATGGTAAAGAGTTTGTTCCACGCCTGATGCTACCTCTGTCACTCTCTTTCGATCACCGTGTGATCGATGGTGCTGATGGTGCGCGTTTCATCACATTTATTAATCATGCGATGAGCGATATCCGCCGTCTGGTGATGTAATCTCAAAGGCCGGCCATGTGCCGGCCTGATTGTTATTGCGGTGACAGAGAGACAGCTTACATCTGGTGAGTTTGTTGCGAGTTCTGTCACGTTAACGCACTTTTCAGGTTATTAACAATTCTGTAAACTGCTCGCGGTGTGTAGGTCCCGGTGGAATATATCGTTTTTGGCGCCTGACCCGCCGGACAAACAATTAAGAGGTCATGATGAGTACTGAAATTAAAGCCCAAGTAGTGGTACTTGGGGCAGGTCCAGCAGGGTATTCTGCTGCTTTTCGTTGCGCGGATTTAGGTTTGGAAACCGTTCTGGTGGAACGTTACTCTACCTTAGGTGGTGTTTGTCTTAACGTTGGTTGTATCCCTTCCAAAGCATTGCTGCATGTAGCAAAAGTGATTGAGGAAGCTAAAGCGTTGGCAGATCATGGCATCGTTTTTGGTGAACCCAAAACTGACATCGAAAAAGTCCGTGTTTGGAAAGAAAAAGTTATTAATCAGCTAACCGGTGGTTTGGCTGGTATGGCTAAAGGCCGTAAAGTTAAAGTGGTTAATGGTGTTGGTAAGTTTACAGGGGCGAACACGCTGGTTGTTGAAGGTGAAGGTGAAGGTGAAGGTGGCGCAACAACGATTAATTTTGATAACGCCATTATTGCCGCGGGCTCCCGTCCTATCCAACTGCCATTTATTCCTCATGATGACCCGCGCGTTTGGGATTCTACAGATGCTTTGGCGCTGACAACAGTTCCTGGCCGCTTGTTGGTCATGGGCGGTGGTATTATCGGTCTGGAAATGGGAACCGTTTACCACGCTCTGGGTTCTCAGATTGATGTTGTTGAAATGTTGGATCAGGTTATTCCTGCGGCTGATAAAGATGTGGTGAAAGTCTTTACCAAACGTATCAGCAAACAATTCAATCTGATGCTGGAAACCAAAGTTACCGTAGTAGAAGCCAAAGAAGATGGTATCTACGTCACGATGGAAGGCAAAAACGCACCGACAGAACCACAGCGTTATGACGCGGTTCTGGTTGCTATCGGTCGTGTACCTAACGGTAAAATGCTGGATGCAGGTAAAGCGGGTGTCGACGTTGACGACCGCGGCTTTATCCACGTTGATAAGCAAATGCGCACCAATGTACCGCACATCTTTGCTATTGGTGACATCGTTGGTCAGCCTATGTTGGCGCATAAAGGTGTTCATGAAGGTCACGTTGCGGCGGAAGTTATTTCTGGTAAGAAACACTACTTTGATCCAAAAGTGATTCCATCCATTGCTTACACTGAACCCGAAGTTGCATGGGTTGGCCTGACTGAGAAAGAAGCGAAAGAGAAAGGCATTAGCTATGAAACGGCTACTTTCCCATGGGCAGCTTCTGGCCGCGCAATTGCTTCTGATTGTGCTGATGGTATGACCAAACTGATTTTCGATAAAGAAAGTAATCGTATTATCGGTGGTGCTATTGTGGGTACTAACGGTGGTGAATTGTTGGGTGAAATCGGTCTGGCAATTGAAATGGGTTGTGATGCGGAAGATATCGCATTGACCATCCATGCTCACCCAACATTGCATGAATCGGTAGGTCTGGCTGCTGAAGTCTTTGAAGGCAGTATTACTGATTTGCCGAATGCGAAGGCAAAGAAAAAGAAGTAATTTCTTAAATCGATTAATGTAATTCACCGAAGCGGCTTTCATTTATTGAAAGCCGTTTTTTTATCTAGTATGACCTGTTTGGAAAAGTACAGTATAAAAAGTATGGCTTTTGTGGGTGCTACTGGCAAAAATCAGCGGAATAATCTGTTTTAATAGTTTTGTCTGCTGTTAATTCAGAATATTACTATCAGTTAATGTTACTTTTATGTGAACGAATTAACATCGCATTCAAATTTTGGTATGCTGAGCGCCCGAAGCTGGGCATAACTTGATTTGCACTTGTTAAGTTATGTCGGCAATCCTCTGACCTGGCACCCGGAACCATAACTAACAACCTGTCCCTGGAGGGGCTATTTGTTGCGAAAACACATATTGTTGCGCAAAGACGATAGTCTGGTGAGGCAGGTTCTAAGGCGGGTGCAGAGCCGGGTAGATAAAATGACAATGAGAGCGAGGAGAAAGTCGTGCTAGAAGAATACCGCAAGCACGTAACCGAGCGTGCAGCCCAAGGTGTTGTCCCTAAACCATTGGACGCGACACAAGCGGCGGCGCTGGTTGAGTTACTGAAGAGCCCACCAAAAGGTGAAGAAGATTTCCTGTTAGATCTGCTGATTAACCGTATTCCCCCTGGCGTTGATGAAGCGGCCTATGTAAAAGCCGGTTTTCTTGCCGCCATTGCGAAAGATGAAACCATTTCACCGCTAATCGCGCCAGAAAAGGCGGTTGAACTGCTTGGAACGATGCAAGGTGGTTATAATATTCATCCTTTGATTGATGCTCTGGATAATGAAAAACTGGCCCCAATTGCAGCTAAAGCGCTCTCTCATACTTTGTTGATGTTTGACAACTTCTATGATGTAGAAGAAAAAGCAAAAGCAGGTAATCCACAAGCCAAACAAATTATGCAATCTTGGGCTGATGCGCAGTGGTATCTGGAACGCCCTGAATTGGCAGAAAAAATTACAGTCACAGTATTTAAAGTGACGGGTGAAACAAACACTGACGACTTATCTCCTGCGCAGGATGCATGGTCACGCCCTGATATTCCTCTGCATGCTCTGGCAATGTTGAAAAATGCTCGCGAAGGGATTGTCCCGGATCAAGCTGGTGTTATTGGCCCAATCAAACAGATTGAAGAGCTGAATAAGAAAGGCTATCCGCTGGCTTATGTCGGTGATGTGGTTGGTACAGGTTCTTCCCGCAAATCGGCCACTAATTCAGTGTTATGGTTTATGGGCGATGATATTCCATTTGTGCCAAACAAACGTGGTGGTGGTGTTGTTCTGGGCGGTAAAATTGCGCCAATCTTCTTCAATACGATGGAAGATGCCGGTGCGCTGCCAATTGAGCTGGACGTGAACAAATTAAATATGGGGGAGGTAATTGATATCTACCCCTATAAAGGGGAAGTACGTCACCACGAAACCAATGAGTTACTGGCTGAATTTGAACTGAAAACAGATGTATTGTTGGATGAAGTGCGTGCGGGGGGCCGTATTCCACTGATTATCGGCCGTGGTTTGACCAGTAAGGCGCGTGAGTCTCTTGGTTTACCACCGAGTGATGTCTTCCGTCAGGCGAAAGCGGTTGAAGAAAGTAGTCGCGGTTTCTCCCTGGCTCAGAAAATGGTTGGTCGGGCATGTGGCACGGTGGGTATTCGCCCTGGTGAATACTGTGAACCTAAAATGACCTCTGTTGGTTCTCAGGATACAACTGGTCCCATGACCCGTGACGAACTGAAAGATCTGGCGTGTTTGGGTTTCTCTGCGGATTTGGTAATGCAGTCATTCTGCCATACGGCTGCTTATCCTAAGCCAGTTGACGTCACGACTCACCATACCTTACCTGATTTCATCATGAATCGTGGCGGGGTTTCTCTGCGTCCGGGTGATGGCATTATTCACTCATGGCTGAACCGTATGCTGTTGCCTGATACCGTTGGTACGGGCGGTGATTCTCATACGCGTTTCCCGATTGGTATTTCCTTCCCGGCTGGTTCTGGTCTGGTAGCGTTTGCTGCTGCGACGGGGGTGATGCCTTTGGATATGCCAGAATCTGTGCTGGTTCGTTTTAAAGGGCAGATGCAGCCTGGTATTACTTTGCGTGATTTGGTTCATGCGATTCCTTACTATGCGATTCAGCAAGGGCTTCTGACGGTTGAAAAGAAAGGTAAGAAAAACATCTTCTCTGGCCGTATCCTCGAAATTGAAGGTTTGCCAGATCTGAAAGTCGAGCAGGCATTTGAATTGGCGGATGCGTCTGCGGAGCGCTCTGCGGCGGGCTGTACCATTAAATTGGATAAAGCACCGATTATTGAATATCTGCAATCCAATATTGTATTGCTGAAATGGATGATTGCTGAAGGTTATGGTGATCGCCGTACTTTAGAACGTCGTGTAACGGGCATGGAGAATTGGCTGAAAGATCCTCAATTGTTGGAAGCTGATGCTGATGCAGAATATGCCGCGGTTATCGAAATCGATCTGGCTGAAATTAAAGAGCCTATTCTATGCGCACCGAATGATCCAGATGATGCCCGTTTACTGTCTGATGTGGCTAACAGTAAAATCGATGAGGTTTTTATCGGTTCTTGTATGACTAACATTGGTCATTTCCGTGCAGCCGGTAAATTATTGGATCAACATAAAGGTCAATTACCCACTCGTTTGTGGGTTGCTCCACCAACGAAAATGGATGCAGCTCAACTCACGGAGGAAGGTTATTACAGCATCTTTGGTAAGAGTGGGGCGCGGGTTGAAATTCCTGGCTGTTCCTTGTGTATGGGTAACCAAGCACGCGTTGCTGACGGTGTAACCGTGGTCTCCACTTCGACTCGTAACTTCCCGAATCGTCTGGGGACGGGGGCGAATGTTTACCTGGCATCGGCTGAACTGGCGGCTGTGGCTTCTTTGTTGGGACGCCTACCTACACCGGAAGAGTACCAGCAATTTATGGATAAAGTTGATGAGACTGCGGAAGATACTTACCGTTATCTCAATTTTGATCAACTGAACCAATACACTGAAAAAGCGGATGATGTGATTTTCCAAACTGCGGTGTAATTCCGATACCAATGAATGGGAGGTAAAAAACCTCCCATTCAGATTATTGACAAAGTGCTGGTTTTTTATCCGGCATTTTGTTTTAATTAAGTTCCGTTCACTCAACGGAGCTTGCCACCATGTTAAGATCCCCCCCTCTCCAGACTTTCCCGCCAGAAACGCTCTC
>NZ_CAWNWY010000025.1:0-78755 GCF_963878365.1 Photorhabdus sp. HUG-39 | reverse complement strand
GGGCAATAAGGGGAGCAGTAACTCCCATGCTTCATCAGGAAGGTCGTAACGAGCCATAACAGGTTTTTTCCGAAAGTCAGAGCCAGGGGATTATTCTATCTCAATCTATTGCGGGACACAGCCTAGTGTGGCTGTATTTCCATTCAAAATCAGTTTTGCCTGTTTTCGTGCAGCCTCAAATGTGGCATCACGAAAAGTGTCCCGCGTATACTGGCGATGGTTAATGGTGATAGTGATAACTTGTGCACCAAGATAGTATATTTCGTTTTCTTTAACGAATAGTCCGTATATTTCTGAAACACCCATTTGGAAAGCAGGTAAAGTAAATCTATAGGTGGTTTTTCTATATTCTCTATGTATCTTTAGTTGTGGCTGAATAAACAGATTTAAAAATTCCTGGTTTTCGATAAGAAAAGCATTCTTAATGGTATCGCTCATTTCTCTAGCATCTTGTAATTGCTTTAAGATAGTTGGTCGTTCATCCACTGGCCAAAAAGCATATTTATTTCCCGCTCCCCAAAAACAGTTATTCAGTACCTTCTCCAAATCTGACCAGGCACTGCTGGCCTGTCCAATACTGCCACCGACAAGCAAACTGATTCCCGCAGCCAGCCATGCTAGCAATCCTGCTGTCATGACAGAGCCAGCGGCGAACCAATAGAAGTCAAATCGGCACTCATACCAATTACCGCGGTACTAAAGCGCATCAGATTCATATAGGTAGGTCCGGGTTGTAACGGGTTGTTGCGGGCATATTCTGTCTGCATAACCACATCGGCCAGGGTGAAGGCATTCAGAAACAGGCTGACACCGGTCAATGAAGAATCAAACAGTAAACCAATAGAGGGTTTACCAGCCCCTTCTAAGGTAAAAAGTTGAACCGGCGAGTCCACACTGGTCTTGACTTCCGGCAGAGTTATTACCGGTTTAGTGCCGAGTGATTCCAGACGTTTACTCCAGTTAATTATCCGTTCCCCGATAGCCTGTTGACGCACCGCCGGGTCAGCCAGAAAGGTCCCCATACCTAACAGAATATTATCGACTCCACTAATAAACGGGCCCTTCAGGAGCGGTGATTTTACTTTGTCGTTATTCAGCACAGCGATAACCCCACTGGTAATGGTGCGCCAGAAGTTGCCATCCCCGTTGCCGTCTGACTCTTTGGCCGCCAGCTTTGCCAAAACCTGCTGGCCGGGCAAGGATGATTGCAGGTTGCCGAGCAGACCGGAGAGGATTTCACTGAAAAACCGGAACTCCAGCGCGTCCTCTTCTTCCAGCGTCTCTTTTTCATCTTGCAGTGAAAAGAAGTAGTGAAAGTAATTTTGCAGCCCGCCGACTTGATAACTGAGGTCCGGGTTATCCGCAAAGGCTTCAAACAGTTTCATAAACATCGCCTGACGCGCTTCAAAATCTTCGGTGACTTTTTTCAGTTTCGGCCAGTCATTTTCCCAGGCGTCAGAATCAATACTGTCATCTATTTTCTTTTTTAGCTCCGGGTTTTTGGTGGCTTTGAGCTTTTCGACATAGAAACCGATGGTCAGTGGGTAAATATTGGAGGCGTTATAGCTCTGTTGCCACAAATTCAGGATAGAGTAGGCTTCCACAATATCCCGCTGACGGCCTACCGGGTCATGCAGAATTACAATCCGCGCCTGTTCATTCAGGTGCAGATAACTGTTGATTTCCCGGATAATTTTATCGGCGTCCATCTCATAGCTGTCCTGAGTGGTCAGCGTATCAATACTGACGTCAGCCAAATCCAGTTCATTGATGTCTTTTTCAATGATGGCCTTGATGTTGGCAAACTGCTCCTGCCGGATTTTGTAATCGACAATCAGTTTTCGAAAATATTTGTCTGAGGCGTTAACCGCAAAGGGGGATTGTTTCTGTTCGAGATTGATGAACTGCATGGTTTTCTGCCGCAGTTCAAGACTGTTGTCAATCTTAGCCAGTACTGAGGAGTGCCACGGGTGTTCACTGTAGGCGATACTGATATTGATGACATCTTTGGCGACAAACAGGAATGGATGACCTTCGCCCCGAATGCCCGGCTCAGGGATAAGCCCTTCACTGGCATCTCTGCGGTTGAGGAACATATATTTTTTAAATTTTTCTACCCGCTGTTTTTTGCCGTTAACCTCTTTCTCTGACACGCAGTATTTAAAGATGTGCAGATAGCCCCGGGCCTTGCTGCCGCGAGCGGTAAGCGGGTCTTCTTCCTTAATGTATATCCAGCCGGGACGCAGGAGGCGGGCGGCATAGCCTTTGGTTTGTTGGAGTGATGAGGAGAACATCAGAGTGTGGATATCCGGGGGCGCTGCTGGTTTTTCCAGTTCTTTGCCGAAAAAGTTCACATAAGCATAGCGAACCGGGTAAATCGGTTTAATGTCGCAGTCACAGGGCTGAATATAGTTGTCTACCTCAAGATTCTGCGGGAACAGCTCGTAAGCTTTTTCTATTAATTTGTCAAATTGTTCCTGAATGTCAGTGGTCATAATATTTCCTTTGTCGTTAATCTAAGGATGTCATGGATACACTGCGGCTACTCTCAATTATTCAAAAAAGTTCATACAACCAAAGGCTGAGAATATTTTCACTGGTTACAATCCTGAATAAGTTCATTGTTCAGGCGGTGAACTTGCACAAATGATTTAACAGCACTTCAAAAAGCTGTTTGGGGGGATAGGTATGGACCAGATATTGCACGAAACAGGAGAAATCAGAAGGGAAAAATGTGGATTTTCTCGCGTCAACTCATTTACATCATGTTTTATTTGTAAAAGTCTTTCCCTATTGGTGTCTTTAGGACTTCTCATTTCTTCCTCTGTTTTTTACGTTAGAAAGTTAATACAAATTTATATTTATTCTCAATAAATATCAAAGTTGACAGTTTAAGTAAATGTAAATTCTTGATTAAAACAGTTAATAATGTAAATTTTATAAATATTTAAGTAACATGATTAGTTAATTTATTTCGGTAAGTTTTTATCCCAATAACCATTATTGCCAGTCTATGCTGGAGAATAATGATGAACACGGATGGACACAGAAACTGGCACACGCAGGTAAGAATGAAATAGTCTCTTAGCTTGAATTCGACCAAGCCCTTGCAAAAATCCTCTATCTTATTAAGGTAAAGAAAATAAAAATAAAGTATTAATAGGTAAAATCTATTGCAAAGATTAGTATTTTATCCTTTATTGGTGTACGCTAATTCTTTATTCTATATCCAATTTTTACATAAACCTCGTAAAACTACAGGAGTAACTCATGGTTCTGGTAACTCGTCAAGCGCCTGACTTTACAGCAGCAGCGGTCCTCGGCAACGGCGAAATCGTTGGGAATTTCAACCTGAAAAAACACCTGAACGGTAAACCTGCCGTTATCTTTTTCTGGCCAATGGACTTTACTTTCGTATGCCCTTCTGAGCTGATCGCATTTGACCACCGCTACGAAGAGTTCAAAAAGCGCGGTGTTGAAGTTATAGGTGTTTCTTTTGATTCTGAATTCGTCCACAACGCATGGCGTAAAACTCCTGTCGATCAAGGTGGTATTGGCGAAGTTAAATATGCAATGGTTGCTGATACTAAACGCGAGATTCAAAAATCCTACGGCATTGAGCACCCAGAAGCGGGTGTTGCTTTGCGCGGCTCTTTCCTGATCGACAAAAACGGCGTAGTTCGTCATCAAGTCGTTAACGATCTGCCTCTGGGCCGTAACATTGACGAAATGCTGCGTATGGTTGACGCACTACAATTCCATGAAGAGCACGGCGATGTCTGCCCTGCGCAGTGGGAAAAAGGTAAAGAAGGCATGAGTGCTTCTCCAGATGGCGTAGCTAAATACCTATCTCAAAACGCTGCTAAACTATAACCTTAGATATTACCCATAATTAGACCAGCCGGTTATTCCGGCTGGTTTTTTTTCACTGAAATTCCTCGTTTTGCCACCTTGCGCACAAAAACCCCCTATCCCCGATAACTATCACCACTTACAATTAAATTTACAATTGTTTAACATTAAAATCCGTGTAAATAAAATAAGTCATTACACCGACAAAAATAACCTCGCCAAAAGACAGGAGCTTACAATATGTTGAAAACATGGAAAACACCGCTGGCAATAATATCCCTGCTCGTCTCATCCCACCTTTATGCCGCTTCGGAACCGGCTGTTGAAGCCAAAAATGGTATGGTCGTTTCAGCCCAACATCTTGCTTCACAAGTTGGTGTGGATATCCTCAAAATGGGTGGAAATGCGGTTGATGCAGCGGTTGCTGTTGGCTATGCCCAAGCCGTTGTCAATCCATGTTGTGGCAATATCGGTGGTGGTGGCTTTATGACAATTCATTTAGCCGATGGTACCGATACTTTCATTAACTTCCGCGAAACCGCGCCAAGTGCAGCAAGTGCCGATATGTATCTAGATAAAGAAGGTAATGTTATTAAAGGAGCCAGTTTATATGGCTACCGCGCAGCCGGTGTGCCCGGAACCGTGATGGGGTTAGACAGCACCCTAAAAAAATATGGCAAATTGAGCCGTGAACAAGTCATGGCACCTGCAATTAAGCTGGCACGAGAAGGCTTTATACTGACCCGTGCAGATACCGATATTCTGGACACCACAATCAAACGTTTCCGCAAAGATCCAGAAGCAGCTCGTATCTTCCTACGCAAAGATGGCTCTCCTTATCAACCGGGAGATAGATTAATACAAACCGATCTGGCAAATACGTTAGAGTTAATTGCTAAAAAAGGGCAAGAAGCTTTTTATCACGGAAATATTCCTAAACTGGTCGCCGAAGCCGCTAAAAAATCCGGCGGCATTATTACCGAAGCCGATTTTGCCAATTATAAAATTTCAGAAACACCCCCCGTTACCTGTCACTATCGCGGTTATAAATTTATCTCTTCCCCGCCACCGAGTTCAGGCGGAGTAACCATGTGTGAAATTCTGAATATTTTGGAAGGTTATAACCTCAAAGAAATGGGATTCAACTCGGCTAACTATATTCACACATTGACAGAAGCCATGCGCCATGCCTACATGGACAGAAATACTTACCTTGGTGATCCAGAATTTGTTAAAAATCCAATCGATCGCTTACTGAGTAAACACTATGCTGAATCTCTACGTAAAAAAATAGAGCCAGGTAAAGCAACATTATCGGAGAATGTTCAGCCGGGTATTGGACCCCACGAGAAACCAGAAACCACACACTACTCCATTGTCGATAAAGAAGGTAATGCAGTTTCAACTACCTATACTATCAATGGACTTTTTGGTGCTGTCGTCATCGCCCCCGGAACAGGTTTCTTCCTCAATGATGAGATGGACGATTTCACCACTAAAATTGGTGAAAAGAATCTTTATGGTCTCGTTCAAGGCGCGACTAACTCTATTGCCCCCGGTAAGCGCCCACTATCCTCAATGAGCCCGACACTTGTCACAAAAGACAATAAGACATTCCTTGTTCTAGGCTCACCCGGCGGCTCCCGTATTATCTCTATTACCCTGCAAACCGCCTTAAACATTATTGATCACGGTATGTCTCCTCAAGAAGCGGTCAATAGTCCCCGTATTCATCACCAATGGTTACCCGATGAAGTTTATTATGAGCAACGTGGTATTTCTAAAGACTCGTTGAATTTGCTAGAAAAAATGGGATATAAAATGGTGGAACAGATACCATGGGGTGCTGCTGAAGTGATTATGGTTGGTTTACCTAAAACCGCTAGCACTTCAGCTAATTCTTCAGGCAATGATGCAGCCGTATCTGGTCAAGTTCGTGAAAACCATTTTTATGGCGCCAATGATGTCCGACGCCCGGCTGGTGCGGCTATTGGTTACTAATAGCTGACCGTTCAAGAAACAAACACACTATGTAAGATATCGGGATAGGGGCGCCTTTTCAGAAACCCTATCCCGCGCACTCCCAAACATCTATACCCGTCATCTTTCAAGTTGCCTCTTTGTTGGCTGCACTCGCTCACCCCGGTCACATAGTTATCTATGCTCCCGGGGATTCACTCCCTTGCCGTCGCGATGCATCTTGAAATCCATAGGGTATAACAATGACAAGCCGTCAGAATAAACGGGCTATTATCATTGATGAATTTGTCTCTCGCGAGCACCTGAACGCCCTAAAACGCGGTCATAAATACCAGCCACAACTAAAACCAACAAGGATGGCGCTAACCAGGCTAACCCCTGATCCGCCAGTGGTAAACGAGTTGCCCAGTTCGGTAATAAATACGCCAGTGCTTCAGATGATTTAATCGCATCCAAGATACCAAACAACAGACTAACTAACATTACCGGAGCCAAAATACGGGTAAAATTGTTCCACCAGCACAGCGTAAAACTCAACACAATCAGAACGATACAAGGTGGATAAATAGCTGTCAGTACCGGTATAGAAATCTTAATCAAATGACTCAAACCAAGGTTAGAAGTCAACATGGAGAATCCTCCAAGGATCAACACCAGTGAACGATAAGACAGGGGCAGATAACGGCTAAAAAACTCAGCACATGCACAAGTTAATCCAACCGCCGTCACCATACAGGCGACAAAAATCAACACAGCCAGGAAAATACTGCCGACACCACCAAAAGTATGATGAACATAGGCATGCAAAATGACCGCACCATTTTCTGCATGAGGCACTAACGATCCACTACCAGCGCCTAATTTGAACAGCGATAGATAAACCAGAATCAGACCAAAGCCGGCAATAAAACCTGCCCACATCGCATAACGGGTTAATAATGAAGATGAGGCAACGCCTCTTGAACGCGCTGCGTTAACGATGACAATCCCAAAAACCATCGCACCCAGCGTATCCATTGTCAGGTAACCATTGACGAAACCACTGGAGAATGGGATTTGCTGATAAACATCAATCGCTGGAATTGAATCACCGGCAGGCCAAAGTAAAGCAGCAACACCAAGTATACCTAGCGCCAACATCTTGATAGGCGCTAACACATGCCCGACAGTATCAAGCAAACGGCCTGGGTACAGGGAAACAGCAATTACCAACACAAAATAAATAAGACTGTAGATAAACAGAGGTAACTCGCCGGTACTGGTAAGCGGGGCAATGCCTACTTCAAAAGAGACCGTTGCAGTCCGTGGGATAGCGAATAAAGGACCAACAGCCAAATAACAAACTGTCGCCAACAGCAAACCAGCCACTCTACCAATAGGTGAACTCAGCTCTTCAATACCACCGCCAACTTTTGCCAATGCGATGATTGTAATGACGGGTAAACCAACCGCCGTCGCTAGAAAGCCTAATGCTGCTAGCCAAACATATTCACCTGATTGTAACCCCACCATAGGGGGAAAAATAATATTCCCCGCCCCGACAAACAGAGCAAAAGTCATAAACCCTAATGCCCAAATATCCTTAGATGATAAACGATGTGTCATAATGATTATTAATGTTTTGTTACCATATTTAATGGCCTGAATAATATAAATATCATCAATAGTTAAGCCCATATTGACAATATTGAACCCTAATTTAACGATTTATTATCAAAATAATATTCACTAGGTATCTGTCGAAGACAGATTATAGTGACCATGATAGATAGAATCGCCAACAACTGCCCACAAGTAAAACTTTTATAGTGCCAGAAGGCAATAGATAAACCAGAATGCAGAAGTATATGCCGCACTCTTTTTCAAAACTAGTGATTGCTGTTAGCTATCATTGAATAAACACTATATGATTTGCGTTTTTTTTAACCTGAAAAAATAATAATCAATTACGAAGATTAATTATTACTGTTAATCAAACTATTCCTATCTCTTCTGCTGGTTATTTTGACAGGTACAATCAATCCTGCCGGTAAAGTAAAACTAAAGATCGTCCCTTTGCCTATTTCGCTGGAAACTTTAAGATGAGAATGGTGATGATGTAAGGCATGTTTAACAATCGCAAGACCGAGACCACTTCCTCCAGTTTGTCTGGAACGCGCTTTATCTACTCGATAAAAACGTTCGGTCAAACGAGGTAGATGTTCAGCGCTGATACCTTGCCCATTATCTTTCACTGTAAATTCAGCACCATGGGAATTCTTTTTCCAACTGACATCAATTTGAGTCCCTTTAGGAGTATGGTTAACCGCGTTATAAACCAAATTCGACATTGCACTGCGAAGCTGCTCTTCATTACCGAACACTTTTAGACCTTCACCAACATCAAAATTAATCTTATAACATTCATTACCTAGCGCAGTGGCTTCCTGACGCAATATTTTAAGCATCAAAGGCACATTAACGACTTCATTCATATCAATTTGGGGAGCGACTTCAATTTTAGACAGTTGCAACAATTGTTTCACCAAACCGTCCATCCTCCGGGTTTGCTCCTGCATCGTATTCAGCGCTTTCTTATTTAGCGAACTATCCTCTGCCTGATCCTGCATCACTTCCAAATAACCCTGCAAGACGGTTAGAGGGGTACGCATTTCATGACTAACATTGGCAAAAAAGTCACGACGGGCATTTTCCAGTGTTCGCTTCTGAGTCACATCTCTGGCAACCATTAAGAATTGCCCCTCAGAATAAGGCATCACCCGGAACTCAACAACGAACCCATTATTTAATTCAATGGATAAAGGGCGCGAAAAATCCCTGGAAAGGATATATCGGCTAAAATCAGGGTAGCGAAGTAAATTAAAAATATGCTGTCCGTTGTCTTCAGGCCAACGAAAACCGAGTAAATGTTGTGCTAAACGATTACACCAGAAAATATTACCTTCCGTTGTCATCATCACAATAGCATCGGGTAATGATTCCGCCCCGCTACGAAACCGTTTGATCAACAGCGCCAGCTCACGACGCCGCTTTCGATTCCGTTGCTGCATCTGGTGAATACCATAGAAAATTGGTTCCCACCCTCCTCTCCCCGACGGTGGCAACATACTGCGATCCAACCATAGCCAATTCGAAAGTTTCAGCAAATTATAACCATGCCATATCAGCACCAAAAATACCGAAACAAATAAACACCAAGACAAATGACCAATAAATATCGACAGAATTACCGCAGGCAAACAAAAGAGAAACAGTTCTGAAACCAATTTTTTCCAAGATAAACGTTCTAACACATTAGATTCTCCGGTGCGTAGACTTACTACCTATCACAATAGGGCTATTTTATTTGCCATTCTTTGCCATAAAGAACAAACCTGGGCAGTGCTCAAAATCCTCACGTACTACGTGTACGCTCCGGTTTTTCCGCGCTGTCCGTGTTCAAACTGTCTGCAACAATTACGCCTATTGGGATAGGCTCTTAGTAACGGGTAGAAAAACGATAGCCCGTACCACGAACGGTCTGCACCATTTTATCATGGCCGCCAATCTCTAATACTTTACGTAAACGGCGAATATGAACATCAACAGTTCTATCTTCAACATAAACATTTGCTCCCCAAACATAATTAAGCAACTGTTCACGGCTATAGACTCGCTCAGGATGAGTCATAAAGAAGTGCAGTAATTTAAATTCCGTCGGCCCCATATCCAGTGCTTTATCCTGGCTGGTCACCCGATGGGACGTTGAATCCAAAACCAAACCATCCATTTCGATGATATCTTCCATGACCATCGGTGAAATACGCCGTAATACCGCTTTAACTCTGGCAACCAGCTCCTTAGGAGAGAAAGGCTTAGTGATATAGTCATCTGCCCCAACTTCAAGGCCACGCACCCGATCTTCCTCTTCACCACGGGCAGTCAACATCATTACCGGAATATCGCGAATATTATTATTCCGTTTCATCTGCTTAATTATCTGCAAACCAGAACCACCGGGGAGCATCCAATCCAATAACACTAAATCAGGATAGGGTTCAGATAAACATGCCAACGCAGAATCATAATCCTCTGCTTCTACCGGCTGATACCCGTTTTTTTCCAGAACAAAACAGACCATCTCACGAATCGGAGCTTCATCTTCAACTACCAAAATGCGTCTTGCCATGATTAATCCCGTTAATATATTGAGATAAACGCTACTTAGTTTAAAAAAACATTATGCGTCAGTTTTATGACAAATTTATGAAATCCTGCCTTGGTTATCCTCTATCTGCAATCGATTTCGCAATAATTAATTTAACAATTGTCATATTTCATAATGAATGCGAAGCCGCTCGGAGATATATTCACGAAATCAGATTTAAACGCGACATCCAGAATATAGCGATTATAATCATGCTTCACTTTAACCAATGACGGCGAAAATATGCGTATTATTCACACTTCGGACTGGCATCTTGGCCAATATTTTTTTACAAAAAGCCGGGCTGCTGAACATCAACATTTTCTGCGCTGGCTGATTAAACAGATTGAACATTATCAGGTCGATGCATTAATTGTTGCCGGAGATGTATTTGACACGGGTTCACCACCTAGCTATGCCCGTGAACTATATAATCGCTTTGTCGTTGAACTACAACCGACCGGCTGTCAGTTAATTAGCCTTGGTGGTAACCATGATTCAGTAGCAACATTAAATGAATCAAAAGAACTCCTTTCCTGCCTAAATACCACCGTTATTGCTCACGCAGAAAAAGATCAACAAAAACAGATAAAAATACTCACCACCAAACAAGGCAATACCGGTGCAATTCTTTGCGCAGTCCCTTTTCTGCGGCCAAGAGATATTATGATCAGCCAGGCTGGTCAGTCAGGAGAACAAAAACAGCTCGTATTACAAGAAGCTATTGCAGAACACTATCATCAACTCTATCAGCAAGCGTGTGAATTACGTGATGAATTGAATTTGCCCTTACCAATCATTGCTACCGGGCATCTGACGACCGTTGGTGCCACTGTTACAGATTCGGTGCGGGATATTTATATTGGTACATTGGATGCCTTCCCGGCGCAAGCTTTCCCGCCGGTAGACTATATTGCGCTTGGGCATATTCACCGGCCACAAATAGTGGCTAAATCTGAACATATTCGCTACAGCGGCTCCCCTATTCCCCTTAGTTTCGATGAAGTCGGGCAAGAGAAAAGTGTTTGTTTGGTGGAATTTACCCAAGACAAACTGGAATCCATCAAGCTTTTACCCATTCCGCAATATCAGCCCATGCAACTAATCAAGGGTAATCTGCAACACATTGAACAACAGTTACAAACTTTTAATGACTATCAAGGAGAGCAACCCGTCTGGCTGGATATTGAAGTTGCAACCCAAGATTACCTCCATGATATCCAGAAAAGGATTCGATCAATGGTTGCAGAGCTTCCTGTCGAAGTCATTCTGCTACGACGTAGTAAAACACAGCAACAAAATAGGCTAGCACAAGAAAACAGAGAAACTTTGACAGAACTTAGCGTTAACGAAGTTTTTGCCCGACGGCTTGCACAATCAGCACTCGAAGATGAAGAACATAAAAAACGTCTGACCACCCTTTTCGAACAAACACTGAACGATATCTATCAGGCTAAAAACAAGGAAGAGCAGGCATGAAGATTTTGAGTCTACGGCTAAAAAACATTAATTCATTACAAGGTGAATGGAAAATTGATTTCACAGCAGAGCCGTTTGCCAGCAGTGGTCTGTTCGCCATAACCGGTCCTACCGGCGCGGGTAAAACCACCTTATTGGATGCGATCTGCCTTGCGCTTTATCACGAAACCCCACGCTTGACGATTTCTACCTCACAAAATGAGCTGATGACCCGACACACTGCGGAATCATTGGCTGAAGTGGAATTTGAAGTGAAAGGTGTCGCTTACCGTGCTTTCTGGAGCCAACGGCGAGCGCGTAATCAACCCAATGGCAATCTGCAAGCCCCTAAAGTGGAACTCGCCCTTAGCAGCAGTGGTAAAATTCTGGCCGATAAAATCCAGGACAAAAAAGAAAAAATCATTGAAATTACTGGATTAGATTACGATCGTTTCACCAAATCCATATTGCTATCCCAAGGAGATTTCGCTGCTTTCCTCAATGCTCAGCCAAACGAACGGGCTGATTTATTGGAAGAGTTAACCGGCACTGAAATTTACGGAATTTTATCTCAACAAATTTACCAACAACATCAACAAGCACAATCAGAGCTGAATATTCTGCAAGCCAAAGCATCTGCCATTGATTTGCTAACGGCAGAGCAGTATCAACAACATCTGGAACAACAGCAACAACTCACCCATGCTGAATCACAACTCAATCAGCAGATAAAAACAGTGCAACATTCGGCACAATGGCTGACACGTGGAGAAGAACTTGAGCAACTTGTTACTGAAAATAACGCTTCCTTACAGCAGGCAGAAAAAGCGCTTACTCATGCAGAGCCGCAATTGCAGAAACTGGCTAGCAGTGAACCCGCAGAAACACTGCGCCCATTGCTGGATGATAAAAACCGAACACAATATGAACATCAGAGAACCCGCAAACAGCTGGAAGAGATGCATCAGCAACTTCAACAACAGCAACAGACGCTCACGCCGATACAGCAAAAGGTGACTCATGCAGATTCTGCCAGAACAGAGTATCAACAACACCGGCAACAACAAGAAAAGCTGATAACAGAACAGGTGATTCCATTAGATCATCAAATTGCGGTACAGATTAAAGAGCTCAATCTTACTCAGCAACAAATCAACGAGCAGAAAACTGCGCTTGAAAACCGTTGTCAACAATATGACACAGCAAATCAGCGCGCCCTATCATTCACCAATCAAAGAAAACAACTAGAAAACTATTTCGAGCAACAACCTTATCATCAATATTTCGGTGAAAATCTGGCTTTTTGGCAACATCAATTCTCTTGGCGGCAAGAGCAGCAGCAACAAATTGATCACCAAACGCAAAAAGTTGGCAAGCTCACTGCCGAAATCATGCAACTTAACAATAATCTGAACAAACAAGAGGAAGACTTAAAACAACAAATTGAAAATAACCAACCGCTGGAACTGGCATTTGAGCAGGCCAAGCAACAATTTTCTACTCTGCAAAAACAATATTCGCCGGAGAAATTAAAAAAACAATTAACTCAATATCAGGAACAACTACCGCTGCAACATAAACTGGAGATCCTGTCCCCGCAAATCTTGCAATTACAAGTCGCTATTGCCAATCATCATATTCGCTTACAACAACCGGAAAAATTATTAAAGGAACTTCCTGTTCAAATTGAATCTATCGATAAACAACTCTCAGACAAACAGCAACATTTAGCCGATCTTGCTCAACGTATTCAGTTAGAACAAAAGATTGTCAGTCTGGAAAAAGAACGGGCACAACTCAAGGAAGGTTCTCCTTGCCCACTATGCGGTGCTGAACATCATCCTGCAATTCAGGCTTATCAAAATATTGAACTACCAAAATCAGAACAACGGTTAAAAGATTTACGTCAGCAATTTGAAGCACTGCAAGCCACCAAAATATCATTGGTTAATAAAAAAGAGTTCCAACAGCAACAATACGACCATATTTTGCAAGAAATTGCTGATGCTGAACTACGATTGAATATATTAACGCAACAATGGCAGGAAACTTGCGTAATATTACAGACCGAAATTTCTCTTTCAGATAAACCCGCTCTTGAACTATTTGTGCAACAAAACCAATCTGCTCATCGGCTTTGCCAAACTCAATTAACCGAATTTGAACTGGCAGAAAAAACGTACCAGAAAACAGAAAAAATACTGACCGCTCATCAAGAATACGTTAAAGAAATTGAACGAAATATTGAACTGAGTAAACATCAACACAATGTACTGAAAAAACACTTATCTGAATTGCAACCAGAGATACAACAACAGCAGCTTAAGCTAACTGATGTCATCGAAAAAATGGCGTCAGAATTACAGCAATATAATTTATCCCTGCCAATGCTGAATGATACTGAAAACTGGCTGCAACAACGTAGAGAGGAGTGGCAGATATATCAAAACTGTCATGAAAACTGGCAACAGATCCAAAAAGAAGAAGCGGTCATTCAAAATCAGATTGAATCATTGCATAAACAGAAAGAAGAGTATGTATGCCGTTTAAATGGGCTTAATCAAACAGCACAGCAACAGAAACAGCAACTCGCAGAGGCACAACAACAGCGCCAACAACTATTTGGTAAGCGATCTGTTACCGACATCACTCAGGCATTACAACAACAATCTCAACAACTGGAAGAAGCGTACAAACAGGCACAATCACATCTGCAACAGGCACAATCCAATATTAGCCAACTGACCGGCGCCATTAATGAGACAGAAAAAAACCACAACCAGTCTGAGCAACAAAAACAGCAGGCAGAACAAAACTTCAATGCTGCATTAGCAAAGAGCCCATTTGCCGATCAGCATGCCGTTGAATCGGCGCTGTTATCGCAAGAGCAACGTAAGGAATTGCAACAACTCAAGGAACAGCTTGAACAACAACAGATACAAGCCAACGCCCTATGCCAGAAAGCAGCAGAAACTCTGCAACAACATCGGAAAAATCGCCCTGAGTTACTTAATCAATATACAAAATCACAACTGACCGAACAGTTGGAAAACATTACTGATGAGCTAAAAAGAAACACCTTACAGCAAGGAGAGCTGAAAAACCTGCTTGGTAATGATGCAATACGCCGTCAACAGCAAAAATCCTTATTGGAAGAGATCAGCCATTGCCAACAAAATTATAATGACTGGAGTTATCTTAATAATCTGATTGGTTCGGCTGATGGTGCTAAATTCCGTCGCTTTGCTCAAGGATTAACACTGGATCATTTGGTTCATCTCGCCAATCAACGGCTGAAAAAATTGCACGGACGCTACGATTTGCAACGTAAAAACAGTGATGGTCTTGAACTACAAGTGATTGATACCTGGCAAGCCGATGCTATTCGTGATACCAAAACGCTTTCCGGTGGCGAAAGTTTTCTGGTCAGCCTCGCCTTGGCTTTAGCGCTATCTGATTTAGTCAGCAATAAAACCAGTATTGACTCACTGTTCTTGGATGAAGGCTTTGGCACACTTGATCCAGAAACCCTTGATATTGCACTCGACGCTCTGGATCATCTGAATGCTTCCGGGAAAACCATTGGTGTTATAAGCCACGTCGAAGCCATGAAAGAGCGGATACCCGTACAGATTAAGGTTAAAAAAATTAATGGGCTTGGGATAAGTAAACTCTCACCTGAGTTTCGTTATGACAAGTCATAATGGAAAACAACAAACCTTTTTCCAAAGGGAATTGAATACAGCCATTTTTTCCTTGAAAGGGTACTCCCGCCAGCATAAAGGCGGGAAGGAAATTTCGACAAGGCATTACCCTTGCTGGTTTTGAATGTACTGTGTGACTTGCTCCCGCCAACATACATCGAGAAGCAAGAACGCTCAACGAAATGACCGCGCTTCGAGCAGTTTGCTAATACTAAAAGCGCGTTTTACTCACAATTAGCATTCAGGTGGGAGAAATCCGCAGGTTTTGTTAAAAGACGATGGTTTTATTAGGCCACTACAGAGTCAATCATTAAAGAAAATCGATAAACCTTTAGGTTGACTAGATTATACCCTATGGATTTCAAGATGCATCGCGACGGCAAGGGAGTGAATCCCCGGGAGCATAGATAACGATGTGACCGGGGTGAGCGAGTGCAGCCAACAAAGAGGCAACTTGAAAGATGACGGGTATATAATAACGCTGTAAGTAACCCGACTCAGATACTGTAATTTAAATCATTTTTTTGGGGTTTTATACCAATTTTCCACAATCAATTATTTGATTTTTTATGAGAAAATCTATTTACCGATTGAAAACGTTATTAAAGCCAGTCCCTTTAAGAAAACAGATTAACTGATTAATCCATTCATATTGTTATTTATTTTCCCTGATTATATAAGCATTAACATATTCAAGTTTTTTCACTGATGGCTTTATGATTGGCAGGGTTTAAACTGTTATTAAAACACATTGTTTTAACATCGGATTTTAAGCGGTATAAAATTTTAATCGGTATTTTTACCACTTTCGACGTATGCTTTCTATACCCTATGGATTTCAAAATGCATCGCGACAGTAAGGGAGTGAATCCCCGGGAGCATAGATAACTATGTGATCGGGGTCCTGTGGAACGTGGAATATCCACTCATTACCCATCTTCAGACGAGGGGATCTCATCGATAATAAGATATTGGCTGATACCAATGGGCAAAAATTTTCTACAACGGACAGTACTATCCAGTCCTGTTACTCCAGAAAATATCTGGGTAAAGGCCGAGGGCTCTCTATGATATGGTTTACAGCAACAAAAGTGCTGGAAGAGCATGTGAAACAATATTTTTGGAACGATGAATAGTCCTGACTTGTAATTTTCGAGGACTTTTACACTGGATACAAAAATAGTATTCAATGGTGATAATAAAAATATATTTATATCACTCTCGTTCTAAACGGTTTATATGAATATAAATTTTAATTAAAATTAAATCCATATATATGTTAGTTAACTGCATTTGATATATAAATATTTTTTATATATCAAATTAAATTAAATAATTTACTTACTGATAAAAGATAGTTATCACCCGATAACTAAAAGAAATTGGAAAAAATATATTTTACGAAATACTATATTAAGAATGGTTTAATAGTTATGAAATGGAATTATTCGAATTTACATAATGAGAAATAAGTGAGAAATGCAATGATGCTATAAAAAATAAACTGGTAGAAATCTATAAACATGTTTGTTATTGAGTTTCACATAGATGTGAATCAGGGAATTATTAAATCAAAGATTTATTTACTTATTATATTAGTAAAAGATAAAAGGAAAGCCTATGTCTTTAGTAAAATACCTAGCAGTTAGTCCATCTAGCTATATACTTCATTCTGCCTATATACCGTCATCGAAACCAGAAACCCAACGCGCGATTTTAGCTGCCAGTTTGTCTGATGGAAAATCAATTATAAATAATGATTTGCGTTGTTCAGAAACAGCCACAATGAAGGAAGCATGTCGTAGTATTGGAGCAAAAATTATTGAAGAGCCTAGTCGATTAATTATATATGGTACTGGTGGCAAAATTATACCTAGTAATAATGTTATTGATGCTATCGGTTCGGGATTAGTCTTTCGTGTAATAACTGCTTTAGCTTGCCATAGCGATACACCGTCTGTGATTTCTGGTGATGCTACTCTCAGAGCACGTGTCATGAAGCCTTTATTGAATGCACTTGCTGATTTAGGGGGAAATATCTCCAGTGTTCATATGAACGGAAAAGCACCTTTTATAAATTGGGGGGGATATATTGGTGGTGAGTGTGAAATCGAAGGAAATATTAGTTCTCAATTTATTACAGCAATTCTTTTCACCGCTCCCCTTGCTAAAAAAAGTACTACAATAAAAATCAAAGGAGAGATCTTATCATTATCATATATTCAGCAGACACTAGAGGTTCTTACTATAGCTGGCATCAAATTCCAGCATAATGAAAACTTTTCCAAAATTACGGTATTTCCTGGTGAATATCATCCTAATGAATATACAATAACGGGTGATTATACTTCGTGTTCTTACTTGGTTGCCGCAGAAACTTTATTTCCATGTGACCTTAAACTAAAAAATATCAACAGCAAAAGCTTGCAAGGTGAGCAGGCTATTCTGACATTTATTGAAGAAATGGGATTGGATGTTATTAGAAATGATCAGGAAAACGAAATTAGGTTGATTAATAGAAAAGGTTCATTAACTGGATGTTATGAATTTGATGTCAGTAATTGCCCTAATATTGTACCTACGCTGGCTTCAATAGGAATGTATGTCGATGGTTGTTTCAGAGTTACTGGCGGATCTATTACCCGCCTTCACAAATCGCCAAGAATAAAAGCAATGGTACAAGAATTACAAAAGTTGGGTGTCAACATTCAGCCTTTGATTATAAATGGTGTTTATGATGGTTTTGAAATTCATGGAACATCATCCTATTCAGGAGATTGCAGGCTTTCCAGTTGGGGGGATCATCGTATTTTTATGTCCTTATTTGTCGCATCATTACGTTGCCAACAAGCCAATTTTATTGATGGTTATGAAGATGTTCATTGTTCATTCCCATCTTTCTTTAAAGAGTTTGAGCAACTTGGTATTACGTTCAAAGAAATGATTTTCCAATCAGAATCGGTTTATTAATTTAGATAAGGTTATCAATATGAATTTCAAGGAAAAAATGCAGGAAATGGGCTATGTTGTAATACCTGAAGCAATAGAAAAAGAAGAAATTGAAATTATCAGGAATTTTTATAAAGAAACATCAAACATAAATAATCTTTCTACTCTTTTGCCAACAGATATATTAAAAAACACTGAAGTATTTCATGCTATTTTGAATGATAAATCAGTTACAGTTATCAAGGAAATTTTTGGAAAATCTTTTTCTTTATTTCCTAATTTTACTATTCGGGAGAGTGTTTATATTCCTTGGCACAATGATGCGTATTTTTTATCGGATGAGGTAATCAACCTATATGCACCATTACAATTTATGCAATGTGCTATATATTTGCAGGATAATGATCCTGAGTATGGAGGAGGAATAACATTAATTCCTTTTTCTCATCGACTGAATCAAACCACTGTGAAGAAAATGCTAAATACTCCGCAAGCATACGAAAAAGTGATCATGAGTAAGGCTGGTGATCTTATTCTTTGGGATAATAGAATAACTCACAGAAGTACTTATCCTGATAAAGCGCCTGATAACACAAAATTAGCGTTACAGTGGACAGTTTCTGCATCAAAGCAACATAATGAACTATACCTACAATATCTTCGGGATCGAGCACAACATAGTATGCATGTTTCCGATTATTTACCCAAAAGCCCAAAACCTTATTTTGCAGATATGCCTAATGTTCGATACCCGGACTCATTTCATCAAGATTCATTAAAAATAATGAAAACACAAAATATACACTTTATAGGGCTATGAACGATGACATATTTAGATCATAAGCAGAAAGAAAGTGGAGCATCTTATATATTGAGGCAACTACGCCAGTTAGGTGCGTCTCATCTCTTTATGGTGCCAGGCAAGCTTATAAATGCATTCATGAAATGTTACCCGAAAGATAATGATTCAGTATTAGATGTTTTTCCTGCTCCAGTAGTTACCGCCTGTGAAACGGGGGCTGCTTATATGGCAGAAGGATATGCCCGTGTCTCTGACAATTTTGGTATATGTCTGGTCATTGGTGGTCCAGGTGTTACGAATACTCTGACAGGTATAGCTTCTGCCTATACAGATAATTTCCCTGTTTTACTTTTAGCTGGGCAAATTTCATCGACAATGGAAATGCACAATGTTTTACAGGACAGTACCCAATCTGGGATTAATCAACAAGTGATTTTTTCTCCAGTAACTCGCGCAACATTTGAAGTTAAAGCGGGTCAATCAATTAGTCGGTTTCTGAGAGAATCACTCAGGGCAATGAAAGGAATTGAAAGAGGTCCAGTGTATCTGGGAGTAAGTAAGGAAATTTTAAATGAATATGATGGAAATCGCCTCGATATTAGTTCAACTGTTTCTGATTCCTGGAAAAATCGCCCAGTAGATATTAATAAAATATGTTCGCCTGAACTTGGACAATTCATAAGTAAAAATCATAATTGCATTATTCTCGCGGGGTTACGCAGTAAAACATCTGAAACTGCTGATATGTTGTTAGCATTTGCAGAAAAGTATCATTTTCCAGTAGCAACAACACTTAGTGGTAAAGGGATATTTCCAGAGGATCATCCTCTGTCGCTCGGTATTTATGGTTATTCAGGTAGCCCCAGAGCTATTGAAGCATTTAAAGATCCGGGATTGGAGGGCATTATTTTATTGGGGGTAGATACAACCCAATGGAGCACAATGCTCTGGTCTCCAGAATTGCAACTTTCTGGTAGAACTATTCAGGTTGATACAAATCCTGAATATCTTGGTAAATACCTTGATATTACTTGTGGGGTTACTGCAAATAGCAGTGCTTTTCTGGATACTCTTGGCGAGTATTACCATAATACGCTCATAGCTGGATGCCTAACACGGGAAAAATGGATAAAAGACCTCAGTACCGTTCCCAAATATTTTCCTATTGATTTTAGTGCAACAGGTGATGCAGAAAGACACCCCGCATCCTATATCAATATTCTCCAAGAACATTTCCCAGAAAATGGAATTGTCAGTGTAGACTCTGGTGCGCATCGTTCATTCTTTGGTCATTATTGGGTCGCCCGCAGACCTGAAGCATACTTATCCGCTACTACACTCGGGCCTATGGGCTGGAGTATTCCAGCCGGAATAGGCGCTAGCTTCGCAGCACCGGACAGGAAATGTATGGTAATCACAGGTGATGGTTGTATGTTAATGCAGGGAATGGAGTTAGCCACTGCATCAAAATACCATCGTAATATACTTTTTATTGTCTTCAACAATGCTTCTTATGCCGCAAGCTACTTTAATAATAAAGATAACAGAGCGGATCTGACGAAAATTCCTAATTATGATTGGTGTCAACTGGCTAAGGGATTAGGGGTAAATAGCTTTTGCGTGAATTCTCCTGAACAATTACAGGAATGCCTAGCCGGGATTATGCAGCAAAACGCCCCTTTTTTGATTGAAATCAAATGTGATAGTCAACACGCTACGCCAAATAAGGAATACAACGGACGCATAAAAACACTCCCTCTTGTATGAAAGGAGCAATGGCATGAGATCAAAACTCATTATCATCAACTCGTGCGTTATCTTAGTACTCGGATTGTTTTCTATAGACCTCTATAATCCAGCACTTCCCATTATAAAAATAGCGCTCGCAATAACAGACAATCAGGCACAGAGCTTGGTTGTTTATTATCTCCTTGGTTTTGCAGTATCTCAGATTTTTTATGGCCCACTTTCTGATAAATACGGGCGTATTCCTGTAATCATATTTTCCTTATTATTTTCTGCTGTTGGTAACTATCTAACTTCTACCGCAGAATCATTTCACACACTTTCATTATTCAGACTCCTGACGGGAATTGGTGCAGGTGGATGCCCAGTTATTAGTAGAGCAATACTCAGCGATACTTTTAGGGATAAGACGGAATTATCAAAATCACTGGCAATTTTTTCTATGGCATCACAAGTTTCTCCTGCTTTTGCCCCCATTATTGGGGGATATATCACAGAGTATCTGCCGTGGAAATTTAATTTTATCGCGTTAGCCATCATGATGTTATTAGGTGCGATTTTTGTCAAAATGACACTGCCGGAAACATCTCCGATGAGATCAAGTCGCAATGGTAGACTGGCTGGTTTTCGAATTTTATTATCAGATGTTAATTTTGTTGTATACAGTGTTGTCTCTGCTGTCTTATTTGCCATTACCATTGGTTATTTTACTGCCAGTCCTTTCGTATTCCAGACCCAATTTGGGTTATCGTCATCACAGAACGGATATTTGTTTATAATCTATTCCGCTGGAATTGTAATAGGTTCATTGTTAACAAAAAAAGGATTATCACACGCTACACCTGAATACATTCTTAAAATATCTTTGCCATTATTACTGTCATTCACGGTAATAGCGCTCATTTTTATTCACTTCACTCAGATATTATCAATTGGCTTCATCATTATTTATAGTTTAGCAATAGGGTTGGGATGTGGGCTATCTTCCCCTTTATTACTCGGGATAAGTTTACATGGTCATCCTGAATTATCAGGAACGGGTAGCGCTTTGCAGGGGGCACTCAAAATGGCCGGAGCCGCTATTGTATTATGGTTTTTCTCCAGTGGTCATACAACGACTGCGACTGGCTTGATGTGGGGACTTTTTGCTCTTGCTCTGATTTGTTTCATTTTAATAGCTTGTACCCAGTATTGGGTGTCTGAAACAGAAAACTGATGTTTGTAGAACTATTCTTATATGGAGAGAATATGGATCTTAAAATAACGGGGCGTTGGGCTGTTATATGTGCAGCCAGCGAAGGTCTGGGCTTTGCTTGCGCAGCGGCGTTAGTTGCAGAAGGTGTAAATGTTGTTATTAACGCACGACGAACTGAACAATTGGAAATGGCAGCGCTACAGTTGCAAGAGATAAATTCAGCCGTGTCGATAAGATGGATATCGGGTGATATAACTCAACCGGAAACACAAGAGGCAGTGTTAACAGCTTCACCTATGGTGGATATCCTTATCACAAATGCAGGAGGGCCGCCAACAGGTCATTTTTCTGAATGGAGTCATGATATATGGTATCAGGCAATTAACACCAATATGCTTACACCAATAACTCTGATCCAAGCAGTGATCAATAAAATGGCTGACCGTAGTTTTGGACGCATCATTAATATTACTTCTGGTACAGTTAAAGCACCTCAAAATGAGTTGGGATTATCAAATGGAGCACGAGGTGGGCTAACAACTTTCGTTAGTGGTTTGGCAAAATCTCATTTATTGATGAGAAATAATGTCACTATAAATAATCTATTACCCGGAGCATTCGAGACTCAGCGCTTGAGACAAACATTTAAACAAAAAGCATTAAGATATGGTGATTCACCGGAAAATATGGCAATGCAACGTAGCCAGAAAATTCCCGCAGGAAGATTTGGAATTCCAGAAGAATTTGGAGCCTGTTGTGCATTTTTATGTAGTACCCATGCCGGTTATATAACAGGACAAAATATTCTTATCGACGGAGGCGCTTATCCCGGTGTCTTTTAGCCAAATGATGTCGTGAGTTTTCAGAACAGTGAACGTGAAATTGTGACAGGCACCTTGATGTGCCTGAACAAAAAATCAGTCACAGTTCATACTGAAAATGGCATTCACTGGAATTAATCGGTATAAAATTTTAATCGGTATTTTTACCACTTTCGATGTCTGCTTTCTGTTAAGTTTAATCATACCCGCTATTCATTTTTACTGATCATAATAATCACTTATCTGTTTAATCATTCATTCTTTTTTATCCATTATTTCCCAACGCGCACTAATACTGACCGGCAATCTTGAGTGGTTTTAATAAGTCGTTACCCTTTATGTTTTTTCGGATAATCAACTCATTTTTCAGATTTTAAATCCTACTAAATTAACCATTTTACCTAATTTTTTATTGCGTTATTTTTATAGCTTTTCTCGTAAAATAACAACGAAAAAGCATCTGAATATCCTCCTGTTAGTTATATAAAATCTTTAATAGCTCCGTATTATCACTTTTAAAGTGTTGTATCAGGTTAAGTAAACGTAAAATAATCGGAGGATAACATTGCCGATAAATGTATTAAATATGACAGAGAGTCAGCCGTTTTTAGCCACTCTGTATTTTTTAAATCTGGCATTAATGAATGCACCTGTTTTTTTTCAATCCTTAACTAATCACCGATAAAAAGCATTTTCAATTGTCCAGAAGTGAAAATGCAAGTAAAAAGATAAGCTGAACCATGTTAAAAAGATGATATACCCGTCATCTTTCAAGTTGCCTCTTTGTTGGCTGCACTCGCTCACCCCGGTCACATAGTTATCTATGCTCCCGGGGATTCACTCCCTTGCCGCCGCGATGCATCTTGAAATCCATAGGGTATAAGCTGAATCTGGAACCGGTAAATAATTCTATTTTCCACCTCGTATTTAACGATGCCATTTTCATTAAATTGATACTTTCCATTAAACTGATACTTAGGTTTTTTCAATTTTACTTTAATAATTCTATATTCATTTTTCTACACTTAAAAAACAGAGAGAGTAAATGGTGTGTTAATGACATTAAAATTAAAGCATATTTCTTTAATCATTTTTAATGCTGTTAATCTGGTTAACCTAAAATCTTATCCGCTTTCTTTAACGATTATCTCTGATTTTCCGTAAACTTCTTACAGCCCTGTAAAATAAACTTAAAATCTGCTTTTCCTGTTTTTTTCTCTTCCAATGCTAATATAGCATCGAATTTTTATCCGCAGAAAAAGAATCTTAACCACTTCTTTTTACCTTTGATGATTAAAGTTTTTACCTGTTTTTTCATAATACGTTTACCATTTCTTTCCCGATTTTAAAACCACACTGATAGACAAAAACAGCTTTTCTTAACACCTGCTTTATCAGGAAAAGGAAATCCCACTTTTACAACTATTTTGAAAATAGTCAAAGCGCTTGGATTAAGATTTGAGTTACAATCTACTAACGTTAATATTTAAATCTAAGCTTTAACATATTGGTCACCTTTAAATCTTCAATGATAATCATGGTGTGGTTTTTTCTGATTGTCATGATGACTTTATGCAGGTCGTCGCAGCAAATATTAGCAACACGGGTATACAGAAAACTGCGCCTTATAATCTTCCCCTGAAAGACAAAGTTTTAAGGCGCACCCTGATAATAGAAAGCAATAAATTTTTCCCCAGCAACCAAAACAAAATCGAAAAGAGACAACGATATTACGACTGATTAATCCGCAGTAACCAGTTCCAATATTTGCTGCCTGACATGCTCGAAAATGAGTTCGCCAATCTCCGCACTCGAACCGGATGTTTTAGAAAGAACGCCTCTCGTTGAAAATTCTTTTTTAATCGGCACTTGATAGATCCCAGCACGTGGAGGTTTATCGTGATCAGGTCGCTCAGCTCTCACTAAATCCGGGCGTAAATGCAACATTAAACTCGTTTCTGTTAACCCTGCATGCTCAGCATGCCAACCGGGAAAATCAATTAAATGTTCACGCGTCCAGTCATCAGACACCAAACTCCACCAGCTAAATACGATAACGGAACGATCGTTAAAATGTCCCTCCGCCCGTAATGCGTCTACCGCTTCGAAAATAAAACCTTCATTCTCAAAATGACCATTAATGATCACCAGTTGCTTAAAGGGTAATGAGCACAAGCTCTTAATTGTTTGGCTGATATAAGCAGTAAATGTTGATCCGTCTAGGTAAATCGTGCCAGGAAATTCAAGTCCACCCCCACTTTGTGGCAATGATCTGGCAGACACTGGCTGTACCGGCAAGGTGAATCCATTAATATCCTCCGCCAACACGCGGGCAAAGGCTTCTGGGATCACTGAATCCACATTCAACGGCAGATGAGGCCCATGCTGCTCAATCCCGCCAATCGGCCATATCAATGTCTTACCTTCAACCGCGGCTAAGACCTGCTCACTGGTCAGTTCCGCAAATTCTCTAATTTTATTATTATTCATAATGTTATCCTTTTTCCTCATACTTTTTCTGACGTCATGACTTGCGTATATTCATGAACAATGCGCTGCAATGTTTTATACATATGCCGATGAAGCGCGGTGTAAACCTGCACCGTATTCGCCCCTGCCAGTAGGTATTCATGAACATCATTGCCATCCTGTACGCCTCCCGACCCAAGTATTGGAATCGTCACCCCTCGCTTACGCAGGTTATAAATAGCGGCAAGCACCATTGGTTTGATCCCTGGCCCAGAGTATCCGCAAACCCCATTAAGCAGCGCTTCGCCATTCGCTGTGTCGAATGCAATGCCTGAAATGGTATCGCTCAACGTTATCGCATCAGCCCCCCCTTCTACCGCAGCTTGAACACGCCCATACAAATTATCGCCAAGCGAGAGTTTGACCGCAAAAGGGGTGTCCGTTCGCTCTTCCACCGCTTTGGTGTAGTTGAATACTCGTTCTGGTGTATCTTCCGTGAAGTCGTCCGCATGCAAGCATGAAATGCCTAACTCCAAAGGGGCATCGGTCACTTCCGAGATACGAACAGCCAATGAACCTAACGCCTCAGGTGATTCAGCGTGGATAGAAACTATCACCGGAAGTTGTTCTTCCTTAAATTCACGGAGAAGCATTAACCAATATTCAACGGTTTTCTTCGAATACGTCGTATTGTTCAGCATCCCTGTACTGAACAAATAGGTCTTTTCTGTATGCAATTTTTCTGAGCGCGGGTAAATCGTTTTTGTCACGACTGCCCCTGCGCCGTGAGCGATAAACTGGCGAATATTTTTAGCTTGATCAGAAAGTAGACCCGACCCAACAATAATTGGGTTTTTTATCTTCATTCCTAAAACATCATAGGTTGATTCAATAACTCGATTTTCCATCGTAACTCCACAAATTACCCATTCAAGCAAACTCGCTATTAACCCGCCTTTCAATTCAATAGAAAGTCAATGGAAAGGCGGTATATCCTCAAAAAGATGATCAATAGCTATTCAACTGCAAAATTCCTGAAAATCTCGCCAATCTGTCCCGGATTTTGACGAAAATCGTGAATATCCAATTTCGACAAATTGCAAATATGCTCTAATCCCTTTAACAAATGACTACCACCATTCACAATCGGTAGTTGAGTGATTAATAAGACGGGCCGTTTCAGAGCAGAGGCCCAACCAAGTTCAATATGTGTACCGTCAGTACGCAGTAATTCATCACCTTGATGAACCGGAAGAATGGGCATGAAAAAATCACACTGCCGCATCCATTGGAAATCCCGTTTCGATACCATATCTGGCGTATAACTGGGTGTATCAATGCCAAATTTCTCAGTCAAATGCGCCGAAAATACATTACCATTCAGTGCCTTAACCGTGTTAATCGCCAGTTGGATCGTCGTTCTCAACTCCTCATGAAAACCGTTATCACAAATTGCAAATTGAATCGGCCCACCAATGAAAACACTTTTATTTGCCAACGGCATAACGTTCCCCTTAATTTTCATTACTCAACAGACTATGAGCCGTCGTTTCAGAGCATCGAACTCGGCACAGCCAGAAGATAGGATGCTTAATAATTCAATAAGTTATCACTCACAACAGGCCAGTTTGTTCTAGCTATATCGAGGAAGCAGGTTGTTTTCCTCAAGTTCATCTAAGCTATCTACAAATGCCAAATAAACTTTTTCCAGATGAGTGTCATCATGTGCATCGGATATAAACCAGCAACGCCATTCCCAGATATAAACCCCTCTCATCAACAGGTTGTAGTAAAGCAAATCCATGTTGTCGCGATGTATTAATCTAAAAAATGAGGAAAACGATCTTGCCTCGATAGGAACCCGACGGCTTAAGAACAGTTGGTTCAAACGTGAAACAAATGATTCAGTACGCTGAGTCAGTACTTTGGTAAAAGTTTCCCCTCGCCTCTTGATCTCCTGCAAAGTGGCTTTCGCTGCGGTCATGCAAAGCGGATGTTGAAAATAGGTCCCACCAAAGAATGTCGGCTCCGCTGCGGGGAAACTATCATCGTTGAAATTCCAGTTTCCACCATCAATCGAATCAAGCATATTCTTCCTACCCGTAATGACGCCCAGAGGCATTCCACCACCTATCGTTTTGCCATAGGTCACAATATCCGCTTCAATGCCGAATAACCCCTGGACACCCGCTGGATGAACTCTGAAACCTGTCACGATTTCGTCAAATATCAGCAGAATATCTAACTCCCTGGTCACTTGACGCAAACGTCGCAAATAATCTGGATTGCTAAGCCCTGGGTCACGCGTGGGTATAGGTTCTACCAGCACCGCGGCGATATCGGTTCTATTGGTTTTGAGAAACTCAATGGCCTCATTGGAGCCAAACCCAAACACCGAAACATCAGCAACCATATTTTCAGGTATACCCACCGAAATGGGTTTTGTCGCATTAACTTCATCATATTCACCAGCTCTAGCCAGTACGGCATCCCAATGTCCGTGGTAACTGCTAGAAAAGAGCACAATATGATTACGGCGAGTAAGCGTTCGTGCTGCCCGAACCGCATTCATCACCGCTTCCGTTCCACTATTGACGAAAGCAACGCGATCCATGCCGGTAATCTCTTTGATAAGTTCAGCCACTTCTAAACCTATCTCATGCCGAGTTCCCAAACCAAAACTGTTGTCTATTTGCTGAGTGAGCGCTTTAACTACAAAGGGTGGGCTATGGCCAAACAAATGCGCACCGAACCCCATCGTCATATCAATGTAATCATTACCATCAATATCCTTGACAACAGGGCCGGCAAACTTGGTGCAGACAATCGGGTAAAGTAGCTCTTTTATGGAGGGTTTAAAGCCAATTCCAGAACGGCTATCTGCAATATTTTTACGTACCGCTACCGAATGAATTTTTGATTTAATCGTTCGCTCGTTATATTTAGATATGAATGAAGCCAGATACTTTTTTCTCTCCTCAGATTCAATCGATGATGCACTTCTTGACATCCATTGGAAAAGGCGTTCTTTCTTAACCGGTGGAATATTGGGTGTATCGGATTGTTCAGACCTTTTTTCTTGATCAGCCAAGGCGGGTTGAGTGACCGAATGGTTATCTGCCGTAACCTTATTTTTATCCGCCATCAAGATATATTCACTGAGTTGACGAACCGTTTGTAATTCTGCGAAAAATTGCCGCACTGAAAGTTTTATACCAAATCGTTTATGGATGGGCTCCAATGCTTCGAATAACAAGAGTGATTCCGCACCCAATTCAACCAACGGTATTTCTAGTTCTATCTCTTCTTTCGGTAAACCAAATGTTTCTGCAAAAATAGCGATTATTTCTCTCTGAATAATTTCAATATCACTCATATCAACCTCACTTTCCTCAAAATGAAGACGATCTCTACCGGTTTTACTGTTGCAAGCCATATGCACAGCCACTAGTGAACCTGAGCAAAAAGTGCCTACGCTGACAGCAGGCCCTAAACAGTTGAGTTTATACGCCATACGCGTTGCCAAAGCATCTACAGAACTTCCACCAAACATCAGCATGGCGTCAGCAGAAGAGGGGGCAGCGTCGGTACATCGGCTTGCCAGGTACTCCGACGAGAACCGATAAAAACTGAACAGAGCCCTGCATCTGCCCCGCTGGAATAACCGCTAAGTTCCAGCGCCTTATGGCAAACCTCCAGACAAATCCGTTGCTGAGGGTCCATGACCCCCACCCTCTGGCTAAGCCAGCCTCATTACGGAGAGGGCAAAGTTTGTGCTTGGTGTTACTCCATCAATCAACGGCTTATCAGAAATAGCGTTTCAACTTTTCAACCAATCAACAATGATCATGATCCAGAGAAAGGCTGTGCTCTACTTATGCAACTATAAAAGATGAAGAATGACAGGTATGCTATTGATACATAAATTAAAATTTCTATTCATATAATTGCCCTAACTGAACACGCATAATCTTCACCTTTCCATTGCAAGCCCTACGATTAAAACGTTGTGCAGACTCCACACTCTTCTGCATGCAAACTAGTCGGATAACACAGCGTTTACTTTTGACTACCAGAGAAAGCGAACATGCAGAGTAAAAAAACGGGAATTAATAGCCCGGCTACCCCGCATGGAATGATAATTAGCGTCATTTACTCAGAGACTAAAAACACAGTGACGATTTTAAAAGTAGCAATAAAAAAAGAAACCTCCACGAATCAATCCAAATATTTGAGCTAAGCCAAAATAATTAATATATTATTACTATTAAATAAGTAATCTGATTAACGTCTTGCTTTAACCATACCCTCACTTTCCGGCTTTTATGAATGCCATAGTTATCTAAAATCAATGTTATGTGACTGCTCCCCGCCGTAAAACGGGTGTCGCACAGCGAGGGAAAACCCGTACCGGCTGGTTTTATGGCTTTAAACTTCATCTGGTTATCAATGATTGTGGTGAACTTTTGGCAGTTAAGTTGACCTAAGGAAATAAAGATGAGCGTCATCCTGTCAAAACGCTGGTACAAGGGTTAACAGGGATGGCTTTACTGGCGCTTCCATGCCGTCATTGCAGAGTATTGAGGCGTAAATACTTGCCTGTTGCAATGCGAGTGATTGTCATGCTTTTCACTTCCCCGTTAATTTCACGATGCAGCTGGGCTTCTACCGGCGGTAATTTCGGGATTTTTTTGCCACTGCCAGCAAAGGCTTCAGGTCTTTACGCGGGTTTATGTTGACGTAAACGTGTTATTGTCAAAATAACCTCCAATCAATGTGCAACTTATCTCACATATTGATTATTATCACATAGTTTCACAAAATCACACCCCGCTCGTCGAACTGGATTAACCCAATTACAAAAATATAAAATTATATTAAAACGTTTAATAGGGTGAACCTCATGATGGAAAAAGAACAATAACGTTTATCAGATTACAGATTAAAAACATAGGCGCTCCATTAATACCATATTTTAAAAAGAGACAACGTGACTAAAAACGGTTTTATTTTCTGGCATGTTTAATGCGCTTATCTGTCACAATGCTAACCCTCTGTCTATTTTACATTTATCTAACCGACCTGAAAATTTAAAAGCACTAATATAAAGAGATTAAAGCTTTATAGAAAAGATCGATTTAAATCAATAAATTAACTTTTCAGATAAATAGTAAATCGCATTTAATCGAAAGCTATTAAACATTAAAAGAAAATTGAAAAAATCAGCGAGAAAAAGAATATAATCTAAAATAGGTTCATATTAAAGTGTTTTCTTGCCGTTATTTTACAAAGAAACCATAAAAAATAGTAAAACGATTAATTTAGCCGGATTTAAACCCTAAAAAATAAGGAATTATCTGAAAGAACATAAAGGGCTATCTTTATATCATCAGACTATTTAATCACTGATTTATGAAGATAAACCATGATGATTAAACTTGAAAAAAAAGCGTTTCTGCCCGAAAAAAAGGTAAATAAAAAGGTGATTTTAATACCGAATACCTTTTTTAAAGCTCATAGGCTTTTATTTACCTGTTCGAGTTAATAGTTTCACTTATTAACGATGGTTGGGATAACAGAATTTAAAGCATTTATTTATCATTTTCACACTTATATTTATTCCCGTCTTGTCAGGTTAAATCACTTGTGAGTGTGTGGCTTTTTTCCATTACTCAGTTTGAAACCTTTAAGTAACTTGAACCTATGGGCGTTGCGCTTATCCAACTTTTTGCTATTATGTAACCAATTTGGATTTTTTTTACGCAACGATGTTATACTCAAATCGGAAACTCCGTCCGTTAAATACCGATGTGACGACTTTTGATTTTAAGAATATTAAAGGAAACTTCACGATGACACATAAAAGACACAGCCCCTCTTGGGAAGGCTATATGGGAGATTTTCTAAGAGGTAATGTTGGGATTAATCACTTAAATCCCCAATATCAATTCTTTGATGCTATTGGTTTTGAGAAACAGTTAAACGAGAATACAACGTATATTGCGTTACTATCCTTAGAGGAAGCGAAAGATGTTTTAGAGGATATTGATTCTCCAAAAGCAAAAAGCCCATTTATGAAGAAAATGTTTTCGGTTGCCGATCCTATATCACCCTATGCAGGTAATATACGTGATGCTTTCGACTTTATAAATGTAGTAGGAGAATTTAAAAAATTAGGGATTAAAGCCACAGAGTATGTTGGCAAAAATGGGCAAAGATATATTAAAATTTCAGGTCATGCGGGGCTTAGAAAAATCATCACCGCTTCAAGATACAGTGCTTCTAACATGAAGATTATATACCCTATGGATTTCAAGATGCATCGCGACGGCAAGGGAGTGAATCCCCGGGAGCATAGGTAACTATGTGACCGGGGTGAGCGAGTGCAGCCAACAAAGAGGCAACTTGAAAGACGACGGGTATATCTATGGGGATAGGGCAACAGGGAACAGATAGTGGCATAGTTAAGGGAGTTAAATTCAATATCTTATTCTCCGCAGCTTATCGAGCGGTTGAATACATCTTTAAGGATGAATACACACTGGCTGATTTCTTAGGAAATATTTCAGTAGATATGGCAAAAGCAGCAGTGGCAGCCTTTACTTCTTGGGTTATTGGGGCTGTTCTCTCAGCTTTCTTTGTGGCTGGTGGTAGTGTAATTGCTGTGGCTGGTATTATGCTTGCTGTTGGTATTGCAACGGCATCTATACTTGATTCTATAGATAAAAAATTCAAAATTAGTGAAGCTGTTATTAATTTGATCAAAAAAGAAATAGAAAGAAAACCAAAAACGCCAGAAGCTAATTTCAATCAATTTCTTCATAACTGGGGGAATTATGGTAAATAAAAAAAAGATTATGCATATCATTGGCGCTTTTGCTATTTTTACTTTAGCGCTATCAGGTTTATTTTTAACTGGGGGAAACTTAGTTTCTTTAATTAAAATGGAAGATAAAATAACATTCTCAGGTCCTGTTTTTATAATGTTCTTTTCTTTTCCTCTGCTTTCATATAGCATGATTTTTGTTATTTTTTTTAATATAACAGGCCGTTGCCCAAAATATCACGATAATTTTATTAACTTTTTTGGGATGATAACTGTCATCTCATTTTTTTCGAGTTTTCCCCTATCTTTCTATGTAGATTACAAATTAAAAAGCGAGAATTATTTGGTATGTGAAAGAATATCCTGGGCGTCACCTAATACCTATGTAAAAGATATTAAGCTATGTGATTAATATTATCTTATTTAATTTATTCATAACTGGGGTAACTTTGGCATCTATTTTTCGCAAGGATTTATTAAACTAACCCCTGTCGATTAAATAGTTTTAAAAGGTACAATTAAATAATCTGAATTTCATATTTATATGAATTCAGGTTGCTCACTTTATTTTAAATCCTATATTAACGGAGTGTGCATTTAAAAAACCCTTCACAGTAAACCGCTTAATGTGAAGGGAATTTTATCAAACTAGCATCTCTACTTTTTATTTACTTTATCTCAAACTACGCGAAATCCCCCTACTAAAAATTCGCTTTGCTCTCAATTAGCATTCAAGAAGGAGTATTACGCAGACTTGTTAAACTCAGATAATCCGATGTTTCTCTAATTGAACCTGCCGCGCCGCTTCACGCGCCATACGTTTCTTACGGGCATCACAAGGTTCTGGACAATCACATACTTTCTCTACGCCAATACTGCTTAAACCACCGCAGCTCCCTTGTATACTCTTACGTTTAATCATATAGCCCAACGACATTCCCGCAAAAGCCAGCAGGAAAAAAACGAAGGCGGCAATAAATATTTTTAGCACTTCCTTCCCCTTCTCATTGATTTTTCTGTAGGTATGGCTCAAAGGCTTTACTATAACGCTCTTCAAAACCATTTTTCGTTTTTATAATCATAAAAACCGGGATATTCAGATTTTCTGCAATTTTCATCCCTTTTTCCGGCCCTAAAACATTCAGTCCAGTCGAAAGCCCATCAGCATTCATACAAGCTGGAGCAATCACTGTAATAGAAACTAAATTATGAGAAATAGGGCTCCCCGTTTTTGGATCAATTGTATGTGAATAGCGCACACCATCTTGTTCAAAGTAATTACGGTAATCACCAGAAGTCGCTATCGACATATTCCCAGGCATTATCACTTCCTGAGCATTTTGTGCCATGCCAGTGTCAGATGGCTTTTCAATCGCAATCCGCCACGGCAGATCTTTACCACTATGGCCTGATGTACGGACTTCACCGCCAATATCAACCATATAATCTTTGATATTCTGCGATTCCAGATATTCAGCAACAACATCTACGCCATAACCTTTAGCGATAGATGATAAATCGATATACAGTTCTGGAACGGTTTTAATCAGGTTATTACCTTCTACCACCAGTTTATCAATCCCAGTCCATTCACGGCGTTTTTCCAGTTCGCTTGCAGAAGGTGCTTTCGTCACGTGCCCCTCAGGACCAAATCCCCATAAATTAACCAATGGGCCAACCGTTACATCCAACGCGCCATCCGTCAATTTATTAATGTAGATCGCTTCTTTAACCACTTTGGCTGTCGCGGCTGATACCGGGAATGGCCGATCAATTTGACGGCTTTGATTAAAACGACTCAATTCAGAATCAGGGCGATATGTCGACATCTGGTCGTTAACCTCTTCCAGCAAACGATCTATCTCTTTTTGCAGAGCTTCTGGCGAAGGCGCCGACGAACCCGTGACAAATTTAATGGAATAGTAAGTCCCCATTGTTTGCCCATGAATATTTTTCTGCTCCAGACCATCGCATGCCGCCAGCAGCAGTACTGCAAATATTAACGCTATCCAGCTACTTATCTTTTTACGCACAGTTAATTACTCTTTCCAAATTGTTAGCGCCCACAAAATTGTGGGCGCCAGTCATAAAAATCAAACTATTTATGGCCTATCAGCCACCGAAATCATCCAACATGATGTTTTCATCCTCGACACCAAGATCTTTCAACATCTTGATCACCGCAGCATTCATAACCGGAGGCCCACACATGTAAAACTCACAATCTTCTGGAGCCGGATGATCCCTCAAATAATTCTCATACAGAACATTATGGATAAAGCCGGTGTGACCATCCCAGTTATCTTCTGGCAGTGCATCAGATAGGGCTACATTCCAGGTAAAGTTTTCATTTTCAGCCGCCAGTTGATCGAAATCCTCTGTATAGAACATTTCACGTTTAGAACGGGCGCCATACCAGAAGCTAATCTTACGTTTGGAATTCAATCGCTTAAGCTGATCAAAGATATGAGAACGCATTGGCGCCATACCTGCGCCACCACCGATGAAGATCATTTCCGCATCAGTATTTTTCGCGAAAAATTCACCGAATGGACCAGAAATAGTCACTTTATCACCGGGCTTTAGTGACCAAATATAAGAAGACATAATTCCCGGCGGCGCTTCTGAATTTTTTGGCGGCGGCGTCGCAATACGAACGTTAAGCATGATAATTCCGCGTTCTTCTGGATAGTTTGCCATTGAGTAAGCACGAACTGTTGGCTCTTTCACCTCAGAAACAAAACGGAACAAATTAAATTTATCCCAATCCTCACGGTATTCTTTCGGCACATCATAATCCTCGTAACGAGCAATATGTGGCTGCGCTTCAATCTGGATATAACCACCTGCACGGAAAGGCACAACTTCCCCATCAGGGATCTTCAATTTTAGCTCTTTAATGAAAGTGGCTTTGTTATCGTTGGAGATAACTTCACATTCCCATTTCTTAACACCGAATATCTCTTCCGGTAACTTAATTTTCAGGTCCTGTTTTACATTGACCTGACAAGCCAGACGGCAACCCTCTTTCGCTTCACGTTTACTAATGTGAGAAAGTTCTGTTGGCAGAATGTCGCCACCGCCATCTTTAATCTTTACGCGACACTGACCACAAGAGCCACCACCACCACAAGCAGAAGAGACAAAAATCCCCTGGCTTGACAACATATTTAGCAATTTATCACCGGCAGGAGCGGTAAAGCTCTTTTCCGGATCACCATTAACTTCAACCCTAATATCCCCAGTGTTAACTAACTTTGATTTTGCGAACAAAATCAGCGCCGTCAGTACCAACACAATTAGGGTAAACATCACTACGCCTAAAATTATTATATCCATGAACGCTTCTCGCCCTTATAACTGCACACCAGAGAAGGACATAAAACCCAATGCCATCAAACCCGTAGTGACAAAGGTGATCCCCAATCCTTTCAGCCCTGCCGGAACATCAGCATATTTCATTTTTTCACGGATAGAAGCTAGCAGAACAATCGCCAACATCCAGCCTATACCTGAGCCAAAACCATATACAACGGATTCCGAAAAACTATAATCACGCTGCGCCATGAAAGAGACACCACCAAAAATTGCACAGTTAACGGTAATCAGTGGTAAAAAAATGCCGAGCGCGTTATAGAGTGAAGGGAAATAACGATCAAGGATCATTTCAAGAATCTGAACTAATGCAGCAATCACGCCAATAAAAGTAATAAAGTTTAGGAAACTGAGATCAACCCCTTCAACCAATGCACCGTCACGCAATACCAAGTTATACACCAGGTTGTTGGCAGGAACAGAGATCCCCAAAACCACCGTGACGGCAATACCCAGACCAAACGCCGTTGTGACGTTTTTCGATACGGCCAAAAAAGTGCACATACCGAGGAAGAAAGCCAACGCCATATTCTCAATAAAAACGGCGCGAACAAACAGGCTTATAAAATGTTCCATGCTGTCATTACTCCTTCTCAACCTGAGCCGGTTTCAAAGTCCTCAGACCCCAAATCAGCATACCAATAATGAAAAACGCGCTAGGGGCTAACAGGAACAAACCATTAGGCTGATACCAACCGCCATTCTGTACCGACTCCATCACAGTAATTCCAAACAGTTTGCCGGAACCAAACAACTCACGCAGGAAACCAACCATTACCAAAATAACACCGTAACCCAGACCATTACCGATACCATCCATAAAGCTCTCAATGGGTGGAGATTTCATCGCATAGGCTTCCGCACGTCCCATCACGATGCAGTTAGTAATGATAAGGCCAACAAATACCGACAACTGCTTGGAAATTTCATAAGCATAAGCCTGCAAAATCTGATCTACCACGATAACCAGTGATGCAATAATAGCCATCTGGACGATGATTCGCACACTGCCAGGGATGTAATGACGGATCAACGAGATAAAAAAGCTGGAAAAGGCAGTAACCAATGTTACCGCTATTGTCATTACCAACGCCGTTTCTAACTTGGTTGTTACCGCCAGCGCTGAGCAAATCCCCAGAACCTGCAATGCAATCGGGTTATTATCCAAGAGTGGCCCAAGAAGGACTCGCTTTATTTCTTTACTATCAGCCATCTTTCAACGCTCCTTCGCGTACTTTTTTCAGGAACGGACCAAAACCGTTATCCCCTAACCAGAAATTAAACATATTCTGGACACCGGCAGAGGTGAGAGTCGCACCAGACAAGCCATCAACACCATAAGGGTCATCGGCAGCAGCCCCGCCACGAACAATTTTGATCGCCGGATTGCCTTCATCGTTATACAGTTTTTTACCTATCCACTTTTTACGCCATTGTGGGTTATCCACTTCTCCCCCCAATCCCGGCGTTTCGCCATGTGAATAATAAGTGATACCGCGAGCCGTTTTGCCGTCTACATCAACGGAGATAAAAGCATGCATAACAGACCACAGGCCAGAACCATAAATAGGCAGAACGATTTCGCGAGTTTTACCCTGTTCATTCTTCACCAGATAGACCTCGGCCATATTGGCGCGACGGCGAATTTTCGCCAAATCCTTTTCAGGTGGTAATGCAATACTGGTATCATCACTGCGCAACGCATCGTTCAGGTTAAACTTGCTCTGACTGCTTTCAAGCGTTGCCGTCTCCAGATTCAATAACTCAGTTTTAATGCGGCTTTTGAACGCTTCTTTAACCTCATCGGCACTCATCTGTGGATTGAGTAACCCCGCAACATCGAGGATATTACGCTGTTTATCCAGCAATTTTTGTTCCTGTTGCTGAGATTTCAGCCCTACCGCAGAACCTGCTACCACAATTGAGCAAACGAGACATAGCACAAAAACAACGATAAATGTTCTGCCGATGCTGTCATTATTTTTTGGTTTATCATTAGCCACGGGCTTTTCTCCGCTTAATATTGGCCTGCACTACCAGATAATCAAACAATGGCGCAAACAGGTTTGCGAACAGAATCGCCAGCATCATACCTTCCGGGTATGCCGGGTTAACAACTCTGATCAGAACGCACATTACACCAATCAGAACGCCGTACCACCATTTACCTTTATCGGTAAATGAAGCAGACACTGGATCGGTCGCCATAAAAATCATACCAAAAGCAAAACCCCCCAGAACCATATGCCAATACCACGGCATAGCAAACAGTGGGTTAGTATCTGAACCGATAGCGTTAAATAAGTAGGAAGCTGCAACCATACCTAACATCACCCCGGCGACAATGCGCCATGAAGCAATGCGGGTAAACAGGATAATTGCACCACCGATGAAAATCATCAGAGTAGACACTTCACCGATAGAGCCAGGAATATTACCAATGAAAGCATCCATCCAGGTAATAGACTGACCGGTAACGGTATTCACTAATCCCTGACTACCACCAGCCGCCCATTGAGATAACGGAGTCGCGCCTGAGAAACCATCAACCGCAGTCCAGACTAAATCTCCCGAAATCTGTGCCGGATAAGCAAAGAACAGAAAAGCACGGCCAGCCAGTGCCGGGTTCAGGAAGTTACGGCCTGTACCACCGAATACTTCTTTCGCAATGACAACACCGAATGTAATACCCAGCGCCGCCTGCCACAGAGGAATAGTTGGTGGAACAATCAACGCAAATAAAATAGAAGTAACGAAAAATCCTTCGTTAATTTCATGCTTACGGATAAGGGCAAACAGCACTTCCCAGAAGCCGCCAACCACAAATACAACGATATAAACGGGCAAAAAGTAAGTTGCACCAAGCAACATTTTACTGTTCCAACCCGCATCCGGTGTCAGTGACGCCCCCAAAAACTGAGCAACCCGATAGTGCCAGTCAGATGCCAAAAGTTGTTGTAATTCTGCGCCACTGTATAAATGATACAACGCAGGAATCGCCTGCTGACCAACGTTATACATTCCCCAGAACATTGCCGGGAATACCGCCAGCCATACCATGATCATCATGCGCTTTAGATCGATAGCATCACGGACATGGGCACGGCCAGCAGTTACTGTACCCGGTGTATAGAAAATCGTCGTTACCGCTTCATACAACGGATAATATTTTTCTAATTTGCCCCCGGGCTCAAAATGGTGCTCAATTTTTTCAAAATAGTTTTTCAGGCCCATGAAATCATCCTTCCTGCTCAATCTTAGTCAGCACTTCACGCAGTACCGGACCATATTCATACTTGCCAGGACAGACATAGGTACAAAGCGCTAAGTCTTCCTCATCTAACTCCAGACAACCCAGTGCCTGAGCACTATCGGTATCACCCGCCAGCAGATCCCGCAGTAAATGGGTTGCCATGATATCCAAAGGCATAACACGCTCATAGTTACCGATTGGTACCATAGAACGTTCACCACCATTCATTGTCGTTGAAAAAGCAAAGCGCTTATTTTTCAGGAAATGACCAATGGTGGTGCGGGTGATTGAAAATTTATCGATACCCGGCATTATCCAACCAAATAGCTCTTTTTCGCGACCTTCAAGCAAAACGGAAACCAAAGTGTGGAAACGACCAAGATAGTGATGAACCTCATCTGACTGAGTACCGCACAATACGGAACCCGAAATAATACGGTTTTCACCCTCTTTAAGCTGCTCCTGAGTTAACTCAAGCAGATCAGCCCCTAAGCAAGTACGTATAAGACGGGGTTTCTCAACCTGTGGACCGGCCAGTGCAATGACACGATCAGTATAAAGTGTACCGGTAGTGAATAATTTTCCGATAGCAATCACATCCTGATATCCCAGGTGCCATACCGTTTTAGTCGCACTGACGGGTTCAATAAAGTGAATGTGAGTTCCAGCTAATCCCGCAGGGTGCGGACCAGAGAACTGATTATAAGTGATTTGTGCATTATTGCCGACACTCGGCAAGCTTCCTGCACTATGGCAAACATGGACTTTACCTTCGGTCAGTCTAGTCAGCACATTCAGACCATCAACAAAAGCCTCTTCATCGGTAGCAATAATAACCTGTGGATTTGCAGCCAGAGGCTGAGTATCCATCGCGGTTACAAAAATTGCTTTTGGCGAGGAGCCGGGAGCAGGAGTTCGACTGTAAGGACGGGTACGCAGTGCAGTCCATAACCCAGAATCAATCAGATTCTTTTCCACTTGTTCTCGGGATAACTGAGAAAGTTGGGAACGATCATAACGGTCAAAATCAACCTGTTCATCTCCCGTTATCTCAATCACAATTGACTGCAAAATACGTTGTTCACCACGGTTAATCGCCACAATCTGCCCACAGGCCGGACTGGTAAAAACCACGCCTGGATTCTTTTTATCTTCAAAAAGAATCTGGCCCTTCTTAACATGCTCACCTTCCTTAACCAACATAGAAGGACGCATTCCAACATACTCTTCACCCAACAGTGCTACATGGCGAATCGTCGGACCGTCTTCTATTACTTGAGCAGGCGCTCCTGCAATCGGGAGGTCGAGTCCTTTTTTAATTTTAATCATAAGATTTGCACAAGTTTATCAATTAAATCATATGCTACAGATTACCTGGTGGTAACATAGCTACTCTATAAAAAGCCCCTTAAGTCACGAAGCGTGCCCAGGTGATAATTATTACGATTTTCTGTTAATCTCCGGGCGGCAATTTTAACATCTCCCTTCTTAGACTGTCTGACTAATCAAGTGATTTAGTTCAAGCAAACAGGAATAATTTTGGCGCTGAACCATTAACAGTTCGCAAAAAACGAATATTTATATCACCTTTACCGACAACAGATTATATTTTAACCTAACAATCACTTTGTAGTGATAAAGTTATCATCGTCATTTTCTATTCACAAAGTCGATAACTCATGGCAATCTTAAGCTAAATTTTTAGTCAGTCCGCTACGTCGCTATTATGGTAGTCACATGAAAAAAACCGCGGCTTTTTCTGCAATAATATTGTTGTTATTTAGTTCATTTACTCCTGTCTATGCTGAGGATATTTTAGTCCAATTGAAGCAAAATTCTCCCGCGCAGACCGGCTCTCCTGTCTTTATCCAAATATTCAAAGAAGAGCGGATACTGGAGCTTTATACTAAAAATGGTCATGGAAGCTACCAACTGTCTAAAAGCTACCCCATCTGTAATTACTCTGGCGGCCTTGGTCCCAAAACCACAGAAGGTGACCTGAAAAGCCCGGAAGGTTTCTATCGTGTAAAACCCCATCAGCTCAATCCAAATAGTCGATATTACCGATCTATTAATCTCGGTTTTCCAAATGAATACGATAAATTCAGAGGCTATTCCGGTAACTATTTAATGATCCACGGCGAGTGTAAATCTGTCGGTTGTTACGCTATGACTAATGGTTACATGGATGAAATCTACGATTATGTAGAAAGTGCATTATTGCGCGGGCAGTATGAAATTAATATCAGTATTTATCCATTCAGAATGACACCGCAGAATATGTTACGCCACCGTTCATCCTCCTATTACATGTTTTGGCTACAATTACAGCCAGCCTATGAGTATTTTGTAAAAAATCACCGGCCAGCAACGATTAGCGTCATTAACGGCCAATATGTGGTTAATGCTACACCTGAAAAATCGCCACTTTTGCAGCATCAATCACAATATGCGTTCACCAAGATGAAATAGTGCATAGCGACCCGGCTCAATACGATTCCAAGCTTCATTACCCGTCAAAGGTTGAGTAACAATGACAGAAACAACATCATCCGGCTGTGTATGTTGTTGAAAATCAATTTCAATATCCTGATCCAGAAGTTTTGCTTTTCCAAACGGTGCCCGACGGGTAATCCAATAAAGGTTGGTTGAACAATATGCCATCACAAAACGCCCATCCGACAGCAACATATTGAATACGCCTTTTTTGCTGAGTTCATCTGCGAGTGAGGCGATAAAACGAAAAACCTTAGGCCAGTTCGAGGGAGTTCTTGGATATTTTTGTGAAAGTCGCTGTAAAATCCAGCAAAAAGCATGTTCACTATCCGTTTGTCCAACGGGACGATACTGACCGGTTTCAAGCTGCCGATAGCCCCGAAGTTGCCCATTATGGGCATAAGTCCAGTTGCGTCCCCACATCTCACGAATGAAAGGATGAGTATTTTCCAACGCAACATTACCGCGGTTAGCCTGCCGGATATGAGAAACCACCACTCTAGATTTAATCGGGTACTCTTGTACAAAGCGAGCAACGGGCGAATTGTAACCGGGTTGATGATCTTTAAATGTGCGACAGCCCCGCCCCTCATAAAATGTGATCCCCCAACCATCTTTATGAGGCCCAGTATGACCCCCCCGTTGAATCAGACCACCTAAACTAAAGCAGATATCTGTTGGCACATTTGCACTCATGCCAAGTAACTCACACATTGCCCACCTCTGTAGCCTATAATACCCGTCATCTTTCAAGTTGCCTCTTTGTTGGCTGCACTCACTCACCCCGGTCACATCGTTATCTATGCTCCCGGGGATTCGCTCCCTTGCCGCCGCGATCCATCTTGAAATCCATAGGGTATAAAATCAAACTTTAACCATTTCTTTTTCAATAAGTTGAATCAGGATATGAATAACTTTGATATGAATTTCCTGAATACGATCTGCATAACCAAAATGCGGGACACGAATTTCCACATCAGCGGTTCCTGCCATTTTACCGCCATCCTTGCCTGTCAGCGTAATGACTTTCATGCCTCTTACGCGGGCAGCTTCTACTGCTTTGATAATATTACCGGAATTACCGGAAGTAGAAATACCCAGTAACACATCCCCCTCTTTCCCAACCGCTTCCACATAACGAGAAAAAACAAATTCATACCCGAAATCATTACTGACGCAGGAAAGGTGGCTGACATCAGAAATTGCAATCGCCGGATAGCCAGGACGATTTTCGCGGTAACGGCCGGTTAATTCTTCAGCAAAATGCATCGCATCACAATGCGAACCTCCATTACCGCAGGACAATACCTTGCCGCCCGCTTTAAATGAATCAGCCAGTAATACTGCTGCTTTTTGAATTGCTTCAATATTTGCATCGTCACTTAAAAACTTTGCCAGCGTATCCACGGCTTCGCTCAATTCACTACGGATCAGGTCTTGATACATAGGCTCCTCACTTCGGTCAGGTAATCTTTAATGTTGTGCCGAAGGGCAGTTTACCGGATCAAGAGAATTGAAAGAAGACAACATTACATTTCTGGAGAATTAAGCCGCCACCGATCACCATGAGTTTGTGAGCTACATTGTAATTAAGATGTAAAGATATTGCTAAAAGCAATTTCCTGGTCTAAAAAAGAGAAGAACACCACAACAGGTCCGACCTCTGATGACTTATCTGACCCTGAGATTAACCAGGAGCTTTTATTATGACCACATTGAGTATTATTCTATTCTTAGTATTGATTGGGATACTTTGCTATCACAAAGTCAATCTCAGTCTTAGCAGCTTACTGCTCCTTGTCTATACCGTCTTGATGGGCGTTATTGATGCATGGAGCTACTGGATGTTGTTACCCATGGCCATTATTCTGTTCCCGCTGAATTTTGCGCCAATGCGCCACTCCTTACTGACTGTTCCGGCCTTAAAAGCCTTCCGTAAAGTAATGCCAATTCTATCTCGCACGGAAAAAGAAGCTCTTGATGCAGGTACTACCTGGTGGGAAGGCGAACTGTTCCGCGGTAAACCCGACTGGAAAAAATTACATGACTATCCAAAGCCTCAGTTAACCGTTGAAGAACAAGCATTTCTGGATGGCCCGGTAGAAGAAGCTTGCCGCATGACCAATGATTTCCAGATAAGCCATGAACTTGCTGATTTACCACCTGAGTTATGGCGTTACCTGAAAGAACACCGCTTCTTCGCCATGATCATTAAAAAAGAGTATGGCGGTCTGGAGTTCTCAGCCTATGCTCAAGCACGAGTCCTGCAAAAATTAGCAGGTACATCCGGCATTCTAGCAATTACCGTAGGTGTACCTAACTCTCTCGGCCCTGGTGAATTATTACAGCATTATGGCACCGAAGAGCAGAAGAACCACTATCTACCTGGGCTTGCCCGTGGTGAAGAGATCCCATGTTTCGCACTGACCAGCCCGGAAGCTGGCTCTGATGCCGGATCAATCCCAGATACAGGCGTAGTCTGTATGGGAGAATGGCAAGGTGAACAAATTCTCGGTATGCGCCTGACCTGGAACAAACGTTATATCACACTTGCCCCTATCGCTACCGTACTCGGTCTGGCTTTCAAACTGTCTGACCCTGACCATTTATTGGGTGATACAGAAGAATTGGGCATTACCTGTGCATTGATCCCGACCAATGTACCAGGAGTAGAAATTGGTCATCGCCATTTCCCATTGAATATTCCATTCCAGAATGGTCCAACTCGCGGTAAAGATATCTTTGTTCCGATCGACTACATTATTGGTGGGCCAAAAATGGCCGGACAAGGCTGGCGTATGCTGGTTGAGTGTCTGTCTGTTGGCCGCGGTATCACTCTGCCATCAAATGCAACCGGCGGTTTGAAAAGCGTTGCGATGGCGATTGGCGCATACTCTTATATCCGCCGCCAATTCAAAATGCCAATTGGTAAAATGGAAGGGATTGAAGAACCACTGGCACGCATTGCCGGTAACGCCTATCTGATGGATGCGGCTTCAACGCTTGCAACAACCGGTATTATGCTAGGTGAGAAACCCTCTGTGTTATCCGCTATCGTCAAATATCACTGTACTCACCGAGGCCAAAAATCTGTTATTGATGCAATGGATATTGCCGGTGGTAAAGGGATTTGCCTTGGTCCATCCAACTTCCTGGCCCGCGCTTATCAAGGCGCACCTATCGCCATTACCGTTGAAGGCGCTAATATTTTGACCCGCAACATGATTATCTACGGTCAAGGCGCTATCCGCTGCCATCCTTATGTACTTGACGAAATGGCCGCGGCTGAAAATAACCGTATTAAAGATTTTGATAAGGCATTGTTTAGGCATCTTGGTCACGTTGTCAGTAACACGTTACGCAGCTTCTGGCTTGGCTTAACCAACGGCCGCACCAGTAGCACGCCGGTCAATGATGCAACACGCCGTTACTATCAACAATTAAACCGCCTGAGTGCCAACCTTGCGCTATTATCAGATGTGGCAATGGGGGTATTAGGTGGTAGCCTGAAACGCCGTGAACGTGTCTCCGCCCGTCTTGGAGATGTTCTGAGTCAAACCTATCTGGCTTCCGCGACATTGAAACGCTACGACGATGAAGGTCGTCAAAAAGAAGATTTGCCGCTAGTTCATTGGGCCGTTCAAGATAGTTTGTATCAGGCAGAACAAGCGATAGATAATTTACTGAGTAACTTCCCTAATCGTCTGGTCGCCGGCCTGATGCGTGTTATCGTCTTCCCTCTAGGGCGTGTACATTCAGCCCCATCTGACCGTCTGGATCACAAACTGGCCCAGATCTTACAACAACCGTCGGCTACCCGTGATCGCATTGGCCGTGGTCAATATCTGACACCAAGCGAGCACAATCCTCACGGATTACTGGAAGAAGCCCTGCATGATATTATTGCCGCAGAACCGATCCATGCCCGTTTGAGTCGCGAAGCAGGTAAACGCCTTGGTTTTACTCGACTTGATAAACTGGCAGAACAAGCGCTGGCAGAACGTAAGATCACGCCAGACGAAGCCGAAATTCTGAAACGTGCCGAAGCAAGCCGTCTACGTTCTATCAACGTCGATGAGTTTGAAGCAGAAGCACTGGCTGTTCCTGCCCGCGTTGAAAAACTGAGAACAGAAGCCGCCTGAAACTGACGACTAAAGAGAGTTAAGCACTAAATTAATCACGGGGCGATATCTTAACAAATATCGCCCCGTATTTTATGACGTAGAGGCACAAGATACTTCTTCCAATGCTAACAACTCTTCAATCGTTTGACGGCGACGAATTAATTGGGGGCTACCATTAACAAACAACACCTCAGAGATAAGCGGACGGCTGTTGTAATTGGAGGACATTGACGCACCATAAGCACCCGTATCATGAAAAACCAGATAGTCGCCAACCCGAACCGGCGGCAACGTTCTTGGCGCAACACCCCCGCCTTCAACCTGCGTAAAGATATCACCGGATTCACATAACGGCCCCGCAACTAACGTTTCCTGCAATGGCAATTGCTCAATCTTACGTCCATCAGCAGGCAAAACTGAGATATGGTGATAACTGCCATACATTACTGGACGCATTAAGTCATTAAATCCCGCATCCACCAGCACATAATTACGGTTCCCCATCTGCTTAACCGCCCGAACTTCTGTCATCAGAACGCCAGATTCCGCCACCAAAAAACGTCCCGGTTCAATTTCCAGCTCAACTTTATGACCTAAATGCTGCTCAATCCTTTTACGCGCATCATCCCACAACCCAAAATAATGAGCGATATCGATTCGTTCATCACCCTGATGATAAGGCGTCGATAAACCGCCGCCGGCTGAAATTGCCTGAATATCTTCATCACAAAGAATAACCTGTTCAACCATCGCATTACACACACTGGCAAGGTGATGATAATCAACACCAGAGCCAATATGCATATGTAAACCAAGCAATTTCAATCCATAGTGGCGGATTTTCTCAATTGCCAGTGGCAGATCCTGATACCAAATACCATGTTTACTGTTTTCCCCCCCCGTATTCGTCTTCTGGCTATGACCATGACCAAACCCAGGATTGATCCGCAGCCACACCGGGTGCCCTTTTTTATATTGACCAATCTGTTCCAACATATCGATAGAACCCGCATTAACCGGAATATCCAATTCAGTTACTCTTTGCAGCGTCGACACATCAATTAAATCAGCAGTGAAAACGATGTCTGCCATTTCTTGTCCTGGACAAAACCCTGCCCGTAAAGCACGCTCAATTTCTCCTAATGAAACGGCATCAACTTTCACACCATATTCACGCATCAGGCGCAAAATATGAGTATTAGAACAAGCTTTCTGCGCAAACCTAACCACATCAAACTGACATAATGATTTGATTTTTTGGATAATTTTTTCACTATCGTAAACCCATAATGGAGTACCGTACGTTTCTGGCAAACAACTCAAATTCTCCGCTATCAGATTAGGACAACTATTGCGGGTAAAATTGTAGGTAAAAGCACTCATCAGGGTTTCTCTCACAAAGTCAACAGATAACCCATTATTGGCAGTAAAAAACAGGAATAAAAATATCCATTTCGTTATAGTTTATTCATCTGTGATATAGAATTATCTTTCGAAGGAACAATTTATGTCTTCTTGTTCATGGCGCCATATTGAAATCTTCCATGCGGTAATGACGACAAAAAACCTGACAGAAGCGGCTATTTTATTACAAACATCACAACCAACCGTCAGTCGCGAATTAGCACGATTCGAGCATCTAATAAAATTCAAACTATTTGACCGAGTAAAAGGCCGCCTGCATCCGACAGCACAAGGATTGCGCCTTTTTGAAGAAGTACAGCGCTCTTATTATGGACTTGAAAGAATAATGAATGCGGCTGACAACATACGTAAATTTCAACATGCTCAGCTTTCCATTGCCTGCCTGCCGGTATTTTCTCAATCACTGTTACCGAAAGTTTGCCACCACTTCACCCGTCAATACCCTGACACTAATTTAACCATCATTCCACAGGAGTCACCTCTACTGGAAGAGTGGCTCTCAGCTCAACGCCATGATCTGGGTCTGACAGAACATTTGCAGACACCACCGGGTACACAGAGAGAAACACTGATCACACTAAATGAAATTTGCGTATTGCCTGCCGCTCATCCTCTCAGTCATAAACCGCTATTGACTCCAGAAGATTTCAACCAACAAAATTTCATCAGCCTTTCAATAACAGATAGTTACCGTCAGCTCATTGATGGAATATTCACAGAACACCATATTCGCCGCCGCATGATTATGGAAACTCACAGTGCTGCATCAGTATGTGCAATGGTGCGAGAAGGCATTGGTGTTTCTATTGTCAACCCACTGACCGTACTCGATTATCTAGACAGTCATGGCAAATCTGAAATATGCGCTCGCCCATTTAGTATTAACATTCCTTTTACTGTCAGCCTGATAAAACCCATTCACCGTCCTTCTTCCGCCCCAGTCGATACTTTTATTGAGCACCTAAAAGCACAAGTTGCTCTGTTTCCTCAGAAACTAAAGTCAGCTTTTCAGCATTAGTGCTTGCCAGTATGGAGAGGAAGCAAACCATTGAACCAGAAAATCCAGTAATGCCCTCAGCGTTGCGGGCATATTTTGACGGCTGGCATAAATACCATAAATTCCCATAGCTTGAGGTCGATATTCTGGCAACAACTGAATCAATTTTCCTGACGCCAAATGCGAAGCAACAGAATAATAAGGTTGCATGGCGATTCCCGCACCTTGCAATGTTGCTTCCATTAACACCATCGATTCATTGGCACTCAAAGTACCGCTAACAGGAACAGAATATTTTTCCCCTCGATGTTCAAATAACCAAAGACTTTTACCAAAAAAGTTATAAGTCATACAGTTATGCAGGGCTAAATCAGCAGGCTTTTGCGGGAGCATTTTTCCCGCCAGATAACAAGGGGCGGCACAAACCACAGAATGACATGTCGATAACGGTCTGGCGATCAAATTCGGTTCCAGATTATTCGTGATGCGTAACGCTAAATCTATCCGCTCCTCGACCAAATTTATTGCCTTATTGCTTATTTGCATATCAATAGCTATCTGAGGATAAATCTGCATAAACTCAGGAATCGCTACAGACAACGCGCTTACTGCCAGAGATTGAGAACTGCTTATCCGCAAAAGACCACTCAGCTCCTGCGCTTCTACTGGTTGATGAACAGGTATCTCTTCCGACAATTGCAATAACTTACGGCTGCGCTGATAGGCGATCTCTCCTGCTGATGTCAGGCTGATCTTTCTCGTCGTACGATGTAACAGACGTACTCCCGCCCACTTTTCCATTTCAGCCAAATAACGGGATACCATTGCCCGCGACATATCTAACCGTTCCGATGCAGCAATCATGCTGCCTTGTTCTACAATTATAGTGAACACTTGCGCAGCAGTGATTCTATCCATCAATTAGCTCGATTTATGCAACAAATAATTACCAATTATGCGGTTTTTCCATCGAAAAACGCAACTTATTATGAACCTCGTTCACACAACATCAGGAATTCAATCATGACTCGCAAAACAACACTAAATATTGCGCTGGCAGGTATCCTTTCCTTGGGTACCATTTCTCTGGCACAAGCCGCTGATCTCAAACTGGATGTTTATAATCCGGGTGAGAAAAGCCTATTTCCTGTCTCTTCTGAAATCATCAGTGGAGATAAAGAAGTTGTACTGATCGATGCTCAGTTTCAAAAAAATGATGCTGAAGCACTGGTCAAAAGAATTAAAGATACCGGAAAAAAGCTGACAACCATTTATATCAGTCAGTCCGATCCTGATTTCTATTTCGGCCTTGAAGTACTGACCAAAGCATTCCCTGATGCCAAAGTCATTGCATCACCAGAAACAATTAAAGAAATCAACAAGACCAAAGATGGCAAACTGGCTTATTGGGGAGGTGTCCTGAAAGAACAGGCACCCAAAAAAGTCATCGTGCCGCAACTACTGGAAGGTCACACTTTTACAGTTGATGGTGAAAAACTGATCGTCGAAGGTCTTGATGGCCCTGCGGCTGACCGTACTTTCGTTTGGATACCAAAACTAAAAGCGGTAGTAGGCGGTGTCACCGTTTCAAGCAACATTCATGTCTGGATGGCGGATACACAGACTAAAGAGTCTCGTAAAAACTGGATGCAGACATTAGATCGTATCAAAGAGCTAAAACCGACAATTGTAGTTCCGGGACATTTCCTTGGTAACACGCCAATGACGTTGGAATCCGTTCATTTCACGCAGAAGTACCTGACTATTTTTGAGAAAGAGCTGGCAAAAGCGAAAGATTCAAAAGCGCTAATAGCTGCAATGGAGAAACACTATCCAAAACTTGGAGACAAATCCAGTCTCGAATTAAGTGCTAAGGTGCTGAAAGGCGAAATGAAGTGGCCCCAATAAGTGAATTAACCCTTTTTCAGGAATAAGTAATATGCCCGGAATGACTCTGCATTATATCTATGATCCACTATGTGGCTGGTGCTATGGCGTTTCCTCTCTGATACAAGCAGCAAAAGAGGTCGCAAATGTGAAAATTGAATTGCATGGCGGCGGAATGCTAACAGGTGATAATAGACGCCAAATAGACAGCACATGGCGTGATTATGTCCTTAGTCAGGATAAACGGATCGCAAGCCTGACCGGGCAAATTTTCAGTGAGCAATATGTTACACTGTTAAATGATAAGTCACTGATTATGGATTCATTACCACCAATATCAGCCATTCTTGCAGCAGAAAAGTTGGCTGTTAAAGGTGTCGAAATGTTACTGGCAGTACAAAAAGCGCATTATGTTCGTGGACTAAAAGTCAGCGAAACTGAAACATTATTGAATTTAGCAAATGAACTACAGCTTGATTCAGAACAGTTCCAGCAAGAGCTGATATTGAATAATGAATCAGAAAGTCTCCAACATATTAGAGAAAGCCGAGAACTATTGGCAAAAGTTGGCGGCTCAGGCTTCCCTACGTTTATTTTAGAAAATAACAGAAACGAGCTATCTATTATTTCTCTTGATAAATATTTGGGACAACCTAAACGTTGGCAAGATATGCTGATTCACTATCAGTTTTGATACCACAATTTTTTAATACCACAATTTTAACTACTGGCGCCCATATCTTATTTAGCTATCGGGCGCCATCCAAAATAATCCATCCATTCCCTGCAAGTTCAGATAAATCATTATGATCGCAGAAATAGCTATATAAGGACCAAAAGCCATAGCATCCTGATAATTTTCTCGCATTCTCCATTGCCACACGCATCCAATAATACCAAACAATGAGGATAAGAACATTAATAAAGGAATTGCACCAACCCCCAACCAAGCACTAACCGCCGCCATTAATTTAAAATCGCCATATCCTAATCCCTCTTTATGACAGATTATTCTGAATAACCAATAGAGCGACCATAAAACCAAATAACCCGCAATCGCACCTGTCACAGCTTGTTCAATAGACACAAAAGTTTGATTTAAATTCAATAATAACCCTAACCATAAAAGTGGGTAATTTATTATATCTGGCAACAACCTAATTTTTACATCAATAAAAGAAAGTATAATTAGCATCCAAGTAAATATCAAAACAAACATTAAAACAATATATGAATGAAAACTCAATGAAAAATAAATCACAAAAAAAGCCGTTATAAACAGTGTCACTAATTCAATCTGAAAATAACCGAAAGCTATTTTTTCATATCCATAAGTAATTTTAATAAATACAGATATCGCTTTATTCAGAATCATTCCAGACACTATTCCAATAAAAACAGCCAAAACAATAACCTTAATATTAAAATCCATTTAATAAAACACCTCCAGCTTAATTATACAATGAATATTTTAACCAAATAATAAAACAAATATTCATTATGTTTTTGGCATAAAAAGATAATAATAAACACCACTACATTAAAACAACAAAATAAACATAAAAAAGTCAAATAAGATATAAATATGCGAGCAGACTCGCAACATTTATTCAGAGATAACAATCCGCATCGAGATAACTTGATAATTGGATTAAGCCTCCCTTATCATACCCTCCATTATTTATGGCCTTATGTATAAGGAAAGAAAAACATGCGTATACCCCGCGTATATCACCCGGAATTACTCTCATCGAATACTGAAATTTATCTGAGTGATGAGGCGGCTAACCATGTTGGGCGGGTACTCAGAATGACTCATGGCCAACAGTTACAACTGTTTGATGGCAGCAATCAGATCTTCAACGCTCAGATTACCGAAGCTAGCAAAAAATCTGTCAAAGTACATATCAGCAATAGCGAACTCGCCGATAATGAATCACCACTTAATCTCCATCTGGGGCAAGTCATATCCCGTGGTGAGAAAATGGAATTCACCATTCAAAAATCTGTAGAATTAGGGGTAAATGTTATTACGCCTTTAATTTCTGAACGCTGTGGTGTAAAGCTGGATGGAGAACGGCTGGCTAAAAAACTTCAGCAGTGGCAGAAAATTGCTATTGCTGCCTGTGAGCAATGCTGTCGTAACCGTGTACCTGAAATTCGCCCAGTGATGCAACTTGAGCACTGGTGTGCAGAAAATGATGGCAGTTTAAAATTAAATCTACATCCACGAGCCAGCCAAAGCATCAATACCCTACCTTTACCTGTGGAAAAAGTGCGTTTACTGATCGGCCCGGAAGGCGGATTATCGATAGATGAAATTGCCATGACAGCTAATTACCAATTTACTGATATCCTATTAGGACCACGGGTACTGAGAACAGAAACGACAGCGCTCACCGCAATTACTGCATTACAAGTGCGTTTCGGCGATTTGGGTTAAGGAGAAAGAATGATCAAACTCGGCATAGTGATGGACCCCATTTCATCCATCAACATCAAGAAAGACACCAGTTTTGCCATGCTATTAGAAGTACAACGTCGCGGCTGGGAACTCCATTATATGGAGATGAGTGATCTCTATCTGCACCAAGGGGAAGCCCGCGCACGTACCCGCTTATTGCAGGTAGAAAACCATCCACAACAATGGTACCAATTCGATAGAGAACAAGATCTAGCACTGGAAACATTGGATGTCATCCTGATGCGCAAAGATCCACCATTTGATACTGAATACATTTACGCCACTTATATTTTGGAACGCGCGGAAGAGAAAGGCTCTCTCATTGTCAATAAACCACAAAGCCTACGCGATTGTAACGAAAAACTCTTCACAGCCTGGTTCCCTGATTTAACACCAGATACATTAGTGACTCGCAATGCCGCTCACTTACGTGAATTCCACCAGAAACACGGAGATGTCATCTTTAAACCACTAGATGGTATGGGCGGTGCATCGATATTCCGCCTGAAAAAAGATGACCCAAACGTTAGTGTTATTATTGAAACTCTAACAGAACATGGCAATCGCTTCTGCATGGCGCAGAATTTCTTACCGGCCATAAAAGAAGGTGATAAACGAGTATTAATTATCAATGGCGAACCCGTTCCTTATTGCCTGGCTCGTATCCCTACCCAAGGTGAAACCCGTGGTAATCTTGCTGCGGGTGGCCGTGGTGAAGCTCGCCCGCTTTCAGAAAGTGACTGGGCTATCGCCAGAGCTGTTGCTCCAACTTTGCAAGAAAAAGGGTTAATCTTTGTTGGTCTGGACATCATTGGTGACAAACTGACTGAAATTAATGTCACCAGTCCAACCTGTGCACGCGAGATAGAAGCCGCTTTCCCTGATATTTCAATCATTGGCATGTTAATGAATGCAATTGAAGAACGATTAGAGAAATAAAAAATTCTTTTCACGAATTTGCCTGTCAAGGTTTGTCATTTATACTTTTAGCCCACATACTGTTGGGCTAAATAATCCTTACACAGCCAGGTTAATTACTAGAAAAAAAATGAATCTACAGCACTATTTTCTTATCGCCATGCCTTCATTATCTGATCCCTATTTCAAACGCTCAGTTGTTTACATATGTGAACACAATGAAAATGGGGCAATGGGATTGGTGATAAATAAACCTATTGAGCAAATCTCCGTTCGGAAAGTTTTACAAAAGCTGAAAATATCACCAGAAGATCGGGATGAAAGTATCAATCTAAACAAGCCTGTTATGACTGGTGGCCCACTTGCTGAAGATCATGGTTTTATATTGCACACACCAAAACCAGGTTTCAATTCAAGTATCAGAATTTCCGATGACACAATGATCACCACCTCCAAAGACGTCCTTGAAACCTTGGGTACACCACGCCAACCAAAACAGATATTGGTCACGTTGGGGTATGCCAGTTGGGAAAAGGGTCAACTTGAAAAAGAGATAATGGAGAATAGCTGGCTAACAGCAAACGCTGATCCACACATTATTTTCAACTCACCCATTGCGGACCGCTGGCGTGAAGCCGCATCTTTGCTCGGAATCAATATCTATAATATTGCCCCACAGGCAGGACATGCATAGATGAATAACCGTACAATAATGGCCTTCGATTTTGGCACCCGCAGCATCGGCGCAGCCATTGGACAAGAAATCACGGGCACCGCCAGAGCATTAACCTCGTTTAAAGCCACAGATGGTATCCCCAATTGGGGGCAAATCGAAAAATTACTTAAAGAATGGCAACCTGATCTGGTTATCGTTGGCCTTCCCCTCAATATGGATGGCACTGAGCAATTCGTCACAGTGCAAGCACGTAAATTTGCAAACCGGCTACATGGCCGGTTTGGCGTACAAGTTCAACTCCAAGATGAACGCCTGACAACGGTTGAAGCCCGTGCCCATCTGTTCGACCGAGGGGGTTATAAAGCCTTAAATAAAGGAAAAGTAGATGCTACTTCCGCTGTTATTATTCTGGAAAGCTGGTTTGAACAACACTATTAACAGCAACCATATAACCGCAATTCGCAATTAACTGATAGCATTCTCTTTGATCTTCCTTTCTGTTTGCTCTGCCAGTAATCCCTGTAATTTACGCTGCTGCCAGCCTTGCTCATAAGTTTGCATCCCACTGGCAGCGCCCGTCTGCATAAGTGTTGTTATTTGATGATTTTTTCCTTCTCGTATCAGATGACTCACTGCCTGATTAACTACCAATACTTCATATATAGCAACTCGTCCTCCTCCTTGGGCAGAGACTAATTGCTGTGCTATCACAGCTTTCAGGCTGCCTGCTAGCTGGCTACGTACCCACCCTTTTTCTTCAGCGGAGAAAATATCCACCAGCCGGTCAATTGCCTGTACAGCACCTCTGGTATGCAAAGTCGACAATACCAAATGCCCAGTCTCTGCCGCGGTTAACGCCAAGCGTATTGTCTCTTTATCCCGCAACTCACCCAACAACAATACATCAGGATCTTGCCGGAGAGCCCCTTTTAACGCTTCCTGATAACTAGGAGAATTCAATCCAATTTGCCGTTGTTGTATCAGACAATTGCGACTATGGTGGATAAATTCCACGGGATCTTCCAATGTAATAATGTGCTGACAACAGTGGCTATTCAGCATATCCACAATGGCTGTTAACGTTGTCGACTTCCCGCTGCCTGTAGCACCTGTTACCAGGATCAACCCACTCTCTTCCCGCAAAGCCATTTCACGGATAATTTCAGGTGCTTTTAGCTGTTCCAGAGTTGAACACTGAGAGTGAATTAAACGCAAAACGACTGACAACCCGGAGTGTTGACAAAAAATGTTGCCCCTCAATCGTTGGCCATTTTCTGTTTCCAACGCAAAATCCACATGTCCACTCGTTAATAGCTGTTGTCGCTGATTTTCTGATAAAAACTGCCTACTCCACTCTTCCAGCAATAGATTATTTACAGATGGCAGTTGAGTTTGCGGACAAAGCACTCCATTTATACGTAATACAGGAACTTGCCCAATACAAAGATGCAGATCTGAAGCATTATGCTTTACACTAAGGGCCACTAGCTTATCCATATTCATTTTTTAATCTCCTGAGTCACCATGAACAATATTGAACAAAATTTACAAGATGTCAGGACCCACATAGCCATTGCCGCACAGAAATGCGAACGCGTTCCAGAAGAAATTACCTTGCTTGCAGTCAGTAAAACCAAACCTGTGGAAGATATCGAAAAAGCAATCGCTGCCGGGCAACGCCAGTTTGGTGAAAATTATGTGCAGGAAGGTGTAGAAAAAATTGCGTATTTTGCAAATTGTAATGATTTGATATGGCACTTTATCGGTCCGTTACAGTCTAATAAAAGCCGTTTGGTGGCAGAAAATTTTAACTGGTGCCATACCATTGACCGCTTGAAAATAGCACAACGCCTGAACGAACAACGCCCGGAGGGAATGGAACCGCTGAATATTCTTATTCAAATAAATATCAGTGATGAACGGAGCAAATCAGGTATTCAACTTGATGAACTATCAACGCTGGCAACCGAAGTGAACAAACTACCGAATGTAAGGCTCCGTGGTTTAATGGCAATCCCGGCACCAGAACCTGACTATGAACATCAATTAATGGTTTTCAGGAGGATGGAACAAGCCTTCCTTAACCTGAAAACGAAATATCCTCAAATAGATACTCTTTCAATGGGGATGACTGATGATATGGCTGCCGCTATTAATTGTGGTTCCACATTAGTACGAATTGGAACAGCAATTTTCGGTGCACGTCAGTATCACAATTAACCATTTCAATGCTACGAGGTATTCAATGGAGAAACGTAAAATTACCTTTATTGGTGCAGGTAATATGGCTCACGCCATCATAGCTGGATTAGTAAAAGGAGGGTACCCTGCTGAGCTGATTAATGTCTGCGCACCAAGTCATACTCGCCGCGATGCACTAGCAACAGAGTATAGCGTTAACAGCGGTAGTGACAATATTCGCTACGCACAGGAAGCAGACGTTGTTGTTCTGACGGTAAAACCGCAAGTCATGGCAGATGTCTGCCAGCCTCTGAAAGAAAATGTAGATTTCAGTAACAAGCTGGTTCTGTCTATTGCTTCAGGTATTTCCGTTGCACGTTTTGATGCTTTATTACAAGACAAACTCAATATTGTTCGTATCATGCCAAACACGCCGGCATTAATTAGTCAAGGGGTGAGCGGATTATTCGCATCTGAGCAAGTCAGTCAGTCTGACCGTGATTTCACTCAAGCATTAATGAACAGTGTTGGTAAAACCTACTGGGTAAAAGATGAAAATGGCATCAATGACGTTATCGCCGTAGCAGGCAGTGCACCCGCTTATTTCTTCCTATTTATGGAATCAATGCAACAGGAAGCAGAACGTCTAGGTTTTGATAGCCAAACAGCCCGTGAAATTGTTTTGCAAACGGCAATAGGTTCTGCGGCACTGGCCGCATCAAATGTAGATCTCCCTTTTGCAACCCTGCGTGAACAGGTAACATCTAAAGGCGGTACTACTGCGGAAGCATTACGTATTTTTTATGAAGGCAAATTGCCGGAAACCGTATCCAACGCTATGCAGGCGGCTATTCGCCGGGCACAGGAAATGGAAAAACAATTTTAATTTTATCAAGGCTGCTAAATGCAATTTTTAACCTTTATTCTATTCACAGTTCTGGATTTATACATCGCTGTTTTATTACTTCGTGTATGGATGCAATGGGCTCGTTGTGATTTTTATAACCCATTTGCCCAATTTATTGTGAAAATGACCCAACCGATCGTTCGGCCATTACGCCGAGTTATACCGTCTATTGGTTCTCTCGATACTGCCTCCATTGTTGTCGCTTACGTTCTGGTATTGTTTAAATTGATCATGCAACTTTGGTTCAGTACCGGTGCGGTTGCTTTCCTCACACTTTTCATCCCTATCGGGTTAATTGAATTGCTGACAGCAGCAGGTAAACTGATATTCTGGTTGGTGCTGGCACGTGCTCTACTAAGCTGGATAAGCCAGGGACGCAATCCGATTGACTATGTTTTGATGCAACTAACAGAGCCATTGATGGCACCTATCCGCCGCATTATGCCAACAATGGGCGGCCTTGATTTTTCAGCAATGATCGTCATTTTGATCCTATACGCACTGAACTATCTCCGCGCTGATGTTCTTTCATGGCTGATACAGTAAATAAGAATTAAATTGAGCTCAAAATAATGCAAAAAGTCGTTCTGGCAACCGGCAACCCCGGAAAAGTTCGTGAACTGGCACAATTACTGGCTGATTTTGGTCTGAATATTGTTGCTCAAACTGAGTTAGGCGTAAATTCAGCCGAAGAGACCGGGCTGACATTTATTGAAAATGCCATTCTTAAAGCCCGCCACGCCGCACAAGTTACCGGCCTGCCCGCAATTGCTGATGATTCTGGTCTATCTGTAGACATCCTTGGCGGCGCTCCGGGTATCTATTCAGCCCGCTATGCAGGTGAAAATGCTACTGACCAGCAAAATTTGGAAAAATTGCTGGATACGATGAAAGATATTCCTGACGATCAACGTCAAGCTCAGTTTAACTGTGTGTTGGTTTATATACGCCATGCAGAAGATCCAACGCCTCTGGTATTTCATGGTCGCTGGCCGGGGATTATCGCTCATAAGCCTGCCGGTAATGGCGGGTTTGGTTATGATCCCATCTTCTACATACCAAAATTAGGCTGTACTGCCGCTGAATTAACGGGTGAACAAAAAAATGCTGTTTCGCATCGTGGTCAGGCACTAAAGATGATGTTGGATACACTACGTAATGCTTAAACTTCCACCACTGAGTCTTTACATCCATATTCCATGGTGTGTACAAAAGTGTCCTTACTGTGATTTTAACTCTCATGCCTTGAAAGGTGATGTTCCACATCAGGAGTATGTTGACCACTTATTGGCAGATCTGAAAACAGATCGGCCAATGGTCAATGGACGGGAAGTTACCACTATCTTTATTGGTGGAGGAACCCCTAGCCTGCTTAGCTCACAGGCAATGCAACAATTGCTGGATGGCGTTCGTGCTCTCCTGCCGGTATCGCCACAAGCTGAAATTACGATGGAAGCCAATCCGGGTACTGTGGAAATCGACCGTTTCAGCGGTTACCAGCAAGCGGGTATTAACCGAATATCCATTGGCGTGCAGAGTTTCAGCCCGGATAAACTAGTACGTCTTGGCCGTATTCACGGGCCGGATGAAGCCAAACGGGCAGCACGTTTAGCCGCCAGTCTGGGGCTACGCAGTTTTAATCTAGATTTGATGCATGGTTTGCCGAACCAAAGTCTTGATGAAGCGCTGAATGATTTACGTCAGGCAATTGCATTATCACCACCGCATCTTTCATGGTATCAGTTGACTATTGAGCCTAATACCAGCTTTGGTTCTCGTCCTCCCGTTCTACCCGACGATGATGCTTTATGGGATATCTTTTCACAAGGTCACCAATTGCTGACAGCGGCAGGTTATCAGCAATATGAAACTTCTGCTTATGCCAAGCCAGGCTATCAATGCCAGCACAATCTCAACTACTGGCGTTTTGGGGATTACCTTGGTATTGGCTGTGGCGCTCATGGAAAAATCACATTTGAAGATGGCCGTATCCTACGCACAGTGAAAACCAAACATCCTCGTGGATATATGCAGGGGCGCTATCTGGATAAACAGCATCAGGTAGAAAATGAAGATCGACCATTTGAATTTTTTATGAACCGATTCCGTCTACTGGAAATGATGCCAAAACAAGATTTCAGTGATTTCACCGGGTTATCTGAAACCTCAATTCGTACTCAAATTGAACAAGCCTTAGCCGCTGGTTATCTCTCTGAAACAGCAACACACTGGCAAATTACGCAGAAAGGCAAACTGTTCCTAAATTCATTATTGGAACTATTTCTTTAACACAAAAATCGCCTTCGGAAAATTCAACTCCACAAAGATTATCTTTGCATAAAATTGATACCTCCATTGGTTTCGTTTCTATTCATAATACATTTCCCCCGCTGAACTTCAGTGGGGACTCCATTAGATGGTAGTGACTGATTGACCAGTGTCGGATTCCTACTCCTTTTGGAGGACTGATTACATCCCAATTAATATCAAAATAATAATTCACAATTTAATTTTCAATAATAAAAACTCAATATACATAAAAATAAACAAAAAAATATAATACAAAAAATAATAATATAAAGATTTATGAATCTCTCGTATAAATATATTTATCCATGTAGATAATAGTTAATATCGACCATCAGCAAGTATATTAATTGAAGTTTAATAAAAACACATTATACACAAGAATTAAGTTTAATATATGTGAATTACAGCACAATAATATCATTTAAATTATCTCAAATACGACTATATTTAATTTTCTCTTTATTATATTCTTATTAGCACAAGCATTCTCAAAAATTATTCTTAACTTAACTTGAATTGGAATAAAAAATGAACGTTGAAAATAAAGAAATGTTATATACTTTATCCAAAGAAGAGCTGGCTACAGCACTGACTCCGTATTATAAAGACTTTTATGATCAACTTTCCGATTATCAAAAAGCAAATATCAGCCTTGATATGGTTGTAAATGATGCTCACAAGAGATTATTCCTTAATAATTTAACTCATCTTCGCATTGATAGAGAATTAAAGCCAATTGAATACGCCGGTGTATCACCATGTATTCTTGCAATTGGTACGGTTGTTGCTGATGCTTTTGGTCTTGTATTCCAATTTTTAGGTATAAATGAAGCTGAAACTCGTGCAGCCACACGCGCATTATTAAAAGAGTTAAGCCAGGATACTCTACGTGGATTACTTGCTACAATCGAAGACTTTAAAAATGCGACTTCTCTTCTTGATAAAGCGAAGATGATTTGGTCATTAATTTCTGAAATTAAGAATGCTGTAGGTTTTTCTGGAATAATCAAGGCATTAAAGGACTCAATGCATTGGTATGACTGGGTAATTACTGGGGTAACCGCAGCAGCACAATTAACTATATGGTTTGCTACAGATGGAGCCGCATTTATTGCAGAACTAGCTCTGGCTGGTGCTGCTATAGCTACATTGGGGATTGATGCGGCAAACGCAGTTCATGTTTGTTCATAAGACCTTTATTTGTAATCTTATTTAACTATCAAGGAACTTATTATTTATTATAAGTTCCTTGATAGTTAAATATCATTCTCCATATTATAAAATCGAATAAATCAGACATTAAAATATAAAATAAATAATAATTTCATCTTGTAAATTCAATATGTAAATTACTATTAATATTTTAAAAAAATTATTTTTTCACAGAAAGTAAATTATCATCTGAAAAAATATTTAGATTAATTTTGGTTATTTTAAAAATGACCAATGTAAATAATTTCTCAGCTTACTTACATATGATATAAATATATTTATTAATAACGAAGTTAGCTATGCTGCCGGGGATTCGCTCCCTTGCCATCGCGATGCATCTTGGAATCCATAGAGTATAGCTCAAATCAAACCTGACAGTTACCAGCATAAAAAACCGATAACTGTCAGACCAAACTAAAACAATCCATTGTGGAACTTCAATCACTGTTCAAATTCAAAATGGCACATGACCTGATTAAAGGGCATCAGCCACCGCATTAACTTGTGCTGACAGACTTTCCAAACCACCGCCAGACAAATACCACAGATCAGACTTCAGATAAGTAATTTTGCCATTCTTGTACGCTGAAGTGGATTTCACTTTATCATCTTCAAACTTCGCTTTATCTAGCTTACCAGCACCAATTGCTTCACTGCGGTCAATAATTAAAATCACATCTGGATTGGCTTGAGCAATCATATCAGAAGTCACTACAACGCGTTTGGTTTTATCTTCACCAGCAGGAATAGCTAATTCCGCTTTCTGTGCCTTAACCACGTCATACACGACACTCTGGTTATTCAGCATTAATTTATCTGCGTTATGCAGCAATACTAAAACTTTTGCATCAGCAGATTTAGCTTTATCCTGAGCTTTAGCAATAGTTTTTTCCAGATCGGCAATCTGATCTTTCACTTCACTCTGTTTACTAAATAATTCACCTAATAACGTTATATTACTTTCAACTGAAACCAAATAATTTTTGCTATCAGTTCCCAAATTAATTGTCGGTGCTATTTTTGACAGTTTTTCATAGAAAGAACCTTGACGACCAGTAATAACGATCAAATCAGGTTTAAGTTGCGCCAGTTTTTCCAGATTAGGATCTTTCATCCCCCCCGCATTTTCTACCTCTTTAGGTAAGCTATTACGGAGATATTCAGGCGTATTACCAGTAGGTAATGCAACAACCCTATCTGATAAACCTAATTTAACTAATGAATCATAAGTGCCGAAATCAAATAAAACAACTTTCTGAGGATTCTTTTTGACCTCAGTTTCACCGGAAAGGTGCTTAACTATAACCTTATCATCAGCCTGAGCTGTAACAGCATTTGGTGTAACTACAGCAGATTTCTGACTAAATGCGGAATGGCTTGCAACAGCAAATAACGATACCAGAACGACGGGGATTATCTTTTTCATATATTGCACTCCAAGAAAGAATATTTAGTAAGCATTTGCATTCTAGGTAGCGAAAAAAATATGTCAATCTAAATAAGAATCAATTTCAAATTGATTCTTATTTGTGATTATCAGCAACTATTTAATAAAATTCAGTAATTCAATTCGTTGTTGCTCAAGGCCACTGATCTTACCGCAAACCTCTTTGCCAAAACGCTGGAAATCTTCCTCCTGAGCCCGCCATTCAGCTTTCAAATTATTCTGCAATCCACCCAAACTACCAAGCAAAGATTGTAGTGCCTGATTATTATCACCATTTAGGCTAAATTGCTTATTGCCAATCTCATTAATACTGTCCTGTAACACTCCACCAAGACTTTGCTCAATTAAGCTACGGCTATCTTTTTCAACCTGCTTAATCGCTTGATGGTGGAATGCCATGCCATCAGAGCGAGTTTCAATAATTCGGTTTATTTGCTGATTAAGCCCTGACTCAAGATCAGACAACCGATTACGCACATTGCTATCCTTACCGATAGTATCTACTACGACTTTATCCAAGGATTTACGGGCCGTTATCAGGTGTCTTCCGGTTTCTTGTTTAATCCAAGGCAAATCCTGCCGCAAAGCCTGCTGATAACGTTGTGCTTTCTGACGCTGTTCTGTATTTAAACTTAAGTTCCTACCATCACGAATTACTGAACCATCAGGTGAAATCTGGAGATTGCCACTTGCCCCCACAACTTGAACTGATTGAGAAGTAATAATAATGTCATTCTGTGGATTTACCTGGCATTCATAACCTGCTTGAGTCTGAGCAACAAATAGCAAAGATGCAGCAATGATAATTTTGCGTAACATGTTTTCTCCTAAGAAAATCACCTGAAAGTTAAAAAATGGATCGCCCAACACGATCGGCTAACAATTCTAGGGCAGCGCAACCGGCCAAAGAGTTCCCCGATCGATCCAATTCCGGTGACCAGACAGTAACTGTAAACTCTCCCGGCACGACACACACGATCCCACCACCAACGCCCGATTTTCCTGGCATACCAATCCTGAATGCAAATTCACCGGAACCATCATACATACCACAGGTCATCATCAGTGCATTAATCTGCCGGGCCTGACGAGGACTAAGAATCTGCTGCTCAGAACCTATCGTACTCCCCTGATTCGCCAAATAAATGAAACATTTAGCAAGCTCAATACAGTTCATTTTCAAAGCGCAATAATGAAAATAAGTTTGCAGTACCGCGAGCACATCGTTATCGAAATTACCGAAGGATTTCATCAGATAGGCAATCGCTGCATTGCGGTGAGAATGTTCCATTTCAGAACGGGCAACTTTGCTGTCGTAACAAATATCAGGACAACCAGCAAGTTTGCGCACCACTTCCAGCATACGCTGTTTAGGTGCACTCAATCGCGACTGCAACATGTCACATACAATTAATGCACCCGCGTTAATAAAAGGGTTACGAGGTTTGCCTTTTTCCAGTTCCAACTGAACTAGTGAATTAAATGGCTGACCAGAAGGTTCCTGCCCGACTCGCTGCCAGATCTCTTGTTCCTGATAACGTGTCATGGCTAAAGTCAGACTTAATATTTTAGAAATAGATTGAATCGAAAAACGCTTCTCAGCATCTCCTGCATGAAATATCTGCCCATCGATGGTACAGATAGCTATTGCCAGATTATCAGCAGGAACTTCCGCCAGTGCAGGAATATAATTTGCTACTTTCCCTTGGCCAAGCAAGGGACGAACTTGTCGCAAAATATCCGACAATAACGTATTAGAGAACGTTGTACTCACTGATTTTACTCCAGACAGGGGCACCGATTAAAGGTGCCCCTGTTGTGATTCACGCAAGCTATTTTATAGCGATATACCCGTTATCTTTCAAGTTGCCTCTTTGTTGGCTGCGCTCGCTCACCCCGGTCACATCGTTATCTATGCTCCCGGGGATTCACTCCCTTGCCGTCGCGATGCATCTTGAAATCCATAGGGTATAGATTAATCAATCCCACCAAACATCAAACAATTCAGAGGTCATAACATCTTCCATACCGCGATCTTTCAGCCATTTTTCAACCAATTGGCGGTGTTCTTCTGTACACTTACCAATTTTTTGCAAACAGATTAAGCCTTCCCAATTCAGATAACCGCTGGCATCCAATGCTAAGCCATTGGATTCAATCAGCTCATCAATAAATGCATCAACAGTGCTATCGATAACATCTACAGGTGTATTAGATGGGAAATTCCACTTAACAGAAAAACCCAACTCTTTAAATTCATCAATATGCATCTTTTTACGCAAACGACGACTGCGGTTTTTAGCCATTACTTAATCCTCTTAAACATTATGTCCCATACGCCATGCCCCAACCGCTGACCGCGCAATTCAAATTTCGTTATCGGGCGTGAAGATGGACGCGGCACATAATCACCATTTTCAGACAAATTAAGGTAATTATCTACGCCATTCATCACTTCCAACATATGTTCAGCATATGGCTGCCAGTCAGTCGCCATATGGAATACGCCCCCCGCTTTCAACTTGCTTTTTATCAGTTCCACAAATGGTGGCTGTACAATCCTGCGTTTATTATGACGTGCTTTATGCCACGGATCCGGAAAGAAAAGCTGTACCATTTCCAAACTATTATCCGGGATCATGTTTTCCAGCACTTCAATCGCATCATGGCACATCACCCGCAAGTTACCGATATTTTCATCTTCAGCGGAAGCCAGACAAGCACCGACACCAGGTACATGAACTTCAATTCCAAGAAAGTTTTTCTCGGGATTCTGGCTTGCCATAGTGACAAGTGATGCTCCCATACCAAAGCCAATTTCCAGCACAATGGGGGCTTCACGCCCAAAAAGTGCCTTCATATCTAGCTTTTCCGCCTGATATTCAACACCCATTTTTGGCCAGAGATCATCAAGTGCTTGTTGCTGACGATTAGTTAACCGGCCTTGACGACGAACAAAACTCCTAACACGGCGCAATGGCCTGCCATTTTCATCAAATTCCGGCGAAATTACGTTATTTATCATGGTATTTCTGTCAGTTTTAAAGACATTTATTCAGGCAATTATGGCTGCTTTACCGGCAAACCACCTAAAGAGAGCGCATTATCCAAAGATGGGCGATTTTAGCAAGTCCAATAATGACAAGTACAATTTTAATCCCAGATTGCGCAGTGCTGCAAAAACAAAGTTCCGGTTTACAGTGAAGTAACACTATGTTGCAATCCTGTTCACGAAACACTGATATTCCCTAAAGATAATTATCCCAATGATGGAAGCAAAGCAATTCTCCAAAGTGGTACTGGATTGGTACCATAGTTACGGTCGTAAAACCCTGCCCTGGCAACTGGAAAAGACCTCTTACCACGTCTGGCTTTCAGAAGTGATGTTGCAACAAACTCAGGTTGCGACGGTCATTCCCTATTTTCAGCGCTTTATTTCACGTTTTCCCGATGTGACTTTACTTGCCGCAGCCCCCCTTGATGAAGTCCTTCATTTATGGACCGGTCTTGGTTACTACGCCCGCGCTCGTAATTTACATAAAGCAGCACAACAGATTGTGGAGCGGCACCAAGGGAAATTCCCGACAACTTTTGAAGATGTGGTTGCCCTACCCGGTGTTGGTCGTTCAACAGCAGGCGCAATTCTTTCACTTTCTCAAGGTAAACATTTCCCCATTCTTGATGGCAATGTTAAACGGGTATTGGCCCGCTGTTATGCCGTGGAAGGTTGGCCGGGTAAAAAAGAGGTCGAAAGCAGCCTCTGGCAAATCAGCACCAATGTAACGCCAGTACAAGAGGTGGAATATTTTAATCAGGCCATGATGGATTTAGGCGCAATGGTTTGCACTCGCAGCAAGCCGAAATGTGAAATCTGCCCATTAAATCAAGGATGTATCTCTTACGCTAACCATAGCTGGACAAAATATCCCGGTAAAAAACCTAAACAGAGCATTCCTGAGAAAACAGCTTATTTCTTGCTGATACAGAATAATGATTCTGTCTGGCTAGAACAACGCCCACCAACAGGGATCTGGGGTGGTTTGTTTGCGTTTCCTCAGTTTGAGAGCATGGATTTGCTAAACGGCTGGCTAGAACAATCAGGTATTTCTCACAGTAAACATGAACAACTCACCGCATTCCGCCACACATTTAGCCATTTTCATCTAGATATTGTGCCGATAAAAATAAATATCTTATCCTTTACTACCTGCATGGATGAAAATACAGGACTTTGGTATAACTTACAGCAACCCGCAACTGTTGGGCTGGCAGCACCAGTTGAATATCTATTACAGCAACTGAGCTGAATCCCACTCCCACTATTTTGAGGATTTATTATGAGCAGAACTGTTTTTTGTACTTTCTTACAACGTGAAGCCGAAGGACTGGATTTTCAGCTTTATCCCGGCGAATTGGGCAAACGCATTTTCAATGAAATTTCCAAAGAAGCGTGGGGACAATGGATGAGCAAACAAACCATGCTGATCAATGAGAAAAAACTCAACACCATGAACCCGGAAGATCGCAAACTACTTGAACAGGAAATGACCAAATTCCTGTTCGAAGGTCATGATATTCAAATTGATGGATATACCCCACCAGAAAAATAATATTTAGCTTTCATCAGAGCCACTGGCTCTGATGTTGTATTCAACACCAGATGGCAATGTAAGATGAAAAAACTGTTAGCGTTGTTTGTTATTGCCCCAATTCTTATTTCCTGTACCAGCAACAAAAATAGTGAATACCGCGAAGAATATATAAAAGATACCAATGGTTTTGATATTTTGATGGGCCAGTTTGCTCATAACATTGAGAACATTTGGGGGTTGCATGAAGTATTAATTGCAGGCCCAAAGGACTACGTTAAATATACCGATCAATACCGGACCCGCAGCCATATCAATTTTGAAGCTGGAACGATCACGATTGAGACAATTTCTCCAATTGACCCTACAACCTATTTACGCAAGGCCATTATCACGACCTTATTAATGGGTGATGATCCAGGTTCCGTTGATCTTTATTCTGACACTAACGATATTCAGATCAGTAAAGAACCTTTCCTTTACGGACAAGTTATGGACAATAATGGTCAACCGATTCGTTGGGAATGGCGAGCAACACACTTTGCAGATTATCTGATTGCCAACAAATTACAAAAACGCCAATCCGGTTTACATGTCATTTGGTCTGTCACTATACAACTGGTACCAAACCATTTGGACAAACGTGCTCATAAATATCTGCCACTGATTCGTCAAGCTTCCATTAAATATGGCATAGATGAATCCCTAATTTTGGCAATTATGCAAATAGAATCCAGCTTCAACCCTTATGCAGTCAGCCGTTCTGATGCGCTTGGATTGATGCAAGTTGTACAACATACTGCTGGCCGTGATGTCTTTAAAATGAAAGGTAAATCAGGGCAACCAAGCCGTAGTTATCTATTTGATCCAGGAAATAACATCGATGCCGGCACTGCATATTTATCGATATTACAAAACAGTTATCTGGTTGATATCACTAATGCAACATCTCGCCGCTACGCAGTAATAACGGCTTACAACGGTGGTGCCGGTAGTGTATTAAGAGTATTTTCTAGCGATAAGAAAAAAGCGGCTCAAATTATTAATAACATGGCACCGGGTGACGTTTATGAAACCCTGACAACCAAACATCCATCGGCAGAATCACGTCGCTACCTGATGAAAGTCAATACTGCCCAGAAAAACTACCATCATTAACACATTAAAATATTAAGAAAATAACGGAGAGCAAATTTTCTACTCTCCGTTATTATTTTGCTTATATTTCTAGCCAATCGAATAATTTCAAAGCACAAGTCACTATTTCCAAAGAAATCTATTGACGGGCTCTACCGAATACGGTTTAATGCGCCCCGTTGCCCGGATAGCTCAGTCGGTAGAGCAGAGGATTGAAAATCCTCGTGTCGGTGGTTCGATTCCGCCTCCGGGCACCAATTCAAAGTGCGCTTGTTGGGAGATAGAAACTTAACGGGCGTTCGATACTGGGACCTAAGTGCATCGTTACAGTTGACTTAATCTTGCGTCACTTCGATATAAAGTATAAAGGTTCTAGATTCAGGATATCTGAGAGATCAGATGTCCTTTTTTCGTTCGAGCGCAATATTTACAAGTTCTATTGCAACTGTCAAGCCATCCAAACTAAAATCAATGAATTAATTAACACGATGTTGTATGTCGGTTACTCAACTTTCCCCATTGATCAGAAAAAGGTCAATTATGAGGGATTACATCAGTTAAAAAAATTCCCCATCTTGCGACAGGGAATTTGTACAGAAAAAACAAGTCCAGGCAACAGCAAAAATATTTTCGGTTTACCTGATTAATATTTCGCCTTTTTCTGACTCAGCATCGATATAAAGCATTAATTCACGCTCCAACGCACGCCCGGCAGTATCCAGATTGATATCAATATATTCCATCGTCGTGGCAATACTGCGATGCCCCAGTAATCCGCGCACCATTTGCAAATTACGATCAGGCGCTTTCATCAGTTCAGTTGCCAGGGTATGCTGGAAACGGTGTGGACCCACATCAAATCCACACTCTTTTGATAAGCGCCGAAAGAATGATTTTATCGTCTGTAACTGGTCGGTTTCGTTTCCTTTGTCTGTTTTGGCGGTAAAATAGTCCACACAAAACAGGGGATCACTCAATTTTGCCCCAGCAGCCTGAGCACGCTCCAGCAAAATCTCCAGTCGCGGATACAACCATTTCACCACCGGCACCTGATGTTCATAATGGTTCTTACTCCCCTCGGAGCAAAGAATAATCCGACGCTCATGCAGGTCAATATCCCCCAACCGGATATGTAATAACTGATTTTGCCGCATCCCGGTATAACGCAATGTATCCAGTACCGTCAGCCAGTACCAGGTCGGATATAATGCACAGCGGGCACGATGGTTATCCCCTGCCTGTCGCTCCCGCTCTTCAAATTGCCCCATCGTGAGATACAAGGCCGTCAGTTGTTTTTTGGTCAATGTTTTCTTTTTATTTTTGTTCGCATTGACCACCACACCATTAAAGGGGTTTTCCGTTTGGGGCAGTATTTTTTCTTCTATCGCAAAATTAAACACCGCCCGCATATGCGCAATCTTACTGTTCCAGGTCACACCTTTCAGGCCAGACTGATGCAACACATATCTGCGTCACGTCAGGACCTGTTGTCGGGTCACTTGAGCAGGCCGATTGTCCACACCTGCAAACACCTGGAAGGTATTCACCACCTTGCGATAACTTGACTCCGTATCCGGCCGCAATATTTTGGCAAAGAAATACTCATCCAGCAGGTTATCCCAGGTCATACTGTCCATCTCTACTTCCTCACTTCATCAATTTAAAAACCCATTGCGGGGCGCAGAAAATAACATATTATTATTAAAGATGCTTTTTCATGAAATCATGAGAAAAGGGCTATCTTCCGGTACAGAATGGCCACGATAAAGCAACGTGTTTTTGATTAGGTAGCCATGAATACGTTGATAGGAGCCAGCCCGATCAGCCGAATCATAAAGATGACAGCAACAAAAACACTTTCCACCACTGACTCGATGTCGTCCCAACCGCTCAAATGCGGTTTGTACCCGTTTCCATTTTTCGCTAACCTCTTTGCCATCCACCTGCTTCTTCTCACTGAGAAACTGGAAGAAAATGGCCGGCACACTCACAAACACAAAACCACTGACCAGATGTATCCGGGCTTTCGGCGTATTAATGGTCATCACCCCATGCCTTAATCCAGCGGACAGCCAGTCCCAGAATTGCTCTCCAATACAGGATGTCTCAATCGCATTTTCGTTCTGCAATGTTGCCTGAACCGAGTGTTGTGAAGGCACCGGCGTGTCTGGAGGTACGATTTCTGCTTCACTCGCCATAACCTGTTCTGTCACTGTGCCCGCGACATTCATCCCCATTAATGACAATAGCTGTTGCGTGCTCTCATCAACAGACTTCACGGCTGATGAAACAATTTCAGTCATCGGGTTATCTTCCTGCCGTCTCTGAGAAGGCAGAACACTTTCCATTGCGGTTGATAAAGGCGTAGCAGAGACATCAGGATTGCCTGAAACAATAACTTGCGGTAATGCAGCCGTGACAGATAATATTTCTGATATTGTCGGTGCGCCCGCTTTATTCAAAGCTTCTGTCATTATCTGATTGATTGCGTCATCTTCCTTCATATCACCGGATAAAATACAGAACAGCGCAGGCAAGGCATGAGGTACTGACGCCAGCCAGGTCAACGCCTTAGCCGGCAGCAATCGTCCGGCGAGCAACAGCCCGAAATGACAGGCAACCCTCGTCTCCACTGGAGGAGTTTTGAACCGGAAACGATACGGCCCCTGCGGCACAACCAATCCCGGGTACCAGGGTTGGCCTTCATCCAGTTCTCCGTCAAACTGGGCCAAAACAGGTAAAAAATGAAATAACGCAGCGTAAAACACCACCGTGCTCCATATCACACTTTGTTCTGCCTGCGTCTCAGGGGCCACACCCGGCGGTAACATCTGTCCTTTCGCCAGACGTACGGCAAATGCAGTACATTGCAAAGTCACATCTATCAAGCCCCCAGGTGGGCATAAGACCCCTGCGGTGCCGCCGGAAGTTGTTGCATCAATGCAACACACTCATGTAACGGGGCCAGCCACAATGCCTGATAGTGTGTTTTAGGTAATGCGCTATTGTCCCACAGACACTGTAAACACTGCCGTCGCCGGGAAGTATCCAGCAACAGTCTGGACTCAGACGGCAAAAAGTAGCCTGCTTTGACCGTTTCTGGGATGGCGGTGGGTTGTGGAAGTGACTTTTTTCCTGCGGATGTTCCCGCCAGCAGGATGTTAATTTTTTTCAACACGATTAATCTCCTCTTTTTTCCCCAAAACCCTAATACATCCTCTGACAGGGACAAGGCAAAACTCTTTTCCGGGAATAAAAATTAATCAATGAAAACCGCACGCAATGATTCAAACGTTCCCAATTCCGTCACGGGTAAACGAAGCGTGTATCCGGTTATTTCGTTGAATCAGTCATGATAAGTACAAAAGGCACATGGCGACTCATGCAAGAAAGGATTAAGGGAAATAGAATGTGTCCAGTGCATCTGGGAAGCACTGCCGATTCAGACCAAAACGTGTCAGGGATAAACAAAACAACTTCAATCGATTTATTTCTCATCTCCGTCCTGTTCGGCCCAAGAACCGGACACTCCCCCTCAGAGGAATATTCCCCCAATGGGTAAATCGCCGGCGTCATATCCGCCGGCAGTAGTGTTATCAGACGCTCAGGTAAACCTGAACCTGTTTTTTATGTCAATTCACCCAAGGAATTTCCCTGCGGGATAACATTGTCAGCGCACTAACATCCGTCATATGAAATATTGCCGAGAATGTAGGCCGGCCCGACCACTTTACGGATACCGCCCTCACCTTCCTCACCAAATTCCAGCTCATCAAAGCTGCCAGCTTCCCACTGCCCATTCTGGTACTTGTCGTAACCACAAAAGCCACAGACATCCTCAAAATAATGGGTAATATGGCAGTGATATTGCCTGGATAAAGGCACCATAATTTTTTCATACCATGGCTCCCAGGGTGCTGTATCAAAATCCCCGGTCAGACTACCATCATCATTGTACTTCCAGGCTATTTCATAACCTCGCGGCCGTGCCATATCGTACAATCGGAAATACAACTCATGAGTCGTTTCGTGATCCCTTAACAATCCACCGCAAAATCCATTGATTTCACTCGCAAGACGGGTCGGTATCAGCAGAAACAAGTCACAAGGAACTGTCTCTGTCAGCCTGTCATCAAGATGAGACCACAGCATTTCCGTGTCATGCTCTCCGTTCCAGTCAACCAGACCGAACCAGTCGCAGGACTTTTGGTTAAACAAAGCTATAATGGTTTTCTGCGCTACCGGGAGCAACGTCTCCCATTTTCGCGCAGCCAGACCACTTTGTTGGTATAGCCTGTCAATCTGTTGGCTGGTGACTTCATCAAGCGCAACATTCTCTTTTAACAAGGCCAGCCATTGCTCAAACGCCTGGTTTTCCGGTGAGCCGTCTCCTTTTCCCTGCGCTACCAGCGCCAGATAAAGTGGATAATCTGTCGTTTCAGTGGGTTGCAGAAGACCGGCACAGCCCGCGACAAACAGCTTAATACTTTGATGGATAGCCTGCCCGTAATAGGGAATGACGTCTCCCAATCCCCATTGTTGCAGAGCCTCCAGTTGGTCAGGTTGGCCTGTGATATGCAAACGATTGGCGTAACACTTCGGCATAGTAAAAAATCCTCTTTTTTACCTGAAACAGGGCATACCCTGTGAAGGCTATACCCCCACAGGCAGATGATAAGTTCAGCGATGTGAAAAAAGGCTATCCGGCTTTCGGATAGCCCTATCCGAATTATTTATAGCCGGACAGCCGGTCTCCACAATTTTGTGGCCTGTACATCAGGGCGCCTTCTTTTTCCAAACGCCGCGATAATCCTGCCCGTCATCACCCGGTACAAATCAGGCCGGAAACGCCTGCCATGACGACGGGCGACTTTATTCTTGCGGACAGTTTTTGGGGCTGTTTTGGTCTTAATCTTTTTCATCAGTAACGCTCCGAAATAAAAACGGGCGTTATCCCCTGACGGGAAATAACGCCCGTCAGGGTGAAAATGACTGCCGGCATCCCGGCAATCAGGGATAAAATTGTGTGATAATTTGTGTGGCTGTCAGCGTCACCTTCAGATCACATTTGTCATTCAGTAACCGGTTGAGTGTCAATACGGAGAAACCCAGCTTTTCCGCAAAATCATCTCCGCCCACCGCCTCCCGGGCACGTTCATACCAGCCTTCGTCCTTCTCTGGATGATAACCGCACGCATAAGCGACAAGATGTCTGCCGTTTTGCATCGTACCCATATCAGACATGATATAAATGCCCTGATCCTTGACCAGCAACACGTCACACTGATGGGCTATCGCTTCCCGCAACACGGGCTTCAGGTCTTTAGCCTTAAAAAGTAACATCGTCGTTCTCCTGAGGAGAAACGTTCCCATTGAGGGAACATTTCCCCCAATGGGTTAAATTTTAGTTATGCTGCCAGCCTCTGTACTGGCGAAGACAGGTTCACTGAACGGGTTTTCAGCACAAACTGCTCATCTACCCAGGTGATTGCCTCATCCACCACATCCCGATAATCTCTGACTGTTGGGTTGTTAACATCTTCAATGTCTACATCTGATCGAAAACTCTCTATCACACGATCATTTTTGTATACCACATCAACCCGAAACTGGACGGGTGTCATCAATCCATCGGAGACCGCATCGATATAGTCTTCGAGATACCCTGACTCAAATTCCTCTGCCTCAATATTGTGCAAATCCTGTGGCCCCATTAATACATCGATGTAACCGATAGCGGAGGAAAAACGCCGGATTAAACGGGGTTCAACCTGTAAGTAACGAAGAAATTGACCCAAACGTTCAAAACAATACAGACACGTTTCTGTCAACTGCTTATCCAAATAGTCCATAAAACGTGTCCAGTACTGTTGCGTTTTACTGAACTGTTCCAGCGTGATTTGTTCCTCCTCCGGCAAGTTATCCTGTGCCGTCAGACGGAGAAACTCCTCCGCCGACATATTCAGCAAAACGGCTGTGTCGGGTCTGATAAGGGTATCCACACGACCACTGCTTTCCGGATGGGTATAGGGCATCAGCATCGGATCCTGATAAGCATGAGATATCGCATCCATTCCCCGTATCCATAACGTCAGGATACGCTCACTATTTCTGCATCTGGCCCGGTTTGCCGGATCCTCAGACAAACTGTCCAAAAGATGAGTCATGATGGGCAAAAGTAACTCTTTGGTAAACTTTATATAGGTATTGACGTAATCTCCCTGGCTCTCATGAAACAGATAGAAAATAGCGTCGTCATCCAGCTCCAGCCCCATTCGCTCTGCGAATTGATGCCGAATATAAAAACGTAATAAAGACATAAGGGAAATCTCGTGATTGACGGGGTTCCCCCTGTAGGGGATATCCCCTATCGGGTTAATGTGATGCCACCCAATGGTGACTTTGAATTAAAGATGTGATGTCAGCCAGCCTTGCGCATCACTATTTCGTCTTCAGCTTCCTGACGCTGACGTTTGAACTGCCAGAAGCCTAAATGGTACATTGGCGTCACCATTTGCTGAGACATGACATGAGTGAGTGAATTGCCTACCGTGACCACGGCCGGAACACCCAGCAACGACAGTTGGATATACGTCATCATCGCGGCAACCGGGTCGATATCGACACAAAACGCCAACATCTGCTGCTGAGGATTAAACCCCGCTTCCAGCAGAGTCTGATGCATCGCAATAATCATCCCGCCGGCGCCACAAGCCGGGTCAGACACCGTGATATATTCATGCTCTCCGGATCCCAACTTCGTCAAGCCTTCAGTGAACTGCATTCTGGCCATCATATGGCTGACAGGAAACGGCGTAAAATACTGACCAGCCCGGTCATGACCTAATTCCAGCGCCATGAAAATAGCCCCCAGAAAATCACCGACTGCATACTCCAGCCCCGTAATAACTTCACTCAGCAAACGACTCAGCCGGAATGCATCTTCACGGGAATAACGTTTAACCCGCTGCATATAGTCCGCTTCAAATTCCTCATTTTGCAACAGCGCGTTATACAATGAACAGGCGGCCATATGCACAAAATCACAGAACACCTGCCAGCGGTTTTCATGGGGTGCAATCTGGTTAAACAGTCTGATAAAAGCCTGTTTATGTGGATTCGGTTCCCGGTAAGTTGCCGCTAATGGCAGCGCCACAACGTTATCGTCAGGCGGATCATTATCTTCATCCGCATAACCACGGTCAGACGCCACCGGCGGTAACAACAACCATTCAGAATGTGATGATCTGTCCGGTTCACCAGTATCAGCGGGTTCTGTCACCGGGATCCGAGCATAGTTTAGATACGATGGCTGGCTGGCGAATAACGCCAATGCCTCGCTGGCCTGCCCCAACTCTTCCGGAAACAACCTGCCTTCTGGCTGGTCATGCCGTTCCCAGTGATATATTCGGGCTAAAGCACTGACAGCCATCAGCGGTGTGATACCCTCATCAATATGGCGCTGAACCACCTCATCATATTCCAGCATGGTGTCATTCAGCGGCAAACCATAGTGCTCACTGAGCAACACGGTAGCTATCTGCTGCCACAATTCCACCTGGGTCGGTAACTGCTGTCTCCGGTCTTGCAAATAATCCATGGCACGGCGGGCATCATTAGCCACCTGAAATAACCACCACGGATCTGAACCCAAAGCGTGTTCCCAGGGTACTGTATTATCAGGATAGACCGAGTTACCCCGAACACCGGTTAATGCCGCCACAAACGCCGCGCCCAATGCTGTCACCCATTGTTCCCGAGCTTCATCTAACTCACTTCGGGTTGTCAGGCCAAAGCGGTTTAACCGGGACGGATGGCCAGTGGCATAAACCAGTTGATGCAACAAGTCATGCCAGTATTGTGAATCTTCAACGTAGTCCCGCTGGACAGGCAGCTCAATACGATCATGCCATGGTCGGTAAACGGGCATGATGCCCGATCGATGAACCACCGGGATCCCACTGGCCGTCACCAGTTGCTGAACAGCGGTAAAACCGGGAGCCGGACGGGGAGGTAAAGGACAACCGGGTTGAAGTTCTGTCGGCAGTCCTTCACATTGTTCCAGATTAATGACACGTATCAGCGACATTGAAGGCTGGTAACGGACGATGGTTGTTGGTTTTTCACCGTTGACCACCCATCCGCCTAACGCTCTTAACTCATCACCGGTTAACCAGCGGTTAGATATCAACTGCCGCTGCAACATAGTTTGCCAGAGCAACAGCACATTGATACCGCTAAACGGTTGTCCGGTCAGCGCATGCTGCGGCAAACCGTACTCACTGGCCGCTTGCCAGGGCGCCCATCCACTTTCCAGGCTGTCTGTAAGACGTCGGGTTATTAACCGGCAGATATCATCCGGTAGGTAAGAAAGGGTCATCATCTTTCCTGTCTAAAATTAAGGAAGAGACCCGTCCACAGGGAGTCGTCTCTCCCCGGGGGATAAATAATTAGCGCATGAAATAATTAGCTATTCTGGCCGGTAACGCGGTCAGCCAGTGATAAACTGCTGACAAGTCAACTTCGTAAGCGTGAAACATCAAACACACGCCTGTCACCAGCGACGTCAATGCTATCCCGGTCAACAGCCAGCGACGACGCTGCCTGAGTTTTTTCTCCTTTAACTGAACCTGTTGATACAGGAACAGCCCCAGCGTCTGCAACTCACTGAACCGGTGAAATTCCTCACGCCGTAAGGCTTCAGAAGCCTCATCGTAACGCTCAAGCTCGGTCGGATGATGGCGAGCAAGAAAACAGCGGTAACCATGATTTCTCAGCGTGTGATAGTGATTGTCGAATTGTGCCTGCAACCACTGATTAAACCGGCTACGGGTTTTTTTGAATATCTCCGGTTCAGTCAGCGCCTGCACTGACAGAGACTGGGACGATTCCCGAATGTATTCTTTAGTCGTCATTGTACTCATAGGGTTAACTCCTGTTGTAAAAAAATGACTGACGGAGTTAACCCTCACGGGTTTCCCCGTCAGGGTGATCAATAAATTAGGCGTCCAACGCAATCAGCAACCGATCAGATTCATGTTTAAGCCGCAGCGCTTGCCATAAGGGGGCCTTCATGTCGCCGTCATGCGGCAAACAGAAAAAACCAAACGTCACCTCACAGACTCCCGGCTTTGCTGCCGACCAGGCTTTGAATGCCTGGTAAATCAGTTGATGAAACCGCTCTGTTTCATATTCTGGCGCAGACGGATAACTTACCATTCGCAGCCAGACTGGCTCTTCAATCGCCACAGCTGGCATCACCGCCCGGGTAACGGCAATCAACGTCTCATTGACCATTATGCGGCCTCATCATAAGCTTTCGACAAACTACGCTGTCTCAGCAGACGCGTGAGCATCTGTTGCGCCGAATCCACCGCTTCCGTTTCGTCGATAAGGTACCGCTCGCCATAAAACGGCTCCGGACTCTCCTCACCGAAATACAGCAACTCCACACCCGGTTTGTAGCTGTGTCTATCTCTGACCACAACCGGTCTCCCGCACGACTTCGCGTCATCAGAAAGTTGCCATTTACCGGCATACACCGTGTGTCTTCGCGCATGAGCTGCTGGTAACCTCACCGGTCTTCGCCGTAACAACCAGGACAGCACATGGTAAAACGACAAAGAAATCCAGCGAATCACGCCCCAAAGCACTGTCACAAAGATCATTAGCATGGTTCGTCTCCTTTTATCCCCATAACAACCGGAAAACCAGTAACAACACACCCAGCGTTAAGATCCCTGCAAATTTAAGCAGCGTTATCACGCTCAAAAGTTTGAAGAGTGCGTCACGATCACGGTAGTCACATTCATCACGGATCAAATCGCGGATGAGGGATTGTTGTTTCGGGGTTAATGTCTCTGAAGCCGGCAGGATTATCGGATCAGAAGGTGAATGAAAAGCAGGCATTAACAGCTCCTGTTACCGGAAACCCGCCCCTGACGGGGACAAGCCCCTGTCTTTCCTACACAAATATTTTAACCTGCCCCCTCGTTATTGAACTTTTTCCTCATAGATTGATCTCAATAACAAACCCGACTTGAGGTAATCTTTATGTTTTCAACCTGCGCTGAACAATGGGCAAATGACACGTTTCAACATGCGGAATTAGGTGATAAACGCCGTACCAACCGCCTGGTGAAAGTGGCCTGTTCGTTGGCTAACCATATAGGACAATCGCTCGTGCAATCTCTTGACTCTCCTGCCGATGTTGAAGCGGCCTACCGACTGACCCGAAATTCCGCCATTGCGCCTCAGGCCATCGCCGAAGCCGGATTTACCGCCACCGTCGCTCACGCTCAACGTTATCGTTGCCTGTTAGCGCTGGAAGACACGACAACCCTGTCATTTTCCCACGCGTCGGTCGCCGATGAACTCGGCTATACCACCTCGACGGAAAAATCCCGGGGCATGCAGGTACACTCGGTGTTGTTATTTGCGCCTGAAGAACAACAGGTCGTGGGGTTGATAGAGCAACAGCGCTGGTGTCGAGATGTCAGTGATTATGGCAAAAGCCGACAACGCGACACACGCCCTTATGAAGGGAAAGAGAGTTATAAGTGGGAACGGGCCTCACAAGCCGTCGACAGCCGGTTAGGGGAGCAGATGGCCAACGTGATTTCTGTCTGTGACCGTGAAGCCGATATCATTGAATATCTGCGTTATAAAACGAGCCAAAAACACCGTTTCGTCATCCGTTCGATGCAAAACCGGCGTATTGAGGAAAGTCAGGATAAACTTTATGACTTTATCAGCCAGTTACAGAGTGCTGGAGAACGATTAGTTCAGATCAGACAGAAAGGCGGGCGTCAGGCGCGTGTCGCGCATTGTGATATCCGTTATGCCGAAGTGACGTTGAAAATCCCCGAAGGAAAAAGCGGTGAAGCGGTGCGGATATTTTATGTCGGTTGCTACGAAAAAGGTCCGGAGGATGGGCTTTGCTGGCATCTTCTGACCTCCGAACCCGTCAACAGTCAGGAAGACGCCCATAAAATATTCAGTTATTACGAGCGCCGCTGGCTGATAGAAGAATTTCACAAAGCGTGGAAAACGGGCGGCACGCAGGTAGAAGCGCTGCGTATGCAAAGCAAAGATAATCTGGAGCGGATGATAGTGCTGCTGGCCTTTATTGCGGTACGGATACACCAGCTGCGTTTTAAGGGTCTGAACAAAGAAGAAGCAGAGAAAGAGAGCTGTGAGACAGTATTAAGCCCCCTGGCGTGGAAATTACTGTGGTCAAAACAAGAAAAATGCCGTGTGCCGAAAAAAGCCCCGAGCTTGCATTGGGCCTTCATCAATCTGGGAAAACTGGCCGGCTGGTACGATTCCAAACGCACGGGTCGAGTCGGATGGGAACGACTTTGGGAAGG
>NZ_CAWNWY010000024.1:0-81376 GCF_963878365.1 Photorhabdus sp. HUG-39 | reverse complement strand
TGATGAAAAAGCGATGAGTTTATTTTTTCCCCTGAAAAAGCAAGAAAAAGTCATACACAATAAGGTCATTTATTGGTGAGTGCAAAATTGATCTTATTTTTTGTATTGAGAGTTTTTAGAGGTTCCCCTCTGAACATCAGACGCTTGCAGAACGTCAACGCGAATCAGTAATAGCCGGTATCTTTTCCATTCGAGTAGAGAGGCTTTCTCTATTCCGCGACAACTTCTAAATCAACAGAGTTTTGTAGCAATGAGAGTGTTTCATTTGCTTGGGAGGGAGCGCAATACTGGCATATTAATATTTAATAAATTAATTTTATTAAAAAAGTTACATACACCCAATAATACCCCCACATTACTTTGCTACATCAAACCTAGTAGATTTTACGTGGAAATTAGATTTATACCCGCTTAACTTGAAGATGCAGGATTCAGAACCTGGAAGTTGTCATTAATACGGCACGACAGGTTCCCGGCAAGTTCCGGTAATATTTCCGTCAAAAAACGATGTATTGCCTGCCTGAACAAGGCTGTCGAGGCGAAATAAGGGTTATTCCTGACCTGTTCATTCATCACCTTCCACAGCCTTTCTATCGGGCTCAGATTCGGGCTGTATGGCGGCAAGTAATGAAGATCAATATTCATTACATAAGCCCAGTCTTTCACCAGCCTGCTTCGGTGGTAACCGGCTCCGTCAAGGATAATATGAACCTTCTGACTGATCGGATAGGTCTCACGGATGGCAATGAAGAACTCGGCGATGTGATAACTGTCGATACGGTCATATTCGCGCACCACCGTTTTACTGATATCGGCCAGATTCAGGGCGCCCATCAGGTTCAGACGGGTACGGCTTCCCGTGGTTTTCACCGCGGTTTTCTGACCTTTGCGCATCCAGCCATAAGCGAGTTTCGTCCCCTGCGTGGGATGGACGCCATCAATGAACAGGATGGGCTCATGGTCTCCGGCTTCCTGCTTCAGTTTCCCGTAGGCTTCCATAAAAACCCGTTGCTGTTCCGCATTGAACTTGTGGGGCACGCCGGTCGGTTTTTTATAGCTGAAGCCATTGTGGTGCAGCCATTTATTCATGCCGGGAACGGTGTAACGGATATTCCACCACTCTTCGACAAGACGGATAACCGCCTGTGTGGTGGGCAGAAGATTGGCGGTCAGATAAGCGATAAGTGCCTGAGTCTGTGTTTCGCTGAGATAGCTCTGAGAGCCGCCATTTTCGGGTTTCAGCTTAGCTTCATTAAGCCAGTCATTGAGGTGACGTCGGACAGTGGTTTCGTGGATAAGTTGCGAACGGGCGATCATCTCGGGAGACCATCCATCAGCAGAGAGCAAAACACATCGTATGCGATCACAGATATGACGATCCCTGCACGTCCGATGCAGGTTGATGAGTTGTTGCTTTTGCTCTTCGCTGAGATAAATAGTCATACTGTTAGGATGATCCTTATTTCAGAGAAAATCAAGCATCTTCATTGAGCACTGGTATATAACTGTTTAATCATCGTGTTAAAGCAAAAAAGCCATGAGATTTGAAAATGGTCAAACTTGACTGCCATTTCACGCTCAAGGCTTCATATAAACATTTATCATTTTTACGAATTAGATCACAAATTAAAGCGGATTATTCCTGTGGTTTATCGCGAACCCTACGCTCAATTAATCGGTCATACATATCGAAGTAACGGCTAGGCCAAATTTCAGAAGGATGTATACCGAGATAATCCGCAATTATCCACTGCCTACTGAGTGCATTTGATAACCTGATTACCATCGAATCTCAGCTAGCTTGAGTAAATACTCAGGTATAGGTGCTGCCCGGATACATGAATAAATAAGCTGTTCGAATGTTTTTTTAAGGTTAAAGCGCCAATTGAACCTGAAACAGAATTCGGCAAGATAACGAGGTAAATACTTTTTGCTAATCGAATGATATGTTCCGCGTATCGAATTTTTTACATGACTAATCATTGTGTTAACCCACTGAAAATAAGGAAGCTTAACACTCTGCGCTCCACCGCCGGTGACGAGGGGCAAATGGAAAGTCCCAGTCCCGGCTTGCTCAATCCCCCGAAAGCAAGCTAATCCATCTGAAATAACAAGGGATTTTGGTTTAAGATGCACTTTAGCCCAACGAGTAAGTTCCTCGGTCTTAAACCCTTTCACAACGCTGAAACGCATGAACATAGAGTGGCCCTTTTCATTCATTGAAACCGCCGCAACGAAAGGGCATTTCCCTTTTGCCCCTCGCCCTCGGGGACCATGCTGAGCCCCTCCCCAGTAGACGTCGTCAAGCTGAATAAACCCGCCGAGAGGCTTTTCGTCATCCCGTTCTTTCATCGCTTTCATTAGCTTGTGTTTCATACGCCATGCAGCGTTGTAGGAAATGCCCAGTTGACGTGACATTTCAAGTGCAGAAATCCCATTTTTTTCCTGAGTCATGAGATAAATCGCCAAAAACCACACAGTTAAAGGTAATTTTGACGCAGAAAACAATGTGCCGGCCGTCAAAGATGTCTGATGATGGCATTGATTGCACTGATAAAGGAGACGAGATTTTAACTGGCAATACTTATCATGCCCACAATGAGGGCAGTGATACCCCGTAGGCCAGCGCATATCGAACACCTGTTTCTGGCATTGTTCTTCATGACCATATAATGAAATAAACTCATGAATAGAAATGCCTTTTTGGAATTGAATCTGATTTTTAGCCATTTTCATTTACCTCCACGCAGACTTATTTTAAGTATACGCCTATGGGAGCTGAATTTAAGTGGTAATCAGGAAAGTTAATGTAGACATCTCCATAATATTTTACTATCTATTTCAATAATCATCTCAAGCGCACATACAACCTACACTCACTTACTAGTGCTTGCAATAGAATATTACTTCTATTTATTAGTAAGTTATATTTTTGAAAATACTTCATTAATAGATAAACCGAATTAGTTGCCCTAAAATCGTCATTCAGGGTGTGAATGACTATATTTGGCACTGAGCTACCCATACGAAAGACCTTGATCAGTTTCGGGCGAATACCTGAGAAACCATTCATGCTGAAATGTCTAAATTAGCTGAGATGGATTCAATTTAGCTTACTCGTGCTCTAGAACGTTCCTGTTCACGAATTCGGGCCTCAATTTCGGTGTAAAGATTAGCCTCTGCGTTTTCTCTATCCGTTGCAGTAACAACTAAAGCATATGATTCGTGTTGATTATTGAGTGGAGCCCCCCACTCACGATCATTTCTGGTTACAACTACAAACCACTTTTCATTAGGAGAGCGACGCTTAAATACCCAACTAGATGATTGCACTGTACCGTGGTCACGTTGTTGTGCAGTAACAGAACGGTTACTTGTCGCATCTTCATTCCTGGATTTTATGCCATCCTGTACATCATGATTAAAATACTGCTGGACATCCTGTAACGATGTTCCTTTTACGAGTCTATAGGATATTTGCGTAGCCGCATAATCCAGCCTAGTCGTTCTGACGGCTGGTGAATAAGCTAAAGTAATGTGCAGTTCTCGCACTGCCCGTTGAGTTCTTAAAAAGGAAGCGGGTAATGGAAGCTCAAAAAATTGATGTGTATTATTTACAATTTGTTCTTCACACATCATAACAACTACTTCTTCTGATGAACGGTATAAACCGTCTTCCTCGACTACTCCATATCCAACAATATCCCGAATAATGCTACGGTTTCGAGTTGCTAACTCTGCTTTATAACACTCAACAACTTCTCTAGAAAATGTATTTTCCATCTGAGGAGTCAATACTGCATGATTGACCAGCATCGCTCGCAACATATTGGCTGACATATCTGGATATTCATTTAGTAAACGTCCAGCAAGATACGTTATATACGGTGCAGAAAAACTAGTTCCACTTTGTTCAGAGAAAAGTGTGCTTCCTTGGAATTGATGGTGACAACTTAGAACGCCAAGCCCTCTGGCATATGGTCGCCATTGACCTCCGTTATTACGCATGGGTGCAGCGAAATTTCCACCATGGGCTACTATTTCCGGTTTAAAAGCTCCTTTCACTGACGGCCCGTGGCGTGTGAATGGCGAGGGTTGAAATTCTCCCGCTGGACTTAAATGACTAATTTCATTCGCCCTACGTTGAGCATCAAATGTTGCATTGTGCTTAGCATAACTTCCTATCGTGAGAACATTGAGTGCAGGGGCTGGATCGATGATAATGGAACTGTTATGGATTAAGTAACTGGGGTATTCAGCACGCCAACTTTCCTCTGGAACCTCAGGATCACTACTTCCATTAAAGTTACCTGCAGAAACAACGAACAGGATGTTATGACGACGAACCAACACATCAAGAACATAAGCAATTCCTCTGATATGCTTACCATCATATGGTGCATTCGCGTTACCAAGTGATAAGTTAAATATACGACATCCTAAATCTACGAAATATTCTACTGCCCGAGTCAAGGTTGTTTCGATCGTAGAAGTATCAAATTCCCCATCAGAATTAAGGATTTTTCCATTATATAACCACACTAACGGCTGCCAGAAATTACTGGCATCACAGGCTTCAACATCACCATATAGCGCAATACCTGCAACAGCAGTACCATGTCCGCAATGGTCAAACTCGTCCTCATTAACCACAAAGCTTTCGCTTTCAGCTATTGCACTACGCAATAATGGGTGTGCTGTATTAATTCCACTATCAAGGATACAAATCTTTACAGCGTCAGGAGGTGGAGAAGGGATGTTTGCAGGAATAATGTTGATATCTTTGTTCAGTTTTTCGTAAGAAATACCGCTTGAAGGAGGCAGATCAACCATACGGACATCACGATGGGTTAGTAGTTTTTCAGCTTGCTCGCAATTTACTCGAACCCGATACATCAACAAGCTATCAAGATTAATTCGATCCAAACGGTGAATCATATTTTCCTGAAGCCAGTTTTCAAATTCTTCGCAGATCCGTTCTCGTGAAGGATGTCGTGTGGTTTCTATCGGCCAAAGTTCAACATCTAGACCGAATGATTCTAATTCAGGAAAACCATAATGCCTGACTGACCAGCTTTTGCGATCCTCACTAGACCAAATATCAACACTGTCTAATGCTGTTAGGATCTGCTGGTAGGTAATATGCCCATGTCCCAATTGTGACAGATGCTCCTCAAAGAGGGCAATTCCGCGTTCATCAGCAAAAGCAATACAGATCGTTTTGTCTTCTTGGCTAACGAACTCGATACCATGCCTGTCCAGATGAGCAATATCTAACATCCCAGTATATTGTAATTTAAGCATGTACCGGCCATCTTTATCTTTTCCTGGAATTTGCGGGGTAGCTAATTGCGTAATACCCCGTAATTGCTCAGACAACATGCTTCCATGCAGACGCAAATCGGCACGTGATGTTGTAGGAATGCTAAACTGACGTGTGCGCCTAGGGTTCTGAAGAGATTCTTTCGCGATACTAAGATGTTTATATTGTTCCGTCATTTATTATCCCTGACGAGTTTTATCTACATTTTCCCGCAAGAGTGCATTCTTAAGGTCTTTCAGAGTTAAAAACTCTTGGCTACGTAAAATCATTCTTTTGATTGCACGTCTTACAATCCGTTCTAAATCGGCACCACTTTTTCCAATAAATAGTGAGAGAACGGCATCATCTTCAAGCTCAAACTGGCGACGTATGCCACGAAGTTTTAGCTTCATCAACTCTAATAATTGATGCTTGTCGGGCAATTGGAATTCGATTGCATCGTCAAACCGCCTCCAAATAGCGCTATCCAGAATATGCTCATGGTTCGTTGCCGCAAGAATCAAGCTTTTCCCCTGATATGCATCCATCATCTGTAGAACTGCATTCACGACCCGTCTTAATTCGCCATGATCCCCACTATCCCCTCGTTCTTTACCAATAGCATCAAACTCATCGAAAAGTACAACCATTGGATACTGAGAGATAAAATCAAATATTTGGCGCAGGTTAGCAGCTGTCTCACCAAGATAAGAAGAAACAAGAGTATCAAGCCTGACGATTGCCAAGGGCATATCCAACTCACAAGCAACTACTTCTGCTGCCAGAGTTTTACCACATCCCGGAGGACCAAAAAAGATTACTTTACTAACAGCTTTCATTCCATAGCTGCGTAGCACATCAGCTCTGCGATTTTCTTCAAGAATCTCTTCGATCGCATCTGAACTTGATTTAGGTAGTACGATTTCATTCAGAGAACGGCTTGGCTGTTTAATATCCAGTAATGGGAGGCATCTCTCTTTATCAACAGGTATCTGGGGAACAGCAGGCACACGGGAGGTCTGTACGACGTGATCTCCATAAAGGATATGTTCAAGATCATTCGCAAGAAGATGATGCTGTTTTTGCCGTTCTTCCTCAATGATCACTTCCGAAACACGACGGAAGGCCACGACATCACCTGTCGCCCCAGCTTTTATAAGCTGTCTGAGAACCTTACCGTTTGCCATTTTTTTCCCTAACAAATCAACGTGCATAAAATCTTGCATTCAGTTTAGCATCGCCACGGCCTTATAAGAAGTTAGCTTTATCTAGATTTTTTGAATTGTTATACTTTTTTCGTTTTTTTAGAAAGAACTCTCGAAACGCCCTATATTTGTGACGTTCTCCCCCGTAGATTAATATGAATAATGTCCACACCTGGCACAAAGCCACCTATTTGGTTAGGTTTCATTTAGATCATCAATAGCGTCAGATCGAGCCTTATTTGGTAATCAAATTGCTACAACTAGCTCACTTTTGTCCAGAATCAGGCTAAAGGTAATTTCCAATGATTTAGATGTAATAGTTCAACCCCACACTGACGCGCTACGCTTGTCTTCTCCGAGTTACCGGGCTAATACATTAACCCGGCAACTCGAAGATCTGAAAGATCACCTTCCAGAGAAAACATTTTTACCTACCCCCCTATTAAAGAATTATGGATAAAACTGTTCACCTTTGAATAATTCTATTTAAATTCATTCGGTTAAAGGGTAATGAGTTGGAATTAAACTCTTCACTACTCTTCACCCAACCGTTCACCTCCAATCAGAAAAAAGGTGAACTGTAGTGGTGAACACTTTTTTATATTTCTTTGAAAAATGTCTGTCATCAGAAAAAAATTATTCTTCTGGCTGGCTATTCCTTGTCAGTTTCGGCATCCATTCGATAGCGGTATCAAGATTCAGGCTCAGATTGCTACGAATGCCCTGTTTGCTTTTCTTGCGTAAGTATTGCTGGCTGTACTCTGCCAGTGCGCCCAGCATATCCATGCCAAAGCGAGTCACAGAAACAGGCTTGTTCAGGTTATTGCCTTTCATATAAGCAAGATAGGTGTGATAAAGATACTTACGAGGGTTGAACGGCACAATCTCCGCATTGCCGATTAACAGACCATCAGCTTCATGGGAAGCTAAGATAACCGCAAAAATCGACCAGTGGATCTGTACCGCGTTTGATATCCAGCGCCTCCGCAGATTTCTGCTGCCCTGCCAGTAATAATTGCATATGTCCAAACTTCACCACAGCGTTGGCGGACTTTCTTTAATTTATCGGTAAAGCCTCTCTTTTCCATAATAGAAAGGAGGTCTAATAATTCGAGGGGTTTTATTTCAGCAATCGGGCGATGACCAATATAAGGGAAAACATCTTTTTCGAAAGCGTCCATCATATCTTCACGATAACCAACAGGCCATCTGTATTTTCTTCCCTCGCACCATTCACGCGTAATACTTTCAAAGGTGTTACTGATTTCTCCCTGAGCCACAAGTTTCTTCTGTTTTTTATCTTGGTTGGGATCAATACCTTCGGTTATCAGTTTCTTGGCTTCATTACGTTTTCTTCTGGCCTCTGCCAGAGAGATAAGCGGAAAAGTGCCAAGAGCGAGTAATTTTTCTTTTCCTACAATGCGTGCGGTATTTCAGTCGCCAGTATTTAGAACCTGTTGTCTTTACCAACAGATACAAGCCACCGCCATCCGATAGCTTAAAATCTTTATCTTGAGGTTTTATTGTTTCAACTTATCGAGCTGTTAGTTTCATATTTCTGGCATCCTTGCACCTCACAGCTATGGGGGTACATTGAATAGATGCCAGTAAACAATAATGGAGATTGCCAAGGATCTTTCTTTGATTTTATTGGAAAAGTAGAATTTATAAGACGTGATGAGAAGTAGAAGTGGCGGAGGAGGAGAGATTCGAACTCTCGGATGGTTTCCCATCGGCGGTTTTCAAGACCGCTGCCTTAAGCCGCTCGGCCACCCCTCCGCAATGGCGTGCACTATAAACAGCACCGAGACAGATGTAAAGTATCCTTCTGTTCGATTGCCGTAAATTTACCCTTTTTCATGGTTGTTGGCTTATTTTATCCGCACATGTGCATACCATCCTTGGGTATGGAAGTGATTTTTGCTAAATTACGGCTACTTTTCTTTAATGGTTATTAATGATTATGCTGGTATTCGAAGGTCAAGAAATCGAAACCGATGCGCAAGGTTATCTGAAAAACAGTAGTGACTGGCAGGAAGCAATTGCTTTACTCCTCGCCGAACAGGAAGAAATCACTTTGACTGAACAGCATTGGGAAGTCATTCGTTTTATCCGGGAATTTTATAAGGAGTTTAATACATCCCCGGCTATCCGTATGTTAGTAAAAGCAATCGCACAAAAGTATGGCGAAGAAAAAGGCAACAGCCGCTATCTTTACCGTCTGTTTCCCAAAGGGCCAGCAAAGCAGGCAACTAAAATTGCCGGGCTGCCGAAACCGGTAAAATGTATCTAATTAATAAACTAGCTCAGTGGCGGACACTAAAATCTACAACATCCTCCACTGCGCAGGGTTGAGATGAAAAATTATCTATTCGTGCTCCCGGTGGACCACCCTGCTCTAACCAATGGGTTAATTTATTTAGTTGCTCACTGTCACCATAAGCTACGATTTTGACACTACCGTCATGCAAATTACAGACATAACCTGTCAGCTTATTAAATTTCGCCCAACGAAAAGTTTGATAGCGAAATCCAACTCCCTGAACCCGTCCATAAACACAAATTGTTATCCCATATTTAATCATAATTACCCCTGTCAACCCAATCACCTTGCGGTATCGCTCACATATATAGTTAAGCATACGACTGTTGGTTGTGTTTTATATTTACTACAGCTAACCTGAAATAGATGGAGTCACACTCGCAATTAAAGCAAAAAAAAGACTTCAACCAACGGGTACGGCTCTTGTAATTCACCTTACTGCCCTTATATCAATGTCAATACAAGACTTCTTTGGAGGTGACTATGATTATCGCCAGCAAATTCGGTATCGGCCAACAAGTACGCCACAAACTTCTGGGTTATTTGGGAGTCATCGTGGATATTGATGTGGAATACTCGCTGGAACAACCCCAAGAGGATGACATTGCATCCAATGCTACCCTGCGTTCCGCTCCCTGGTATCACGTTGTGATGGAAGACGACAATGGTCAACCTGTACATACTTATCTGGCCGAAGCACAATTAGCCTATGAAACATCCGATGAACATCCAGAGCAACCTTCTCTCGATGAGCTAGCAGAATCCATCCGCCATCAACTACTGGCCCCAAGACTGCGCAATTAATCCTCTATTTATACCAAACAACCTAGGCAGTTATCGTGTTTTAAGCTGCCTGTGCGGCAGTGCACACCAGCTGCCCGGCAGATATCTTCAGCATCATTTTCTAAGCTGCCTGTGCGGCAGTGCACTCCTTACTTAGGTAATGAACCTTTGCCGCATATTTCTAAGCTGCCTGTGCGGCAGTGCACGTCTGGATTTTAATAATACAGATTGGATAGACTTTCTAAGCTGCCTGTGCGGCAGTGCACAGAAGATGAAGCGAAAAATGCTGCGGAACATATTTCTAAGCTGCCTGTGCGGCAGTGCACGAAATTCAACCCAACAGTTCCTGGCTGGATCATTTCTAAGCTGCCTGTGCGGCAGTGCACTGTTCAGCGTAGGCATGAACGCCGCTTTTAATTTTCTAAGCTGCCTGTGCGGCAGTGCACTGTTACATATTAACTTTAAGTTGCTGACAGTTAAAGAATATAGTGATAAAAAATGAAAAAACCCTTTTTTCAGGAGATATTTTATTTTGATTTTAAATCAATAGGTTATTTTTTGATGATAAAAAAGGGTCAAAACTGAGGCACAACAAAAGCACCATATCTTATAGCAATAAAAGTGTAGATTCTGACAAAATTTAGCAGCCATAAGAGCAACTAAACTTGCCTTAATATATTGTAATAACTGTAAAAATAGATTTTATAAGATGTCTAGAAAAGTAAACTTAATATCCAGCTCAAACATTATTTGAACACTTGGAACCCGGATACCACTTCTCACCCAACTCCTTAAGTTTGCATTAGATATTGGTGCCTGGCGCCCTTCATCCACTAATTAGAAACCAAATAATTACAAGCTGACAAATATTATTTTTCGAGTCCCAATCTTAGAATTTCAATTTTTGGGCAGCGATCCATAACAACATCCAGACCTGCTTCCTCTGCCAATATTTTTGCTTGCTCATTAATAACACCAAGTTGCAACCAGAGCACTTTTGCTTTGATATCTATAGCTTCTTGCGCAATGTCATATGCAGCGTCAGCATTACGGAATACATCAACCATATCAACAGCCTGTGGAATATCTGCCAATTGTGCATACACTCGTTGCCCAAGCAGTGTTTGTCCGGCAAGCTTCGGGCTGACAGGAATCACCTGATAGCCTTGTTCCAGTAAATAAGCCATAACTTTATAACTTGGACGAGCAGTTTTTTCACTCGCACCTACCAACGCGATAGTTTTTACTCGTTTCAGTATGTCCGCAATTTGCTGATCACTCATTTTTTACTCCTTAAAATACGATATTTTTACTTTGTTTATTTATTGCAATGTATATGATAAACGTTGTTATCAATTGAACTCACTACGATCGAAAACACAATAACGATTATCAAAGGTATCTGCATGGAATTAACAACCCGTACGCTGTCTCCCTATAAAAATATAGCGCTTATTGCACATGACCACTGTAAAACTTCGCTGCTAGCCTGGTCCAAAAAACATAAAAGTTTACTCAAGAAACACCATTTATACGCTACCGGCACAACCGGTAATCTGATTCAGAACGAAACCGGATTATCTGTTACCAATATGCTTAGTGGTCCAATGGGTGGAGATCAACAAATTGGTTCTCTAATCTCAAAAGGGAAAATTGATGTGTTGATATTTTTCTGGGATCCACTTAATTCCGTGCCTCATGATCCTGATGTAAAAGCACTTCTACGCCTTGCTACAGTATGGAATATCCCTGTTGCAACTAATCTAGCGTCTGCGGATTTTATTGTTAGTTCTCCTCTATTTTCTGACTCAGTAGATATTCAAGTGCCTGATTATCAACATTACCTGAATGAACGTCTGAAATAAGTCTTTATAATATATACCTGTAACTACGTGCTCTCTCCACGTCAGATCCTTAGAAAAAACAGAGTGGGATTTCCAGAAAAGGTATCCCATGATGGCACTGAATATTTCAGCCAACGCAAAATCTCAAGGTTTACGTTGAACAGGCACACTTAACTGCTCTAACTGACGTACAAACACCGATGGATTCTTCTTGTCTTGCATCAACCATACCTGCTTCTTCGCCCGTGTTAATGCAACATACAAAAGGCGACGCTCCTCCGCATCCGAAAAATCTTCTGGCTGTGGCAATAAAACCCACTCCATCACAGATTCTCTTGCTGGTGCAGGAAAACCATCTTGCCCCTGATGCAGACCAAGAATAATCACATAATCCGCTTGTTGTCCTTTGGATGCATGGATAGTCATAAACTCTATTTTCAATTTAGGCCAGCGAGTTGCTGCTTTTTTCAGTAATTCAGGTTTCAAATAGTGATAACGCGCCAGCAATAAAATCGTTTCCTGCTCAGTGACATAGCCACTCATTTTATTCAATAAAGGTTCAAGCTGGTCTTCTGGCAAGATAACAATTGATTTTTTATTACCTTTAGTCAAACCATTTAGTGACTTCCTTAACTGATTCGGATTTTGTTGCACAAACGCGTTAGCAATCTCACCAATCCTATCATTAAACCGATAAGAGATATCCAGTACACATTCAGCACCTTTGCCAAAATAATTAGCAAATGCGGTAGTCAACATCAGCTCCGCGCCACTGAAACGATAAATTGCCTGCCAGTCATCCCCTACGGCAAACAGACAGCTTTGGCTATTTTGGGTTCGCATTGCAGTGAGCAATTTGGCCCCTAATGGTGAAATATCCTGAAGCTCATCGACCAGAATATGCTTCCACGGGCTGATAAACCGCCCTTTATCCAGAATATTTACAGCCTGATGGATTAACCCTGAGTAATCAACAGCACCTTCTGTTTTCAATTCAGATTTCCACACTTTTAATAAAGGCCCCATCAGGCGAATACATTTTTGAAACCGATCCAGGTACTCTTCCTGAACTTGCTCTATCATTGCTTTCTGACTACCACCATGTATACGCATCAACCCCAACCAACGCTCAAGCCGATCTGACAAACGGTTAACAAGCTGTTTATCGTGCCAAAATTCACCTTCCGGCACTTCCCATTTCAACTCCTCTGTCAGCCATTCCCGCCAACCTTTGGCCTGTGCTTTCTTCTCGCTGCATTGTTGTTGCCAGTGTTTAATCAGAAAATCTTTTCTTTTTTGTCCATCTGTTTCCAACACGCTGATTTTTGGCGCTTTATTACTCCCTTGCTGAATGATATGCAACGCCAAAGTATGAAACGTTTTTACTTTAATCTCATTCACACCAAGACGCGTCTGAATCCTTTCATTCATCTCATTTACGGCTTGATGACTAAAGGCTAACAATAATATCTGTTCGGGAATCGCCTGTTGGAGAAGTAATAACCAACCCGCTCTCGCTACTAACACCGATGTTTTTCCACTACCCGCGCCAGCAAGAACCAGAACTGAATTTTCACCATTAATAACAGCCAGACTCTGAGAACGGTTTAAAGGAGATGTTTCTACCCGCTGAAAAAAGTCACGGTGTTGCTCCAACATACGTTCTGTCCATTGCAGATTGATTTTTTCAACGCACTTTTCGCCATTCTCAAGCCAACGCAAACAAATTTGATACTCATCCCGGCAATGATCAAATTGTTCCAGACGTTGTAATGGCAACGGTAAAGCCTGAAATGTTGCTTGAATTTGTTGTTGTAATTGGAACAAATCAGCTTTTTTCAACCAGCGATTCTGTTGTCCAATTCTGTTGATTTCACTAACCTGAGCTGTCAGTACATTAGCACTAATATCACTCATTTCCTGACTCCATTTCTGCCATTCACCAAGCAGATAATGGTAAAAACGCTGAGTTTGCTGCCATTCAGTACCATGAAGGCGAACCGCTTTTCCATCGGATAGCTCAAACTCTAACTCACCCCAGATGATACCCCGTTTACACTGAATATTAATTAACTGGTTAAATGGGATCAGGTATTGATGCTTTTCACCACTGACTTCAATACCCGCATTCAGCAAGCGCACCCGATTATAAGGATGCTGAGCAAGGCGTTGGCCAATTTGTGTTGCTTTAAGTTCCATTATCGAGCGCCGCACCTAAAAAATAGTTGAATTATGTCTTATAAGAGTTTTTTATCACCAATAAACCTTTTATCATAATATACCCGTTATCTTTCAAGTCGCCTCTTTGTTGGCGGCACTCACTCACCCCGGTCACATAGTTACCTATGCTCCCAGGGATTCGCTCCCTTGCCGTCGCGATGCATCTTGAAATCCGTAGGGTATAGTTATTTATGGCCGTTATTATTACCTCAGAGGTATCTTGTGCTAACTGTTTTCTCCGGTCTGCGCCGTTTTCTTTATAACAGTCATTTTCTCTACTATAACCGTATCCTAATCGCCTTGGCTGGAACAACACTAGTGCCTTGGCTTCTGAATAAAGAGCCTAAAATAACTATCTCATTGACCTTGGGCGTTGTTGCCGCAGCACTCGCTGATCTTGATGATCGTCTAACTGGACGTTTACGTAATCTAGTGATCACGCTGATTTCTTTCTTTATCGCTTCAGCCTCTATTGAATTACTGTTCCCTTATCCCTGGCTTTTTACCATTGGACTGGCGTTATCCACTTGCAGTTTTATCTTACTGGGAGCCCTCGGACAACGTTATGCCACTATTGCATTTGGTGCGTTGCTGATCGCAATTTATACCATGCTTGGCTCGTCTATTTTCCCACTATGGTATCAACAACCCCTATTACTGCTGACAGGTGCAATCTGGTATAACCTGCTAACTCTAACGGGCCATTTACTGTTCCCTATTCGCCCATTACAAGACAATCTAGCACGTTGTTACCAACAACTCGCAGTTTACCTTGACGCTAAAGCTAATCTGTTTGATCCCGATATAATAGAAGAAGGATATCAGCAATCCGTCATTAATGTGGCAATGGCAAACAGTGTCTTAGTTAACACGCTAAATCAAGCCAAAACCTCCCTACTGACCCGTCTGAAAGGCGATAGCCGCCAACGCGGAACTCACCACACTCTGCATTATTACTTTGTTGCACAAGATATTCACGAACGGGCAAGTTCATCTCATGTGCAATATCAGAGCCTACTACATATTTTCCGTTACAGCGATATTCTGTTCCGTTTTCAACGTCTTCTCTCTATACAAGCCCATGTATGTGAACAGATTGCTCAATCGATACTTTGGCATAAACCATACCAGCACAATCCACGTATTGAACGTGCATTTAACTATTTGGAAAGTTCCCTACAACAACTCAGTAAGCAACAGAAACATAACCTCAAGATTACCGCCTTATATAATTTGCTGAAAAACCTGCGCGCGATTGATGCACAATTAGCAAGCATGAGTTCTGGACGATATAATCTTTCCAAAGACAGAGAAGATGAGACTCAACTATCTGACGAAACTTTAACTGGCTGGCGTGATATTTGTCTAAGACTCGACCGCCATCTAACCCCAAAATCAGCCCTGTTCCGCCATGCAATCCGTATGTCTGTTCTGCTATGTAGTGGCTACACCATGATCCAGTTGTTGGATTTACAACATGGGTATTGGATTTTACTAACTAGTCTATTCGTTTGCCAACCCAACTACAGCGCTACTCACCGCCGTTTGATACTGAGAATAATAGGAACCGTTGCCGGGGTATTGATTGGCTTACCAATCCTTTACTTTGTGCCATCTATTGAGGGGCAACTGGTGTTAATTGTCATTTCTGGTGTATTGTTCTTCGTCTTCCGTAACACCCAATATGCACATGCAACCCTGTTTATCACATTACTGGTATTATTATGCTTCAATTTATTAGATGAAGGCTTTGAAGTCGCATTACCAAGAATTATTGACACATTAATCGGTTGTGGTAGCGCCTGGTTAGCCGTAAATTTCATTTGGCCAGACTGGAAATTCCGCCAGTTATCACAAGTGATAAACCGGACGATGAATACCAACTGTCGCTACCTTGATGCCATTTTAGTTCAATATTATCAGGGAAAAGATAATGGATTGACCTATCGAATTGCCCGCCGTGATGCCCATAATAGTGATGCAGAACTGGTATCCGTTATTTCAAACATGTCTGCCGAGCCGAAAAGTGACCAGACTTCTCAAGAAAAAGCATTCCAGCTATTGTGCCTAAATCACACCATGCTAAGTTACATCTCTGCGCTGGGAGCACATCGAGATAAATTGGATAATAAAGCTATTTTGGATATTCTTAATGATGCTGTTTGTTATGTCGATACAGCATTAAAATCGATATTAATAGACGATGATAGAATTAAGCAAATACCTGTCAACATAGTGAAAAGAATTGAGCAAGCGCCGGCAGAAAGAAATAGTAAAGAACAACTGGTATTGCAACAAATCAGTTTATTAATAGCATTGCTACCTAAAATCGCCAGTATCATTAAAAAAATTAATTAAATATAACCAGATTGACATACTGGGGCAGTTGACTGCCCCTTTCTTTAGCTGTTCACGATAAAGATCTAACAAGCCAATTCCTTGTGCCAGCGTAATAAATCATTACGAATCTGTACCGGTAAAACGGCTGAATGACATCCTTCAATTGCACCAGCCAAAGCAAGCAATAAACTAACATTAGAATTTCTTTTATATTGATGCAATTTTAAATAACTGGCTTTCGCACCTAACAACCGCAAATCTTCAACTTTACATATTCCGACTTTCCATAACTGACGTTCCAAAGACATTCCAAGATTAGGTAAATCCTTCAAACGCTCTGGCATCTTCTTTTTACCCACCATTTCAATAAATGAGTAATGATAAGCCAAATACGCATATTGAGATAACAACTCTTGATCTTGCCAAAGTGACTCAACAACTTGATAATAACGCAAAGTTACAGGCACTCCTTTTTTCGAGTAAATATAGTTTTTCATTCCTCTGGCTTTAAATAATACTTCAGCATGGCCATTTCCCCTTAAATATAATTCTCCATCAGCAATAATAGCGAACATAATCCCATCAGCTAACAGGCTGTAACCACCAAACTGTGGCTTCCTTGTCAATGCCCCAAACGAAGAAAAACCATTTTTGAGTTGAGTAAAACGTACCTCAGACAAAAACATACAGATCACTCCATGAGTTTTGTGCAAATAAATCTCTTATCCATAGATTTGTCCCAATTACTAGTAAAATAAATAACAGGAACAAGCAATTAAAAACATACGCAATCCAATTTTATCTGCCAATGGTTAAATGAGTTTACAGCCATTTACAGTCAATATTTGCGAAGCTCTTTGAAAAAATAGACTTGATCTTAGCTTGGTATGAAGATACTGTATATTAATACAGTTAATTGTGGCGAGGTTCATTATGGGCATTCAATCACCCTGGGTTTACCCTTCTATACCCTATGGATTTCAAGATGCATCGCGGCGGCAAGGGAGCGAATCCCCGGGAGCATAGATAACGATGTGACCGGGGTGAGTGAGAGCAGCCAACAAAGAGGCAACTTGAAAGATGACGGGTATAGTGAGTGAATTGATTTATAGTGATAACCAATATAGCGATAGCCAAGCGGTCATTAATCGTATATTGCTACCTTTGTTACGCCAATCAGGAAATGAAGCCCGCTGGTTGCTATGGGTTAGTCCACATAAAAAACTGAGCCGCCAATGGTTAATTAACTCTGGATTACCTTTAGATAAGATTATCCAATTAAATCGCATTAGCTCCATTACAACGGTAGAGGCAATGGAAAGAGCATTGGCGAGTGGTAATTACAGCGTGGTACTTGGCTGGCTACCAAAGTTATCGGAAAAAGATACCGTAAGATTACAGGCGGCGGCACAAAAAGGTAATGCTCTGGGCTTTATTATGCGCCCACAAGATGTAAGTAAAGAAACCAACCATGCTGAATCGCGATCAAATTTACTAAAAATCCACTCCATTCACTACCATTGACTAAAACCAAGCATTATCGCAATATTCATAACACAAAATAACCAATTCAGACCAAGAACCCCTGATCACAATTAAAATCAATTAATTAAGGTAAGATTAGTTGTAAAGAATAGTAAAGTTTTTTTGAAATCATGCATTATCTTTTAAATTTTTTACTCTATTAATCAAGGGGCACTTGTAACTTTTTAACTTCGTTGTAGACTTTACACCATTAAAGGTTACTGCACTTAGTACCCTTGTATTGTTTTAGTCCATCGGTTTTATGAAAGTGCAGTATTCCTAACTGAGTTTTTTAATCAATATGGCTCAACAGCCTATCTTAGTAGATATTAAATTAGTGCAGGCCATTCTTATGGATAAATAGTGAACACGGAAATGCGTAAAATTCAAAGCGTACACACAATAACGGTACCGAAGAATTTGAACACAACTCAGTGTTCACTTTTATTACAAAGAATGGCAAATGAAATAGCCTAATGGGGTAGGCAGTAAGTAAAAAGGCTCCCAAAGCCAATTGCCTATTGGGTGATGATAATAACGAGGCGTTAAAATGAAAAAGATAGCTATCGCGGTAGCAGTGGCAGTGGCCGCTTTCACAACTGCAACGCAAGCAGCTCCAAAAGACAACACTTGGTATACCGGTGGTAAGTTGGGTTGGTCCCAATACCATGACGTGAATTTCTACGGTAACGATTATACCAGTGCAATCGGTAATGGCCCTACTCACAAAAACCAATTGGGTGCGGGTGCTTTCTTAGGTTATCAAGCCAATCCGTACCTAGGTTTTGAAATAGGTTACGACTGGCTAGGTCGTATGCCTTACAAAGGCAGCGTCAATAATGGTGCCTTCAAAGCCCACGGTTTCCAAATGGCAACCAAACTGAGCTATCCAATTATGGATGACTTGGATATCTATACTCGCCTGGGTGGTATGGTTTGGCGGGCAGATTCCAAAGCAACTTACAGCGCAACCAATACTCATCTGAAAAATCATGACACCGGTGTTTCTCCACTGGCAGCTATCGGTGTTGAGTATGCGATAACTAAAGACTGGGCTACTCGTCTGGATTACCAGTGGGTTAACAATATCGGGGATGCAGGTTCAGTAGGTGCACGTCCTGATAACGGTCTGTTGAGCGTAGGTGTTTCTTACCGCTTCGGCCAAGATGAAGCAGCAGCCCCAATTGTTGCTCCAGCTCCGATTGTTGCTCCAACACCAGCTCCAACCCCCGTTGTTGAAAATAAACGTTTTACCCTGCGTTCTGATGTGCTGTTCGAATTTGCAAGTTCTGAGCTGAAAGCCGAAGGTAAGCACAATCTGGATCAACTCTATACTGAGTTAGCAAATATCGACCCAAATCAGGGCAAAGTACTGGTTTTAGGCTACACTGACCGTATCGGTAAAGATGTTTACAATCAGAAACTGTCTCAGAAACGCGCTCAAAGCGTAGTTGACTATCTGGTATCTAAAGGTATCCCTGCCGGCAGCATCAGCGCGGAAGGTCACGGTAAAGCAAACCCTATCACTGGTTCTACTTGTGATAAGGTTCGCAAACCTAACCTAATCAACTGCCTGGCGCCAGATCGTCGTGTAGAGATCGAAATTCAAGGTACTAAAGAGGTTGTTACTCAAGCACAATCTGCTCAATAATAGCCTTTCTTGGTTATAATTAATCATCGAAAGCTCAGAAAGCCCCATTGTCAAATGGGGTTTTCTTTTACCGATAGTGAAATTTTATATCAAACTTATTAAAAGAGCTTGTTGCGATACCAGCCTATCACAACTGAAATTACTCTTTCTTACCCAGAATAGCTTCCAAGTCGTGTTTCAAGCTGGACATCTGATTGGCATACTTTTCTTCCCGCTCAGCATCTTCAATTAACTGGATAATAGTTTCAGACAGTGTATTACCCCGTCGTTGAGAAAGTGCAGATAAGCGATGCCACACAGGAAAATCTAAGTCGATGGATTTCTTGCGAGTATGTTGATGTTCCGCATTAAAATGCCGTTTACGCCGAGCGCGGATAGTTTGTTTCATCCGGTTGGATAAATCAGGATTCATATGCTGCTCAATCCATTTCAGTACCCTTACCGGTTCACTCTCAAGTTCAATGAGTTTATCAACGGCTGCATGAGCTGCACTGTTTTCAATATATCTAGTAATTGGCTCGCCTTCTTGATGTTTTTTCATCAGATAAGCCCACTTCCAGCCACATTCCAAATTTTCCAGTTGTTGATATTTCATCTTACTTTCTCAGTGACAGCGTAACTAAAAATAAGCATAACAACTATTTTAGTAAATTGCTTATAGCCAAACTGATTAATATCTGTTTTTTGAAAAAATTATTTTTTACATAAAGTGTCTGCAATAGCAAACATTCAAGCATGTTGGTTTATATCTTAATCTTGTATAATCGACGCTTTCCTACTTTACAACATACAGCGATCACTTTGACCACTAACAAACTAGACTGGCAGGCATTACTGCCGAATTGCGTTCCTTATGATGCGCTTTTTCATTCTGCTTCCCAACAGGCGTCTGCCAGTATGGAAGCCGTTCAATCACGGCTACATAGTGGTTTACAGCTTTTTTGCCGGATGGATTCCCGCCAGCCTTTTATGCTATTGAAAGCCGAAGAATGTGATATTTATTTGTCAGCATTAGCTGAGTCTATCCGTCCATTACTCACGAAAGAGCTTCCCCAAATTGGTGGCAATTATCACATACAGCAACAGAAAATTAGCTGGCAACCATCAACAGCAGGCCATTTCACACCTGAGTTACGCGTCGCCTATCGTGAATGGATAGAAGCAGAGCAACTATTTGGCTGCTTCCATTCTCACAACGGAGAAATTCACTTACAACCCGGTCTGATTCATCAGGTAAATGGCGGTGTACTTATTCTACCGTTACGTACCCTACTGTCTCAGCCCTTAATGTGGGTTCGCCTGAAACAGATGATTATTCAGCAACGCTTTGAATGGTTGTCTCCGGATAGCAACAAACCGTTACCATTACCTATCCCTTCTATGCCATTAAAGCTACGTCTGATCCTGGTTGGAGATCGTCTAAGCCTTGAAGAGTTTCAGGCTACAGAACCTGAATTAACAAAAAGCGCTCTATATGGCGAATTTGAGCTGGATATGCCATTTCATAATGAGCAGGATTTAAGCCTGTGGTGCGATTATATCAATGGACTCATTCAACAATGGCAATTACCTCCATTGAGTCACAATGCTTGGCCTGAGCTTGTCCAACAAGCAATCCGCCATGTAGAAGATCAACACCTCCTGCCTTTAGATATTCTCTGGCTACAACGGCAACTGACTACTGCGGCACTCTATCAGCAAGAAAATCAGATTACAGCTCAATCAATTAAACAAGCAGAGGAAAATCGCCGCTGGCGTCACAATTATCTGCCTGAACGTAGTTTAGAGGAAATTCACAAAGGCCAGATTCTTATCCGCACCCAAGGCATGGTCATTGGCCAAATTAATGGATTATCTGTGCTAGAGTATCCCGGCCATCCTGATCCAGTAGGAGAGCCATCCCGTATCACTTGCGTGGCCCATATGGGAGATGGGGAATTTGTTGATGTTGAACGCAAAGTTGAGTTAGGTGGCAATATCCATGCGAAAGGCATGATGATTATGCAAGCATTTTTAATTTCCGAGCTAAAATTGGATCAACCACAACCTTTCTCTGCATCTATTGTATTTGAACAGTCCTATGGTGAAGTTGACGGCGACAGCGCTTCTCTTGCCGAATTATGCGCATTGATAAGTGCTCTTTCCCTGCAACCCATTGATCAACAACTGGCCGTCACAGGTGCAGTAGATCAATTTGGTTATGTTCAACCCATCGGTGGTATTAACGAAAAAATCGAAGGTTTCTTTGAAGTATGCCACCGCAGAGGGCTAACTGGTCAACAGGGAGTCATCCTACCCGCAGCGAACATCCATCATTTATGTCTTAATCAAGCCATTGTAGATGCGGTAAAAGCGCAAAAATTTCATTTATGGTCAGTAAAACATGTTTCTGAAGCGCTGCCTTTATTGACAGGTATCCCTTATTATGATCAACAAGAAACACACTTGTTAGCTATGATACAAGAACGTATAACACAGGCGAATAATCAGGAACGACCTAAATTCCCGTGGTTTCTTCGCTGGTTGGGTTAATTCACAATGTCTGATCGGAGTTGTTCAGCGTACAAGTGTACTCTATTATTTACCCTACATTAAATATAAGGCTATCTGATAATATGGTTGATAAACGTAAATCCTACACAAAAGAAGATCTTATCGCATCTGGACGCAGTGAGCTGTTCGGAGAAAATGGGCCGCCATTACCATCTGGTAATATGCTAATGATGGATCGCATCATTGAAATGACAGAAAACGGCGGTACCTACGATAAAGGTTACATAGAAGCCGAGCTGGATATTACCCCTGATTTATGGTTTTTCGACTGCCATTTTATTGATGACCCGGTAATGCCCGGCTGCCTTGGCCTTGATGCCATGTGGCAATTGGTTGGATTCTTCCTTGGCTGGTTAGGTGGTGAAGGTAAAGGCCGTGCCCTTGGCGTTGGCGAAGTTAAGTTCACCGGCCAAGTATTACCAACGGCTAAAAAAGTCACCTACCGTATCAACTTTAAACGTGTCATTAACCGTAAATTGATTATGGGACTGGCTGATGGTGAAGTGTTAGTAGATGGAAAAATCATCTATACGGCAACGGATTTGAAAGTAGGCTTGTTTAAAGATACCAGCGCTTTCTAATCAATAATCAGTAACATATCGAAAAGGAAGGTGACTGGCTAATTGCTTTTCACCTTTTTTCACTAAAAGCACACCACCAAGTAACCAATATCTTAAAAAAATACTTGGTGCTATTTTTTCTCCCTCAAAGGTAATTCCGGTTATATCTCAGAGTATAAGATTCAATATCTATACCCGTCATCTTTCAAGTTGCCTCTTTGTTGGCTGCACTCACTCACCCCGGTCACATCGTTCTCTATGCTCCCGGGGATTCGCTCCCTTGCCGTCGCGATCCATCTTGAAATCCATTGAGTATATACAGAAAAAAATCAAATCAAGTTCTAACTTTGACCTACCTCGACTAGAAATAACACAAATCCACACCTGAATATCTGCATGACAAACACCCAATTGTCGCTGACCAATCAGTATACAATTGGCAAATTGTGCTATGATCAAATTGACCTGATATATCAAACAAGCTCCCCAAAGCATACTGATGACAGGTAAAACATTAATAATAATTAAGATTTATGATTAATATTAACAAACACACCGAGGTAATATTATATGAACATCAGAAAAATACTGCTCACAATCATAGCATTGACTCTTACACCAACTGCCATTGCAAAACTCGATAGGATTGACGGTACCGTCGAAATGCTAAAAGCACCTAACACAAATGGGGATTGCTATGGAAAAATAGCGACTCCTACCCGTATCCAAGGATTTAGGTGGGTATGCACGATTAATGGCGGATCGACGCTATTATCATTGCTTCAAACAGCCTATACAAGCCATGAATCTATAACCATATCAGTCGATGGGATTGAAGAATATAGCCGTCTCTTTTGGGTTGAATTACATCATAAATGTTTAACAAACCCATCTGACTGCAATTATTGAATTACAATCTTCTCTCGTATTTACCAAGTAGATTACTTAATGGCCGCAATTTCAGTCGTCATGTTGAATAGGTTAAATAGGATATGTCACCTAGCGGCCAGTCATTCACATGTTACCGAATTCTCAAATAACAGCACAACAACATGAAAGAATTGTAATCCTGACATTGCTAATGCTTACCGATTTATTACATGCGATACATCAAAGGTTTCATCACACGATGCTTTAATAATTTAACAAATAGTTGGTAAGCCATTGACGCTAGAAAAAACTTATTTACACAGCACGGGCATTTTTACTTTAGTCACAACCAAAGGGAAATCTGGACAGAGAAAACTCACAGGATTCAATCTGACAGATATCTGTATAAACAATCAGTCACTGTCAGATTAAATTTGGGATATATATCACGTTGATAAGGAATGGAGGTTTTTCTCACCTAACCTATACCATCAGTTTGGCAGACTAAGCCATCATCGACCTGTCTTCCATCGCCTGACGCCATCCTCCTAACCAATGAGAACGGGCATCTAATGAATAATAGGGACAATGCTCCCTTGGACGCCCCAAAATACCTGCATGGTACCCTCTCGATAATGCTCGTGCTAAACGATCTCGTTTCTGTCTCTTCATGCTTTTATTTACCTCATAAGCTAGATCAGTAGAAAGAAAACAGTGGTCACCATTTATCCAACCACAATTTAGAAATACCCCTATAAATTTTGAAAATCAAGTCAAGAAATTCATATTAATGTAATATTTGTTATATCAGTACAAAAAAAACAATAACGTATTAATAATAAAGAGAAATTTTTATCCTATTGATAATACCAATTTTCTCCGAGTGCAAAAGTTTTACACTCGGAGAATGACAGAGGGTTACGGTTGGGAAATTAATTGACTGGCAATAGCTTGCGCCAACTGACTCCATCCTTTTGCCAATGTGCGGACTAAATCATCGTAACCATCTTCTTGCTGTTTTAGCACCAGATTAAAGGGCTGTTTAACGACATTCTCCTGATGCGTTAATGTCCAGTAACCTTGCAAAATCACCTTACCATCATAACGACCATGAAAACTGGTGACTGTCACGTCTAGTGTATCTGGCTTATTAACCAATGGTTGAGCAGAAACTAAACGCTGAGGCAATGCCATAGTTAACTCAGCTACCAGCACTTGCTGTAACTGTTGTTCAAGTGGACTTGCCCACAAGTGATTCGCCGCACTGACATAACTAACATCACTACTTTGATACACCACACCGGAGGAGGACAGATAATCGGACAACATAACCCGTTGTACCCATAATTGGCGATCATGCTGCACAATAGCACTCTTTTGTGATGCTATTGCTACTACCGGCAATTGATAGTAAGTTTTTTCTGGCTGACGGCTACAAGCAGAAATAAAAATCACTAAAATTAATGCCAATCTTCTCATCATTTTTTAGCCTTTTTCGGTTCTGGATCTTCAATTGGCTTAGACTCAAAAACTAACGCATTGCTCTTATTATTCAACGTCCTCAGAACAGGTCGCAGTTCACTCAACACTTGATCTAATCGCTGCATATTATCCAACATCTTGTTATAAGCCGGTGAACCAGGCTGGAAACCTTGCATACTGCGGCTAAACTCCTGCAATGTTTTCTGTATATCTTTTGGCAGATCTTTGGTTTCAGGATTCGCCAGCACCTTATTCAATTCATCAAGGGTCTGTTGTGCTTTTCTGATCGCTTTCTGGCTCTCTTCCAAAGTGCGAATAGCCTGATTAAACATTGGCTCAACCGGCATATTATTAATTTTGTCTAACGCTGCAATAACCTTATGTTGAATTTGAGCAAGGCCACCACTGATTGTCGGCAATAGCGGATAACCTGCAATTTCATACGGGCCGGCCCACCCTTTTTCATTTGGATAGAAATCCAAATCAATAAACAGTGCCCCTGTCAGCAAGTTACCTGACTTGAGGGACGCCCGCAGACCACGTTTAGTTATGCTATTCAGCTCTTTCTCAACATCAAACCCTTCTCCCAGCTCCTTCTCAAAGCGCTCCGGTTCAATGGAGATAAGTACTGGGATACGAAAATCGTTATCTAACCGCTGTCTCATTCCCTCTGAATAGAATGGTACTTTTGCCACAGTCCCCATACGGATACCACGGAACTCTACTGGCGCACCCGGCTGTAGCCCTCGAACAGAATCAGAGAAGAGCAACAGATAATCTTTATGTTCGGTATATAAAGAATCCTGAATGCTTCTTTGGTTGTCAAAAAGTTTGTAAGTGGCTTTTTCTTTAATTGGCTCACCCAATTCCCAACCCTTAGGCACATCAAAACTGACACCACCACCAAACAGCGTTGATAACGAAGCCATTTCAACACGTACCCCCTGAGAAGACATATCAAAGGTAATACCACTCTCTTTCCAAAAGCGGACATTGGTTGTCAACAAACCATCATAAGGTGCATTAATAAATAGCTGATATCTCATCAGATGAGATTTCGATTCAAACTCGCTGGTTTCAACAGAACCAACCCGATAACCACGAAACAACACCGGATCACCCGGATTGAGCTGACCCGCTTTATCACTGACCAAGATGACACGAATACCTTTTGCATCAGGTGAAGCCAATGGTGGTGAGTCCAACAAATTAAATTCATCTTCTTCATCACCATTCGTTCCCGGTTGAAGCTCAATAAAAGCCCCGGACAGAAGAGTACCAAGACCAGATATTCCATCACGGCCAATCTGCGGTTTCACTACCCAGAAAGCGCTGTCACTACGCAATAGATTTTCCATGCCATCATTCAGCCGAGCCTTAATAATAACTTGACTAAGATCATCACTCAGCATGACCCTCTCAACCACGCCGACATCCACACTACGGCTTTTAATTTTAGTTTTTCCAGCTTCAATGCCCTCCGCGTTGAAGGTAATCAACGTCACTTCCGGCCCTTGGTGGTTGAAATGGTAAAACAATATCCAAGCACCTATAAGCACTGTCACAATCGGTACAATCCAGACTGGCGACCAACTTTTAATTTTATCGATTTTAGCCTGACTCTGGTCTTCAACTTTATCCGTCACCTTGACACCCCTTCATTGCCTTATAACGAATGTTTAACGTTGGCCCTATCCCAAATTAAACGCGGATCAAATGTCATTGCCGCAAACATAGTCAGGATCACAACTAAAGTAAAAATAACTGCCCCCATAGCAGGGTAGACACTCATCAATTTCCCCATACGTACCAGTGATGACAATATTGCGATAACAAATACATCAATCATTGACCAACGGCCAACAAATTCGACAACTTCATAAATAAAATGCATTCGGGTGGAATCCCGTTTACCGTGACCTTTGGCATCCCAACACAACCAGCTAATTGCCAGCATTTTCAAGGATGGCACCATAATACTAGCAATAAAAATGACTAAAGCGACCGGGTATGAACCTACACTCCATAGTAATATCACTCCAGCCATAATAGTGGAGTTACTCCGATTACCTAACGATTCTGTCACCATCATTGGCATAATATTAGCAGGAATATACAGCATTAAAGCTGTCACTATCAGTGCCATTGTCCATTGTAGACTGTTGCGACGACGGGCATGCCCACGAGTATAACAACGTGTACATACCAATTGGTCTGCCGGTAAAATAGCCGTACAACACTGGCATAATCGAACACCCTGCACTAACCCCGATCTTCCTGCCTGTAACGGTATATTCACCCTAGGTGCGAGGGTTATCTGATTCCATAACCAGTGGCGATCCAGACATTGAAATGCTCTCACCTGGAGAAGACAGAACAGACAATATGGCAAAAAACTTAAACCTAACCCAATATCACCATAAGCCATTAACTTAACGAAGCTGACTAACACCCCTGCCAGAAAGATTTCAACCATACACCAGCTTTTCATCTGGAATAAGACCCTGGCCAACCAGACTTTTATCTTCTGAGAAGTAACAACACCCTGGCACAAGAGAATAACCGCTACCATACAAAACGCAGGCACCAGTTGAACACAGAGCAAAAAGAATGTTCCCACACTGACGTAATTTTCATTAAACATCACCTGAGGGATTTGAGATAAGGTAATTTCACTGCCAATTCCCGCCACACTCATGCTGACAAATGGAAACAGGCAAGCCATTAACAGCATAAATAATGCACTGACTGCATAACCTGTTGGCTGATGTTTAGGTTCTTTCCACCATGTGACTAATGTCGTCTTACAACGAGGACAAACTGCCTTCGTTCCCTGAACCCATTCTGGCAATGTCACCAGCAAATCACATTGAGGGCACAATACCATTTCATGATGATGGTTACCGGAACACAAGATCTTTCTCCCTGTTAAGGAAATCGGGAATATCCACAGAATCATACTCAGAACAATTTCGCAGTATGATTCTGCTAATTATGTTAACTATTAACTGTTTTCAATGTTTCCAATTCCTGCCAGCGATCAAAAGCCGCTTCTAATGCTTGCTCTTTTTGAGACAGTTCAGTCAATATTTTTTGGGTTATTACATGAGGCTGATTAAAAAATTCAGGATCACTCACTTGAGATTGTAACTGATCAAGCTCTTCTTCCAGTTTCTCCAACAATGATGGTAATTGCTCTAACTCTCGTAATAAATGGTAACTCATTTTGTTACGAGAATTTTTTGGCGGTTCCTTAATCTTTTCTACTTTAACTTCCGTTTGAAGTTTTTTCTTATTTTGCTGGCGCAACGATACAACCTGTTCGCGCTGTTGCTGAGCATCGTAATAACCACCAACATAATTATTGATCGCACCATTACCTTCAAAAATCCAACATTCTGTCACGGAGTTATCAACAAATTGACGATCATGACTCACCAGCAATACAGTACCTGTATAATTGTCTACCAGCTCCTCCAGCAACTCTAATGTTTCTACATCCAGATCGTTGGTTGGCTCATCAAGTACCAACAGATTACTGGGTTTCAGGAATAGACGCGCTAGTAACAATCGGTTCCTTTCACCACCAGAAAGCGCTTTAACCGGTGTCATTGCTCGTTTGGGATGAAACAGAAAATCCTGCAAATAACCCAGAACATGACGAGGACGACCATTCACCATCACTTCCTGTTTACCTCCAGCCAGGTTATCCATTACGGTTCTTTCCGGATCAAGTGCTATCCGATGCTGATCAAAATAAGCAATTTCTAGTTTAGTACCACAATGAACACGGCCACTCTCAGATTGCAGCTCACCTAACATCAGTTTCAGTAAAGTTGTTTTGCCACAACCATTTGGTCCTACCAGTGCAATCTTATCCCCACGCTGAATTTGCACACTGAAATTATTGACCAGTTTCCTTTCACCAATTTGATAGTTAACATTTTCCAACTCAAAGACAATTTTGCCGGAACGACTCGCTTCTCCCATCTGCATTTTAGCGGTTCCCATTACTTCACGGCGTTGTGAACGCTCAATACGTAATGCCTTCAATGCCCTGACACGCCCTTCATTACGAGTACGACGCGCTTTAATCCCCTGACGTATCCACACTTCTTCCTGAGCCAACTTACGATCAAATTCAGCATTTTGCATCTCTTCCACACGCAACGCGTCTTCTTTGCCTTCAAGAAACTTATCGTAATTACCCGGCCACGATACGAGCTTACCCCGATCCAAATCGACGATACGGGTTGCCATATTGCGAATAAATGAACGGTCATGAGAAATGAAAACAAGACTACCCTGAAAATCTTTCAGGAAATTCTCTAGCCATTCAATCGTATCAATATCCAAGTGGTTAGTTGGTTCATCAAGAAGCAAGACTTTTGGCAAACTAACCAACGCCCTTCCCAATGCGGCCTTACGCAACCAACCACCTGAAAGAGAAGAGAGCTTCGCTTCCGCAGGTAAAGAGAGCTGTTTCAATACGTCATTAATGCGGCTATCCAGTGACCATAACCCACGAATATCCAGCACCTCCTGCAATTCTGCCAGGCGGTTAAGATTTTTCTCATTTGGGTCCTGCTCCACCAAACGGGAGACCAGATGAAAAGATTTAATATATTCGGCCTGCTCCTGAACGCCTTCGGCAACAAAATCAAAAACCGTCCCTTCTATATTACGGGGGGGATCTTGTTGTAAGCGGGCGACAACCAGATCCTGTTCGTAAATAACCTGACCATCATCCAACGGCTGCTCTTTTGCTAATACCCGTAACAAAGTAGATTTTCCAGCACCGTTACGGCCAACCAGACAAACTCTTTCATTTTCTTCTATATGCAATTCTGCATTATCAAGTAATGGTGCATCACTGAACGACAACCACGCACCAGATACATTTATCAATGACATAGTAATTATTTTTCCTCACCAGCATGACGTAATAGCCAGCAGTTGTGAATCTGACGATTGCGGGCAAAATCCTGCGACTGGGTTTTACTGGTGATTTCTTCTGCCACCAAGCCAGCTTTTTCCAACTCAGCAAAATCCATTTTAAAACCACGTTTATTATTAGAGAACATCAGCGTTCCTCCACGACGCAACAAGCGCTTAAGCTGTCTCATCAACATGATATGGTCGCGTTGTACATCAAATGTATCTTCCATCCGTTTAGAATTAGAAAAAGTCGGCGGATCAATAAAAATCAAATCAAACTGTTCATTGGCCCGTGCCAACCAAGCGAGACAATCTGCCTGAATCAACCGATGCTGACGCCCGGTTAATTCATTAGCCTGTAAGTTCCGTTCAGCCCATTCAAGATAAGTGCGAGACATATCAACCGTCGTTGTTGAACGCGCGCCTCCTAATCCAGCATGTACCGTCGCTGCTCCGGTATAGGCAAACAGATTCAGAAAATCTTTTCCTTCACTCATTTCACCTAGCATTTTTCGTGCAATACGATGATCAAGGAACAAGCCAGTGTCCAAATAGTCAGTTAAATTGACCCAGAATTTTGCGTCATACTCATTTACCAGAAAGAATTCCTGTTTTTCTGCCATTTTTTCATACTGGCTTTTGCCTTTCTGACGCTGACGAGTTTTAAGTACTAATTGATTTGATGAGAGTCCAAGAATTTGCATCGTTGCACTGATAGCATCAAATAAACGCTGACGCGCTTTATTAGCATCAACACTTTTTGGCGGAGCATATTCCTGAATCACTACTTTATCCGCATAACGGTCAACAGCCACATTGTATTCTGGCAAATCAGCATCATACAGACGATAACAATTAATCCCTTGCTGTTTTGCCCAGTGAGTTAATTTCTTTTCATTTTTGCGCAGGCGGTTGGCATAATCTTCCGCCACATTCACCTCTGATGAGTGCGGTTTATCTGACAACTGATAATTTTTCTGTACGCAATCCAGTGGACCATTTTTAGCTTTAAACTCACGTTCAGCCCGTAATTGCAAGCAGCTCAGCAATTCAGGTGACGCACTAAATAGAGACAGACGCCAGCTAGGGAAACGGCTTTTCATTATCCGCCCAAACAAACTGTGTAGTGCAATCAATGCCGGCTCACTTTCCAAACGCTCACCATAAGGTGGATTACTTAATACTGTTCCAGCAGGGCCTTCTGGCAACGGATTTTCCAGACGACTGGCATCACCTTGCTGGAACGTTATCAACTGCGCAACCCCGGCTCTACGAGCATTTGACCGAGCCATATCCAGCACTCTGCGATCAATATCAGAACCAACAAAACGGGAAGCTGTCTCCTGAAGACCTTTACGAAAGCGGATCTGCGCTTCTGTGGTCACCTCACGCCAAATTTCTTCATCATGTTGCAACCAAGCAATAAAGCCCCAGTGGTTACGATGAAGCCCAGGAGCACGATCAGCCGCCATCATTGCGGCTTCAATCAATAATGTGCCAGAACCACACATAGGATCGACCATCGGAGTACCAATCTGCCAGCCTGAACGTAGAATAATCGCAGCAGCCAGATTTTCTTTCAGTGGGGCTTGACCAGCAAGATCGCGATAACCTCGGATATGCAAACCATCACCACTCAAATCCAATGCAACACTGGCTTTCTCTTTATTCAAAAAAACATTAATGCAAACATCCGGCTGTTGCTTTGCCACATTGGGGCGTTGATCCAACTTACGAGTAAAGCTATCGACAATGGCGTCTTTAACTTTGAGTGCGCCATATTGAGTATTCCGTATCTCTTCATTTGTGCCACTGAAATGCACAGAGAAAGTACTTTCTACAGAAAAAATCTGGCTCCAATCAATAGACTGAACGCCAAGATAGAGATCTAAATCGCTATAAACATTAAATTCGTTTAGCGGTAGCAAAATACGTGATGCCAGCCTGCTCCACATCAGACTTTTATACATCACTTTGCCATCACCTTGAAAATGAACTCCGCCTTGCACAATTTTGCATGATTGCGCACCCAGCATTTCCAGTTCGTTCTTCAATAATTCTTCTAATCCACGCGCCGTGCTGGCAAACAGAGAGTTCATGTTACATATCACCAAGAAAGAAAATTGTTACGCATTATAGCTAATCTAAGTGACATGTCATAAAGTTGCGCATGTAAAAAATGTTTCATGGAGATTAACAGATGATCACTCTGTCTCGCCTGTATACCCACCCGGTAAAGTCTATGCGTGGTTTACAACTTTCCCATGCATTAGTCAGTGAAAGCGGCCTTATATTTGATCGCAATTTTATGATCACAATGACAGACGGGACTTTTATTACCGCCCGTAAATATCCTCAGATGTTGTTATTTACTCCGGCTATGTTAAATAACGGTATTTATCTGCGTGCGCCCAATGGAGAAAATGCCACCGTACTTTACAGTGATTTCCTACCTGAACAGCAACCTACGGAAGTATGGGGCAACCATTTTACGGCTCTCATTGCACCAGAAACCGTTAACCGATGGCTAAGTAGTTTCTTTGACATTCCGGTGCAATTACGCTGGTTAAGCCATGAATTAACCCGCAGAGTAAAAAAACACCCCGAAATTCCATTATCATTTGCGGATGGTTATCCATTTCTTCTTATTAATGAAGCCTCATTTCATTTATTACAACAACGTTGCCCGGCCAGTATTAAATTAGAACAATTTCGTCCAAATATTGTTATTACCGGTGCAGAAGCATTTGCAGAAGACAGTTGGCAATCAATTCAGATTGGCGATGTTATTTTTGATTTACCCAAACCGTGTAGTCGCTGTATTCTGACCACCGTCAGCATTGATAAAGGCATTAAAAATCCTAACGGAGAGCCATTAGCGACATTGCAATCATTCCGTACAGCAGAAAATGGTGATGTCGATTTTGGTCAGAATCTCATTGCCCGTTCAAGTGGTATTATTAGAATCGGAGATAATGTCACTATATTAGCTAAAAAAGATCCGCGTAAATATGGCAGTAGTGAAAAAGTCGAAGATATTGATTTACCAAAAATAAATGAGCAATCTGTCACTATTGAATATAATGGAAAAACCTTTACAGGTAATAATCAACAAATCATTTTAGAACAACTGGAACAACAAAAAATTAGAGTACCCTATTCATGTCGGGCAGGAATATGTGGATGCTGTAAACTTTCTTTAATTAAGGGTGAGGTTTCTCCTTTAAAAGCCACGGCGATTAAAAACGACGGCCATATTTTAGTTTGCTGTTGTGTTCCAAAGAGCAACCTTATTCTTAATAATAGCGAAGAATAGATTTTTAAATTAGAATCAGACTAACGTGCCATAAGTTGGCACGTTGAACTCCAATTCCTCTCCCCTTCCTTCCCATTTTGGCGCTAACACCGCTTAAAAGGGAGAAGAAATCAATAAATTTTATAAATCAATCACAATGGTGATTATTATAACGAATTTATTATTACAATAATGAATTAATTATTACCATAATGAATTTATAACTACTGTCATAAAATGATTACACTCTAATCAGGAACTTAAGTCACTCAGACAAAACACCAAAGGAGTAAGTCATGGCACGTATCATCATTGCAGCGCTCGCAACCCCTGGACATGTCTATCCAATGTTAAAGATCGCTCAATCACTAATAGCACAAGGACATCAGGTAACCGTGTTTACCGGTGCATTATTTCGCCAACAGGTAGAAGCTTTAAGCGCACAATTTGTTCCTTTTGATCAACAGGTAGATTTTGACTACCGCCATTTAGAACAGCATTTTCCCGACCGTGCTCAACTTCCTCCGGGAAATGTACAAATGGCACTAGCATTCAAGAATTTCTTCTCCACCCCAATCCCAGTTCTTGACCGCCAATTACGGCAAATTATCCGTGAACAACAAGCAGATCTACTTATAGCCGAGAACTGCTTTTATGGCATATTATCCCTGCTGCAAGAAGAAAAAACCCATCGTCTTCCAGTGATAGTCATTGGTATAACACCTCTGGCTTACTCTTCGAAAGATTCAATTTTCTGGGGGCCACGTATCCCACCTGCGGTATTACCACCAGAATTGACACATGAACAGCTCGTCGATAAAGCCAACCAACAACTCATAGCCGAAGTGCAGGATAGTTTCAATAATTCATTAGTCCAGTCAGGAGGCTCTGCATTAACCAGACTTTTCAACGATGAAGTCATCTTTGGTGCTGATCGCTTTTTGCAACTCTCAACTCTGGCATTTGAATATCCACGAGAAGGATTGCCTGATACAGTCCATTTTATTGGGCCACTTCCTAACCCTGCACCAACCACAACATCACCTCAATTATGGGAAGAAGATGATCCACGTCCATTAGTTATAGTTACTCAGGGTACTATTTCCAATACCGATTTAAATCAGTTGATTCTCCCCACATTGCGTGCACTGACTACATTACCGGTACGTATATTGGCAACCACCGGTGGCAGATCGGTAGAAACACTGAGTAAAGATCTACCTGAAAACGTGCGCGTCGAAGAATTTATTTCATTTGAGCACTGGCTGCCGAAAGCTTCATTGCTGATATCCAACGGGGGCTACGGAACCATCAATTATGCTCTCAGCCACGGAACACCATTACTTATTGCCGATGCAGGAGAAGGCAAGCAGGAAGCAGCGTTTCGTGTTGTATGGGCTGGATGCGGTACTAATCTGGATACAGCACATCCCACTGAATCTCAACTTAAGCAAACAGTGGAAAATATGCTGAGTACAGACTTGTTTAAACAACGTGCGCAAATTGTCCAAAAAGATTACGCAAAACATGATGCATTAGCAGCCATATCCCGTCACGTAGAACAATTAATTCTCGAACAAAACCACATTAATTAAACCCTAGATACCTTCTTCTTTCCTCTCCGTTTTGGTGCTAACACAGACCGACAGGGAGAGGAAATCGGCATATTTCATTACATCATAAAAAATAAATCAAAGTGATTATTGTAATAATTAATTATTATTTCTGTAATTAATTTATAATAGTAGTCATAAAATAATCACCCCCTGAGTCAGGAGCTAACTAGCGTAATTAAATCAAAACAGTACAAAGGAGCAAATTATGGCACGAATTGTCATTGCCGCGGTTGCAACACCCGGGCATGTCTATCCGATGTTAAAGGTAACTCAATCACTGATAACACAAGGACATCAAGTAACTGTCTTCACTGGCGCATTATTTCGCCAACAAGTAGAAGCTTTAAACGCACAATTTATCCCTTTTGATGAGCAGATAGACTTTGATTACCGCCACTTAAAGCAACGTTTTCCTGACCGAGCGCACCTGCCGCCAGGAAATCTGCAAATGGCACTAGCGTTTAAAGATTTCTTCTGTAGCCCAATCCCATTCCTCGACCGCCAACTACAACAAATCATCCATGAGCAGCAAGCAGAATTACTGATAGCCGAGAATTGCTTTTATGGCATATTGCCACTACTGCAAAAAGAAAAAGCTCATCGCCTTCCCGTGATCATAATTGGCATAACGCCTCTGGCTTACTCTTCGAAAGATTCAATTTTCTGGGGGCCACGTATCCCACCCGCATTATTACCATCAGAATTGACACATGAACAACTCGTAGATGAGGAAACCCGACAACTAATAACCGAAGTACAGGATAGCTTCAACGATGCGTTAGCGCAGTCAGGATGCGCTACGTTAACTAGATTTTTCAACGATGAAGTCATTTTGGGCTCTGACCGCTTTTTGCAACTTTCAACCCTGGCATTTGAATACCCACGAGAAGGATTACCTAATACAGTCCATTTTATTGGCCCACTCCCCAACCCCGCACCGATAACAGAATCACCTCAATTATGGGAAGAAGGTGATCCACGCCCATTGGTTATAGTCACTCAAGGTACTATGTCTAATACCGATCTAAACCAGTTAGTTTTCCCCACATTGCGTGCACTGGCTACATTACCTGTGCGTGTATTAGCAACTACCGGTGGTAGATCAGTAGAAATACAGCCAGAGAACATCCCCGACAACGCACGTATCGAAGAATTTATCTCATTTGAGCACTGGCTACCAAAAGCTTCATTGCTAATATCCAACGGGGGTTACGGAACCATTAATTATGCCCTTAACCACGGTACACCAGTGCTCATTGCCGATACAGGAGAAGGCAAACAGGAAACAGCGTTTCGCGTCGTATGGGCTGGATGCGGTATTAATCTGGATACAGCACAACCTACTGAATCTCAGCTTAAGCAAACAGTGGAAAATATGCTACGTACAAACTTGTTTAAACAACGCGCACAAATCGTCCAAGACGATTACTCCAGTCACGACGCATTAGCGGCAATATCCCATCACGCAGAACAATTAATCTTCGAAAATCGTGCTAATTAACTTCATTATCTCTCCTCCCCATCTCGGAACTAATGTTATCCAGAGGGGAGGAAATTATAAAAGCGCTTCTTATCTATTTTTCATGCCTGCTTCAAATGAGTGAGCTGTAGCTATTACATATATACCCGTCATCTTTCAAGTTGCCTCTTTGTTGGCTGCACTCGCTCACCCCGGTCACATAGTTATCTATGCTCCCGGGGATTCACTCCCTTGCCGTCGCGATGCATCTTGAAATCCATAGGGTATAATAGGCAAATTTCTGTGATAATAGCCAACAGGAGATTTTAGAACACAAGAAAAGAGTGACTTACTCATAATCAGATGGGAAGATGTGAATGCGATAAAATTTCCTCAAATGATAAAGAACAATTTTCTTAATTAAAAACAGTGATTATCTTCTGACTTGTCGCTCTATTTTCAAAAAGTGTCTTTACTCTTGGAAATCACAGAACAATGGGATCTTAAACCCAAATCAAATCGCAGTGCCATAAATTGGCGTATAAATAGGTTCCACAAATGGCATCAATCGATCATTCATAATCTTAATTGGATCACAAAAATTCATTACCCGATCGGATAACTTTAATTGCGATTGAGCTAGCAGACAAAGGCTCGCACTATCCCCGACCTCTACTACTAAGAATATAGCATCTGTCCCGCAATCCTGGAGCCGTACCTGAATCAGCTCTCCTTGTACCGGCTTCTCTATCATGGCAAAACGAGAAAAATACCAGCTTCTTGGCATTTGTGGCTTAATAAAGCGGAACGCCACTAACGCATTAAGAACTAATTCAGCCCTGGACTCATCTGAAATATTAATTCGGCGTGTCTGCTCTTCAAAACAATAATAAAGCGTCGCATCTTCTACAGAAAATGAAGTTTCTCCCATTGCATAGGGTATCAGCATCTTAGCAGGAAAACAGGAACGAAAAACCATACCATTAGACAGATCGAGCATCACACGGTCATGGTCAGCATCAAAATACCAGCGCCATTGGTCATCGGGTTTAATATTCATGAATTATCCTTTTATACCCGTTATCTTTCAAGTTGCCTCTTTGTTGGCTGCACTCACTCACCCCGGTCACATAGTTACCTATGCTCCCGGGGATTCGCTCCCTTGTCGTCACGATGCACCTTGAAATCCATAGGGTATATACCAGGAAAGTTTACATCGCCAAACAGATTGTAAATAACTTGCCCGCTATTCAGTAAAATAAGTCCTGCCATAATTAAAAGATATGCGAAGATACAGATAAAATTTAGGCGATCAGAATGAATATAGACGAGTTGGGGGTAAAAATAAACCCCCAATGATAAATTAACAGAAAGATCTAGATATGATTGACGATATCTTTGATTAATTTTGGACCATAATAGATAAATCCAGAGAAAATCTGTATTAAAGAAGCCCCCGCCGCTATTTTTTCTCTGGCAGAGATAAGTGAATCTATTCCACCAACACCGATAACAGGAATTTTACCTCTTAATTCTTGAGAGAGCTGACGAATAACTTCTGTACTACGTAACTGAACCGGCCGACCACTTAACCCACCAGCTTGTTGGCAATAGTTAAGCCCTTCAACTAAGCTCTTATCTAACGTTGTATTAGTGGCAATAGCACCATCGATATTATGACGAATTAAACTATCTGCAATTTGAATCAACTCTTCTTCAGAAAGATCCGGTGCGATTTTCACCGCAACAGGGACATATTTTTGGTATTTTTGCTGAAGTTCACCCTGTTTATTTTTAATCGCAGATAATAGATCATCCAACGCTTCGCCATATTGCAGTGTTCTTAAGCCCGGAGTGTTGGGCGAAGAGATATTAATTGTGATATAACCAGCGTGAGGATAAACTTTATCCATACAGATTAAATAATCATCTTTTCCATGCTCTACTGGTGTATCTTTATTTTTGCCAATATTGATCCCAATAACTCCACCATATTTTGCCTTTTTGACATTCTCTACCAGGTTATCAACACCAAGATTATTGAAGCCCATACGGTTAATTAACCCTTCTGCTTCAACGATACGGAATAATCTCGGCTTATCATTTCCTGCCTGAGCGCGTGGGGTTACGGTGCCAATTTCAATAAAACCAAATCCCATTGCACCAAATGCATCAATACAATCGCCATCTTTATCAAGGCCCGCGGCCAGACCGAGGGGATTTTTAAATGACAGGCCCATACAAGTAACAGGCTTCGTCGCAACTGACTGGCGGATCAGAAACTCGAAAGGAGTACCGGTAATACGCTTGAGCTGGCGGAAGGTTAATTCGTGTGCTCGTTCCGGATCAAGCTGGAACAACGCTTTCCTGACTAGTGGGTAGCACATAATTCTAAACCCATTAATTAATTTATAAACATTAAACTACACATGTCTCTATACACACTCAGATACCATTTGAAGATTTTTGAGCTAAAAAACACTCATTTTTAATCCCCAAAAATATTTCGGCAAGTAGAGTAACCGAATGACATGGGCTGAATCTACAGAAATATGCTAATTAGAAGCAAATCTCTCCCAGATGTTGCGCGTGAGAGTCGGGAAAATGCATTGGTATAACAAGAATACACTAGTGACGACAATCGTTGACGTCTTTGCTCAAGATACTTTGCTTCCCTCGAACAACTCAAAGGAGAGCAAACCAATGGATGTTCTTTAATATCTTGAGCAATTTTCATACTATAAGTATCAAGCATCAACCAATAAAAATGTATTTCAATGCCGCAATAACAACAGCAATACCAACTGCTAATGTCAGTTTCTTAATCCAATCTAAATCTGTTTTTATAGTACCAATATCGGTTTTAATGCTCTCAGTAGCAACTGTTAGATCTGCTTTGGTGACAACGCTTATGTTTTGCAGTTCTGTAATAACTTCAACGATTTTTTCAGACTGCTCATCGTTAAAACCAGACGCTTTGAGTGCCTTAACTGCTGTATGTGTATCCATTGTAAGTAAAGCCATTCTTTTATCCTCTAAAGTTACTGGTTGACCACCCTTAAATTAACGATAATACCATAGAGACATAAAAATTAACCACATATCAGTTTTACCATAAGATACTGACCACTGCATTTTACTTCCAACCCAATGCTTGCAAGAAGAAATTTATTATCCAGAAGATAAATTGGAAAAAATATCGGGCTAAATAACCATAAGCCCGATAAATAAATAGCTATCAGCTTTCTAATGCCTTGGTAATTTTTTCAAACAGATCACCAGACAGATTTTCCAATCCTTTTAACTGCTCCAACGCACTACGCATCATGTTTTGACGTTTTTCATCATAACGTTTCAGACGAATCAGCGGTTCAATTAAACGGGAAGCAACCTGTGGGTTACGGCTGTTAAGATCAGTCAAAATTTCCATCAAGAATTGATAACCACTGCCATCTTCAGCATGGAATGCAACCGGATTGTTAACAAATGTCCCAATCAGAGCACGCACCCGGTTTGGGTTACTCATACTAAATGAACGATGATTCAGAAGATGGCGTACATTAGCCAAAACATCTACCGCCGGGCTACTTGCCTGTAAGCTGAACCATTTATCCATCACCAGGCCGTCCTGATACCATCTACCATCAAATTCCGCCATGAGTTGATCACAGCAAGGCAACTCTGCCAGCACCGCGCTAGATAATGCCGCCAGTGCATCAGTCATATTGTCAGATTGATGATATTGATTTGATACCACTTTATCAGCCTGCTCTTGATGACCAAAAGCCAAATAATATAGACAGATATTACGCAGAGAGCGCTTAGCAATATCCTGATGAGCGACGCGATATGCACCGATCTTGATAGCGTTATAAACCACCGCAAATTCATCAGCCATTTCCTGAGCCAAAGTACGGGTGATGGTATCCAAAACTTCATGAATCGCTTTAGGATCAATAATCGTAAACAGTTCTGCTATCTCACTCTCTGATGGTAAAGCCAGAATATGAGCAGCCAGAGCCGGATCAATCTCTTTATCCAATAACACCGCGCGGAAAGCATCCACCACATGCATTGGCAGTTCGATCGGCTGCTTCTGCTGGTAACGGATAATATTCAATTTGATATAGTTTGCCATCAACGACTGAGCCGCATCCCAACGTGAAAACGCATTGCGAGCATGTTTCATCAAGAATGCCAATTGCTGATCACTGAATGTGTAATCCAGTTTCACTGGTGCTGAGAATTCCCGCAATAAAGAGGGAACCGGCAGTGATGGCACATCATCAAATACAAACGTCTGTTCTGCATTAGTCACATTCAATACATTGTGAACCGGTTGACCATCATAACGTAACGGAATCACATGACCCTTGCTGTCATAAAGCTCAATATCCAGGGGAATATGCAGAGGCTGCTTCTCTTTTTGATCGGCGGTAGTGGGTGTCATCTGGCTGACATGCAACTTATATTGCTGCTTTTCTGTATTATATTCATCGCGGACTGTTAATACTGGTGTACCAGACTGGCTATACCAGCGACGGAAAAGTGACAAATCCACATTTGATGCATCTTCCATTGCCTGAACAAAATCATCACATGTTGCAGCACTACCATCATGACGATGGATATAAAGCTGCATCCCTGCCTGGAATTGCTCTTCACCTAGCAGGGTATGAATCATACGAATAACTTCCGCGCCCTTCTCATACACAGTCAGGGTATAGAAATTATTCATCTCAATCACTTTATCCGGGCGAATTGGATGGGCCATTGGACTGGCATCTTCCGCAAACTGTGCCGAACGCATAACACGCACATTATTAATACGATTAACAGAACGAAAGCCAAGATCAGAGCTAAATTCCTGATCACGGAATACCGTCAATCCCTCTTTTAAACTCAGTTGGAACCAATCGCGACAAGTAATGCGATTCCCGGTCCAGTTATGGAAATATTCGTGGCCGATCACAGCTTCTATATTAAGGTAATCTTTATCAGTCGCAGTTTCAGATTTTGCCAGCACATATTTGGAGTTAAAGACATTCAGCCCTTTATTCTCCATAGCGCCCATATTAAAGAAATCCACCGCAACAATCATATAAATATCGAGGTCATACTCAAGGCCAAAACGGGTTTCATCCCACTTCATAGCATTTTTCAGGGAGATCATTGCCCAATCAGCCCGATCGAGATTGCCACGATCAACAAACAGCTCCAATGCAACTTCACGGCCACTACGCGTCGTAAAAATATCGCGCAACACATCAAAATCACCTGCGACCAGAGCAAACAGATAACATGGTTTTGGGAATGGATCTTGCCATTTCACCCAATGACGTCCATCATCGGTTTCTCCCCGCTCAACCCGGTTACCGTTTGAAAGCAGATACGGATACTTGGCTTTATCGGCTGTGATACGTGTTGTAAAACGAGCCAATACATCAGGCCGATCGAGATAATAAGTAATGTGGCGAAACCCTTCTGCTTCACACTGAGTACAAAGTGCATCACCAGAAACATACAAGCCTTCCAGCGCCGTATTTTTCGATGGATGGATCTCATTGACAATTTTCAAAGTGAACTGAGCCGGCAACTGCTCAATGACTAACGCCCCCTCCTGTTCACGGTAATGCGCCCACGGTTGACCATTCACATGAAGACTTTTCAATATCAAATCTTCACCATCCAACACTAATGGCGTTATTTCGTGACTCAAACGTTTTATCTGGCTGATTGCAGTGATTTCCGTGTTATCGGCATCAAGATTAAAATCGAGTTCAATATCAGAAATCGTATAGTCGGGAGCGCGATAATCCCGGCGGTACTTAGCTTGTCGCTGTTGTGTCATAAGAAACCTTTTTGTTTCATACCTGATGGAATTAATTCAATACTAGACCTTACGCTGCCATAGAAAGAGGTTGAATTTCAAGAGTGAACAACGCACCTTCTGGCATTTAACATTCATTAAGAACGAGTATGATGTTATGTAAGGAATATGTTTACTCTTTGGTGCTTGTTATCACTTAATGATCAAATAACATGATAGCATTTAACCAAAGACCCTTTTTAGCTTCGATATTTTGGTGAACTATATGACGTTATGTGACTTCAATAACAAAATAATCCCGGTATACTCTTCCAACTTTATCGATTTAGCTAATACGAATACGCTCCGTGAGGATGCATAACGCGCTATGACACTAGACGCTACCCCAATTATTAAATCACTGCTTGATACTGATGCTTATAAACTTCATATGCAACAAGCAGTGTACCACCGCTACAGCCACATTCCTGTTGTTGCGGAGTTTCGCTGCCGCGGCGATGAACTGCTAGGTGAATATGCCACAGAATTACGTCATCAAGTTAATATGATGGCTGATCTGGCATTAACCGATGCTGAATTTAATTACCTTTCCAGTCTGCCTTTTTTCAAGGCTGATTATCTGGGCTGGTTAAAAACCTTTCGTTTTAATCCACAGCAAGTCAATATTTCTGTTACAAATGGCGGTCAATTAGCTATCCATATTTCAGGATTATGGCATGAAGTGATTATGTGGGAAGTCCCATTACTGGCGTTAATCAGTGAATTAATTCATCGTCATCACTTACCCGATAACGCAGTGGAAAATGCAGTCAACCAGCTACGCAAATTGATCAAACTGTTCTATCAACATGCTGAAAATAAAGGAATCGATCTCTCCAGTTTTAAACTGATGGATTTCGGTACACGCCGTCGTTTCTCACACCATGTTCAACACGCTATCGTCAGTGAGCTGCAACAGCATTTCCCTTATCTGATTGGCACTAGCAATTACCAACTTGCACAACAGCTTGGACTCCCTCCTGTTGGAACACAAGCGCATGAGTGGTTTCAAGCTCATCAGCAAATCAGCCCGGATCTGGCTAGCAGTCAACGAGAAGCATTACAGAGTTGGCTGAAAGAATATCCTAACCAATTAGGTATTGCCTTGACTGACTGCATTACAATGGACGCGTTTCTGCGGGACTTTGATGCCCAGTTTGCCAAAAATTATCAAGGCTTACGCCATGATTCGGGTGATCCCGTTCAATGGGGTGAAAAAGCGATCGCTCACTACCAAAAACTGGGTATCGACCCAATGACGAAGACCCTCGTGTTCTCTGACAGCCTGGACTTCCAAAAAGCGCTAGCGCTCTATCGTCATTTCCACAACAGAATAAACCTGATTTTCGGTATCGGTACACAGCTTACCTGCAATATCCCAGGGGTTAAGCCACTGAATATCGTCATCAAACTTATCGAGTGTAATGGCAAACCAGTCGCAAAGCTTTCAGACAGCCCTGGCAAAACCATTTGCGAAGATAACGAGTTTGTTAACAGGCTACGCGCCGCTTTTGATATACCCCAGGTTAAACAAGCTTGTTAACTCAAGTTTCATTAAAAAATACCACTGTGCTGCTGGCAAATAAGGCAGCAGCACATCTGAAAAGTGCGCTTTCCCCTCTATTTCACCGTTTAAATTGATGATTTCCCCTTGTTTCCTGAAACAGGGCAAGTAACATAGAATAAGTTGCCCCTTGTGGGGATATTCATTTTCATAAACTTGAACTGATAAAGAAGAGAGAAATCTATGAGCGTAGCGCCTGTAGTCGACGTACTGCAAGGCCGGGTTGCGGTTGATAGTGAAGTCACCGTTCGCGGCTGGATACGTACAAGGAGAGATTCTAAAGCTGGCATCTCTTTCCTCGCCGTCTATGACGGTTCCTGCTTTAATCCATTACAGGCCGTCGTTAATAATAATTTGCCCAATTATCAGGATGAAGTTCTGCATTTAACTACCGGTTGTTCTGTCGAAGTGACAGGAACAGTCGTTGCTTCCCTTGGTCAAGGGCAGAATTTTGAACTGCAAGCGACGAAAATCGTCGTGATCGGTATGGTTGAAGATCCTGATACCTATCCCATGGCCGCTAAACGCCACAGCATTGAATACCTGCGCGAAGTGGCTCACCTGCGTCCACGTACCAACCTGATTGGTGCCGTTGCTCGTATGCGCCATACCCTTGCTCAAGCGCTACACCGTTTCTTCCATGAAAATGGTTACTTCTGGGTTTCCACCCCATTGATAACAGCTGCTGATACAGAAGGTGCTGGCGAAATGTTCCGCGTTTCTACGCTGGATCTACAAAATCTGCCTTTAACTGACAAAGGTGAAGTGGATTTCAACCAAGATTTTTTCGGCCGCGAAGCTTTTCTGACCGTATCCGGACAATTGAACGGTGAGGCATACGCTTGTGCATTAAGCAAAGTTTACACATTCGGCCCGACTTTTCGTGCTGAAAACTCTAATACCAGCCGCCATCTGGCAGAATTCTGGATGCTTGAACCAGAAATCGCCTTCGCTAACCTCAATGATGCCGCCACATTAGCTGAAAATATGCTGAAATATGTTTTCAAAGCCGCATTGGCAGAGCGTGCTGATGATCTGCAATTCTTCGCTGAACGCGTAGATAAAGATGTTATCACCCGCCTGGAAAAATTTATCAATTCTGACTTTGCTCAGATTGATTACACCAGTGCCATTGAAATTCTGCAAAACTGCGGCCAGAAATTTGAAAATCCAGTCTTCTGGGGAGTTGACCTTTCTTCGGAACATGAACGTTATCTGGCAGAGAAACATTTCCAAGCTCCGGTTGTCGTGAAAAACTATCCAAAAGATATTAAAGCCTTCTATATGCGAATGAACGACGACGGTAAAACTGTCGCGGCAATGGACGTACTTGCACCAGGCATTGGCGAAATTATCGGTGGCTCACAGCGTGAAGAGCGTCTGGATATGCTGGATAAGCGTATGGAAGAGATGGGGCTTAATAAAGAAGATTACTGGTGGTACCGTGATCTGCGTCGTTATGGCACCGTACCTCACGCCGGGTTCGGGCTGGGCTTTGAACGCCTGGTTGCTTACGTGACTGGTGTACCAAATGTACGTGATGTCATCCCATTCCCACGCACACCAAGAAGCGCAAACTTCTAATGATTGCGTAAAACAAACATTAAAAAATCATTATGTATAAAGCCAGCAAAAGCTGGCTTTTTTTATGCTTCCAATTCAAGACACGATCAAAAATCCTATTTCATTTACATTTTGCAATATATTATTTTCACTTTATTACAAAAATCGTCACTTTGTATCAATTAAATGATAGATAAAATCCACAGCTAATGAAAAACTGTGCCCCGACTCGGACAGCACGATATTTTCATAAATAATTTCAACGAGTTTCTTAAAGGAATTATTTCTGTCAGTAACAGATGTCCGAATAACGCCAATGATGGTCATTAACAATAGTAATTAAATGAAGGTAACAATAATGAAGGGTAGTATCTTTTCCGTGGTCATCCCAGTGATGTTGACTGCTGGTGTAGCAAATGCCGCTGAAATTTATAACAAAAACGGTAATAAACTGGATTTTTATGGCAAAGTTGATGTACGTCATCAATTCGCTAAAATTACCCAAAAATCAGATACATATCCTATATATAGTGAAGATGGTGATGCAAGCTATGTTCGTCTGGGTTTCAGAGGTGAAACCCAAATCAATAACCAACTGACCGGTTATGGTCGTTGGGAATACAATATTCAGGCCAACAAAGCTGAGGCAAATGATTCCGAAGGTAATCAAACCCGTCTAGGTTTCGCGGGTCTAAAATTGGCTAAATATGGTTCTCTAGACTATGGTCGTAATTACGGTGTTCTCTATGACGTCAATGCCTGGACTGATGTACTGCCAGTATTCGGCGCTGATTCCATGTCGCAAGCTGACACCTACATGACTAATCGTGCTACCGGTGTCTTGACTTATCGCAATACGGATTTCTTTGGCCTGGTTGATGGTCTGAACTTCGCCCTGCAATACCAAGGTAAGAACGACGAAGACAGCAAAAACAGCCGCAATTCACACAGTAAATACGGTAGTCGTAGTAAGCCCAACGGTGGTAGTAACGGTGACGGTTTCGGCCTCTCCGTTACTTATGATATCGGTAATGGTATCAGCGTAGGAGGAGCCTACTCCAATTCTGACCGCCCTATTACACATGAAAGACTCGTTACCTCTGTCGCTCGTGGTGAAAGGGCTGAGGCGTGGAACGTTGGGGCCAAATATGATGCAAACAACCTATATCTGGCTGCCATGTATGGCGAAACTCACAATATGACCTCTTTCGGCTACCAAGATATTGTCTCTGCAAAAACTCGTAATATCGAATTAACTGCCCAATATCAGTTGGATTCTGGTCTGCGCCCATCTCTGGCATATGTTCAATCCAGGGGAACAACTTTTTTCACTCATCAAGACTGGGTAAAATATCTCTCTATTGGCTCTTATTATAACTTTAACAAAAATTTGTCTGCCTATGTTGATTACAAAATCAACTTAGTCCATGACACCCCCTTCACCAAATATCTCGATGTCAATACGAATAACGCTGTGGGTATAGGTTTGGTATATCAATTCTAACAATCTGAAATGAATTAGGTAGATTAATAGAAAATCCAATTAACATGTGTATGGTGCTCACTTAAAGTGAGCACTACTTCTTCCAAGAAGAATCATTATCAGGTATCTGTTAAAAAATGATATGCAACACATCGACAAGCATATCAGTAAGTTACATATAAGAAATATGATTGATGAAATAAACACCACATTTTACTCTTTTTATTAAGATCAACAGGTAATTTTCTTCCGCCACTAACTTCGAGTCATTTTTCACTTTTTTGATCAACTGGACCAACCAGAGATTAAAAAATAATCTCTCATTTACATTTTGAAACACTTTATTTCACATTTTTACTAAATTTTCTTTTTTATAGCATTTTGTGAGTGGATAAAAATAACAACCAATGAAACACTTGACAGCGAAACAGACGACACTAAACTCTCACAAATAGTTCCGTAGATTTTTAAAGAATTATTTTTGGCAGTGGCAGGTGTCCGAATAACACCAATGAGGGTAATAATAATGATGAAACGCAATGTTCTTGCAGTAGTAATCCCAGCTCTGTTAGCTGCTGGGGCAGCAAATGCAGCTGAAGTTTATAATAAAGACGGCAACAAACTGGACCTATACGGTAAAGTTGAAGTCCAGCACAAATTCGCTAACAACAAAAGTGGCGAAGATGGCGATAACTCCTTCGCCCGTCTGGGTTTCAAAGGTGAAACTCAAGTTAATGACCAACTGACCGGTTTTGGCCGTTGGGAATACAATATCAAAGGTAACCGCGCAGAAGGTACTGACGAAGAAACCAAAACGCGTTTAGCTTTCGCTGGTTTGAAACTCTCTGACTACGGTTCACTGAACTACGGCCGTAACTACGGTGTGGTTTATGATGTCAACGCTTGGACCGATGTGTTGCCAGTATTTGGTGGCGACTCAATGGCGCAGACTGATAACTTCATGACCGGCCGTTCTACTGGTCTGTTGACTTACCGCAATACCGATTTCTTCGGTCTGGTTGATGGCCTGAATTTTGCCCTGCAATATCAGGGTGAAAATAGTGAAAACACGGCTAATAGCCGTATCAACCGTAAAGACAACGGTGATGGTTACGGTTTCGCTGCAACCTATGACGTAGGTTATGGTATTAGCGTCGGTGGTGCATACTCTAACTCTGCCCGTACTTCTGCGCAAAAAACTGCCTATGATATTGATACCAATAAAGGTTCTACTGCCTTGGGTGATCGCGCTGAGTCATGGAACATTGGTGCCAAATACGATGCCAACAACATCTACCTGGCTGCCATGTACGGTGAAACCCGTAACATGACCCGCTTCGGTGGAAAAGTTGGTGAAGATAATATGGAAAATATCGCTAACAAAACCCAGAACATCGAATTGACTGCTCAATATCAGTTCGATTTCGGTTTACGTCCATCTCTGGCATACGTTCAGTCCAAAGGTAAAAATCTGCTTGGTGACCTCGATCATGACGGGAAAGAATCCAACAGCCGCGATCTCGTAAAATATATCTCGGTCGGTACTTTCTACTACTTCAACAAAAACTTGACTACCTATATTGATTACAAAATCAACCTGCTGGATAGCAATGAATTCACCAGAGAGAGTGGTATCAACACTAATAACGTTGTTGGCGTAGGTATGGTTTACCAATTCTAATTACCGTTGGTAAATTAGATTTAGCTGAACAAGTTAAGCATCATGAAGAGAAAGCAGCGCTTAGGTGCTGCTTTTTTAGTCTTATGTTTTCTCTCTACTATTCCAACTTTTTCTCACTCCGCAAACTGCCTCACAAGATTATCTTCTTTTTACGACAAATAGTTGGCAAACCGTTTTAGCGGCGTTAACCTGACTACCCTTTTGGGCTTAACTCTGAGCTTTGGAATTACAAACATGTTTGAGAAAATTACCGCAGCGCCTGCCGACCCTATTCTTGGCTTAGCCGATAGTTTCCGTTCTGATCCTCGTACAAATAAAATCAACCTTGGTATCGGTGTCTATAAAGATGAAACAGGAAAAACTCCTGTTCTGAGTAGTGTTAAAAAAGCTGAACAATATTTGCTGGAAAACGAAACAACAAAGAATTATCTGCCGATTAGCGGTTTAGCTGAATTTGGCCGCGTAACTCAAGAATTACTGTTTGGCAAAGATCACCCAGTCGTCACAGATAAACGCGCCCGCACAGCACAAAGCCCAGGCGGTACAGGTGCTTTACGTATTGCTGCGGATTTCATTGCCAAACAGACTAATGCTAAACGCATTTGGATTAGCAACCCAACCTGGCCAAACCATAAAAACGTTTTTTCCGCCGCCGGTTTGGAAGTCTGTGAATATAAATACTATGACGCTGAAAAACACGCGCTGAATTTCGAAGACATGCTAGCAAGCCTGTCTGAAGCTCAGCCAGGTGATGTTGTTCTGTTCCACGGTTGCTGCCACAATCCGACGGGCATCGATCCAACCCCGGCACAATGGGCTAAGCTGGCAGAAATGTCTGCGGAGAAAGGCTGGTTGCCTATTTTTGATTTCGCTTATCAAGGATTTGCCAAGGGCCTGAACGAAGACGCAGAAGGCCTACGTATTTTTGCGAAAAATCATAATGAACTGATTGTTGCCAGCTCTTACTCCAAAAACTTTGGCCTATACAATGAACGTGTCGGTGCCTGTACTATTGTTGCTAGTGACAGTGATACAGCAGAAAAAGCATTTAGCCAAGCTAAAGCGATTATCCGTGCTAACTATTCCAACCCACCCGCTCATGGTGCATCTGTTGTCACTACCATTTTATCAAATGAAGATCTGAAAGCAGCTTGGGAACAGGAACTGACCACCATGCGCGAACGTATTCAGCGTATGCGTCAACTGTTTGTCAATACCTTGCAGGAAAAAGGGGCAAAACAGGATTTCAGCTTTATTATTAGCCAAAATGGTATGTTCTCATTCAGTGGCCTGACAAAAGAACAAGTAGAACGTCTGCGTGAGGAGTTTGGCATATACGCTGTCAGTTCCGGTCGTATTAACGTCGCTGGCTTGACGTTAGAAAACATGGCTCCACTATGTGAAGCCATTGTTGCAGTACTCTAAATTAACATTTACCTCACGATGAAAAGTCGCTGAAATTCAGCGGCTTTTATCATTCAGAAGATTCGATGTCCGACACAATTGTGATATTAATCTTATTGAGTACATCAGAATGAAGTTGAAATCCTTGAAGGGCCGATTAAACGTACCGGAGCAAACGGAGTCATTATGTCCGTTTATTTTCGTGATCTGGATCAAAATCTGACTGAAGTCTCCAACCAGTTATAGTTGCCATCAAACAACTATCAGCCAGCCCTCAAATTGACACTTATACCCTATGGATTTCAAGATGCATCGCGACGGCAAGGGAACGAATCCCCGGGAGCATAGATAACTATGTGACCGGGGTGAGTGAGTGCAGCCAACAAAGAGGCAACTTGAAAGATGATGGGTATATTGAATATAAACGCTACGCCACATCACCAACCTGATACTTCATCCTGTAAAAATGGATTAGTCTGCCGCTCATGACCTAGCGTCGACATTGGCCCGTGCCCCGGAATAAATTCATAATCATCACCAAGTGGCAGAAGTTTATCTTTAATTGAGTTAATTAACTGCCGGTGATTACCGCGTGGAAAATCACTACGCCCAACCCCTCCTTTAAATAAAACATCTCCCATATAAATCAGCTTATCTACATGATTCACAAACACAACATGCCCTGGTGTATGTCCCGGACAGTGCAATACAGATAAATCAACGCCCCCCACCCGCAGCTCATCACCTTCATTTAACCAGCGATCAGGTTCAAATGATGGACATTCTTCAATGCCAAACATCCGGCTTTGAGCTTGCAAGCCTTCGATCCAGAAAGCATCTTCCTGCTGTGGCCCGTAGACCGGCACATTAAAATGTTCAGCGACTTCCGCTGTTGCACCAACATGGTCAAAATGACCATGGGTCAATAAAATCTGAGTCAATTTCAGACCACGACGTTCTATCTCGGCGATCAGTTTTTCTGCTTCACCACCCGGATCAACAATTGCCGCTTCCTTACTCTCTTCATTCCAAATAAGGGTACAATTCTGCATAAAAGCAGTAACAGGAATAATTTGGTATTTCATTATTTCATTTACTCCATAGTCAAAACAAAATAGTTACTCACCAGATTACCACGTCCTGACGGGACCTGTATCAATATGAACGAAATTACTCTGTGGATAGTATCCTACCCCTCCCGCTTTCATTTTCAGAGCAGCCTTGCAGATACGACTAAGTTCAATACCTTCAATATGAAAATCCATCGCCCGCCCGTGAATATGGTAACTCTGTTTAGCCACGCCTTTACTTTGCTTGCGCAACTGATTGTTGGTTACCAGTGAACGATAACCAGAAATGAGTTGTACAGGCTTATTAATCCCTATCATCATTTGCAGCAAATAAATCTGATCAAATAATTTAGGATCAATAGTCTTAACTCTATTTTGACGGTAATCTCGAAACAGATGATCCAAACGGGCCAGCTCTTCTTTGTTGTAACGATAGCCGTCAAAAAATTCAGCTTTAATCGTTTCACCCGTATGTAAGTTGTCAAAACGTAAAATTCGTGGACGTGGAGTGGCCAGAGTCGCAAAAGTATACCCCGGCAACAAACTCAAGCCTAAAGCAGCGGCTCCCGCACTAAGCCACTTGCGGCGATTATGATCGATTATATCCATGAAGAAACATCATACCCAAATTATAGAAACAATAGGCCAACTGGTCACTATGACAATTAATAACAAAAATTAGTTGCATTTAGTTTTGTAAAGGTAACAACTTTGACAAAAACTGGGTACCTTGTCTCACACTATTGTCGTAGTCATAAATATCGGTACGGTACTGAGGTACCCCCTGCTCATCTACCCAAGCAGTTAAATAATGCAAATAAACTGGAATACGCTGTGGGATGTTAACATAAACGGTATTACCCTGTTTCAGGGTATTATTCACTTTACTCTGATGCCAACCTACATCTTCCAATAACATACTTGCTAATTCTGAAGCCTTGTTAACCCGCACACAACCAGAGCTGATCGCTCTAATGTCTTTGTTAAACAGGTTATGGTTCGGCGTATCATGCAAATAGATAGCATCAGAATTTGGCATATTAAATTTATAACGGCCTAATGAGTTAGTCGGCCCCGGAGCTTGCCATATTCGATAAGGAAAGTTAGCAGGCGTAATCACGTTCCAATCAATAGTGTAAGGGTCGATTACACTGGCATCAGCACGCCAATTTGAAAAGATAACGTATCCTCGCCGTTGAAAATATCCGGGATCATCAACCGCCCGTGGTGCGATATCTTTTCTTGCCAGGCTAGTTGGCACACTCCAGGGAGGATTAATCACCACATTATTCAACACACTACTCATAATGGGTGTCTTACGGCTTGGGCGACCAACGATCACTTTCGAGTCCAATACTTCCTGATCATTAAGATAATAATGCAATGAATAATCGGGAATATTGACCATAATTCCTGTGGACACATATCCTGGGATAATACGTAAACGCTGGATATTAAGCGCCATCAATCCTGCTCTGGTTTGAGGAGAAGTATTTAGCCAATCTCTTGTGCGTTTACCGATTACACCATCCGGTGCCAACCCTTGCCAATGCTGGAAATTTCTCACCGCAGTCACCAGTTCAGGATCGTAGATATTATCTGATTGAGTTGTCAGTTCGCTCAACATACCAAGACGAATAAGTATTTCCTTCAACACAGCGACATCAGCGCTATTCTGTCCCGGTTTTAGCGCATTTTTGTCAGAAAGCTGTGGCCACGGTTTACTATCAGCCAGTTGTTTCATCATCTCCTTGCGCATATTTTCATATTGAGGATGTTGTGGTGCCAATGCTGCGATATAAGCGGCCACATTGTGATTGATAATAGCTTGCTGCCACTGATCTATAACGACTGGTGAAGGTAATACAATTTTGTATGGTATTTTGTATGGTATAGTGCGATAGAGCCAGCGTTGGCCCTGATGGCCGACATCTGAGACAAATTGTAAATAACCTAGCATAGCATCCGATAAGATGAGATCACGTCCCATCTGACTCAATTGAGCATCATTGAGTTCAATCAGCCATTGACCAAATTGCGGCTGAAACCCAGCCAAGGCCAGTTCTGAAAGTTGCTGTTCAAAGCATTGAACCGCGAGTTTATCTTGCCACAAAGGTTGCATCTGGTTAGAGGAGTACAAACTAACCAATCGGTCAAAGAAAACGGGCTTAATTTGTGCTGGTATCCAACTTCGCAGCATCTTACGGCGTTCTGTTTCTGAAATTGTAGCAGTTTGAATTTGTACTTGTTCAGGTGTTGTTGTCTCAGATATCTTTTCAATCTGCATTTTTGGCAGATTTTGAATATCACCTTCAATAAGCCTATTCTGATGATTAGCTAAAGCATATCCAGCTATTACCGATGTGCTACAAATAACCGAAATACACAGTGGCTTTATCGCTCTTTTTACCATATCAACATCCCCACCTTCATAACATTCTCATGAGTTAATTTTAATTATGACAAATTCAAACTCTAATCAAAGAAAAACAACAAGTTATTTACATTGTAAACTATTTACTTACAAAGGAAATATAATAAGCCATCACCAACCAAGCCAAAAAGACGCCAAAGCGTTTCGTCTATACCCTATGGATTTCAAGATGGATCGCGACGGCAAGGGAGTGAGCATAGATAACGATGTGACCGGGGTGAGCGAGTGCAGCCAACAAAGAGGCAACTTGAAAGATGACGGGTATATATCCAAGGCATTCAAACCGCTTCCTTAATTCAACAGAAAGACCTACCTGATAACAGGCAGGCCCTTAATTCAACGCTATTCCTATGATAATTTCTGAACGATAATTTCTGATTTACTACATCTGGTTTACTACAGCGCGACTATCATGATGAAGAAGTGCTATCACATGAGGAAGTACCATATGTAGCGAGAAATGACTGAACAGCAATGGCAATTCGCTGAGATTGCTCCTCTGGAGTAGGTAAACCAATGCCCAAAGTAGCCTTAAGCCTTGGCGTTCCAATGATGCCATCGATAAACACCTCTGCGGAGATTTTTGGGTCTACTATGTTCAATTTTCCCTCCTTCATCTTTCGTACCAGATATTCGACAAGAAAATCTACTATCTTTTTGACACCCTTTTCATAATAGATTTTACCTAATTGCGGAAAACGTTGGGCCTCCAGAGTGACCACCCGGTAATTTGCAATCATTGTTTCTGAAAGAATTACCGTGAAAATTTCCTCTGCAAAAATGGTTAATGCTTTCCCAATATCTGGCTCGGGGTTCATGGTCTTGTCCAGACCGCCCTCAACTTCTTCTATTCTCTGCTTAACAACAGCGACTAACAGCTCTTCTTTAGAAGGAAATCGACTATAATAGGTTCCCTTCGAAGCATTAGCACGTTTCGCCATCTCATTGATACTGGCACCATCAAAACCCCGTTCTGCAAATACCTGAGCAGCAATCTTTAACAGCTCGTTAACTCGTTCTCCTGAAATTCTAGAGTACGAACGGGTTCTTTTGTGATCTGTTTGGGCTTTAGGTGTATTTGTCATGTAAAAAACCTAAATTTTTATTGGTACCGAACGGTACGGTATACTATTATTAAGACTATAGCAGTAACACAACCGATGGCTGTGATCAAATGGTCCTGGCCAGCTACAGTCACCATGATTCTTTCAGAATCACATCGTACTACTTATGGAGAAAAAAGAAATGAACGTTGGAATAATTGGCTCAGGGATTGGTGGAGCATGCCTGGCACATGGCTTGCGCAAAAACGGAATAAAAGTAAAAGTCTATGAACGAGGCTCTGCCACATCATCCATACTTCCCGGTTATGGAATTTACGTCGATACATTCGGCCAGCAAGCAATGCAGGAATGCCTCCCAGAAACCAACTGGCTAACCTTTAAAAAGATTTCAAAGCCTGTTGGTGGACAGACAAGATTCTATGATGAACATCTACGTCTTCTTCTCGCAGCTCAGAGAGATATCCATCAGGAGGATGGACAGATCATTACCGAAGATCGGATGTCAATCAGCAGATCTGAACTTATAGAAGTACTAAACGATGGGCTCTCAGATACCGTTCAATGGAACAAAACGTTCGAGCGTTATGAACACATGCAAAACGGTAAAGTCAGGCTTTTTTTCACCGATGGAAGTCACGAAGATGTTGATGTTCTTATCGGTGCAGATGGAAGCAATTCAAAAGTACGCAAGCAGTACCTCCCCGCGATAAAAAGGCTTGATATTGGCGTCACGCTCACCGTTGGACGTGTGCGCCTTACCCAAGCTCTTGCTGCCTCATTGCCTCCATATTTGCTGGATGGGTCGCCCAACAATATCGTGCCTAAAAGCTCTGGTGGATTGTTTGTCTCTCTATGGCGTGCTCCAATCAATACCCAGGTAAAGGCCACATCGACAGAAATTGGTGATTTTGTCATGTGGGCCTACGCAGCAGCAACGAATAGCTATCCGAATACGATTACCGATTTTCCCGCGGAATCTCTGTGTGATCTGATCTGTACCCGTATTGCTGCATGGGACCCGAACCTGCATACCCTGATTAAGCAGAGTGATATGGAAAACATCTCTGTGATTCCGTTACGCAGTATGGAGCATCTCTTACCCTGGCGTTCCAGCGCTGTCACTCTACTTGGCGACGCTATTCACAACATGACGCCAATGGTAGGAATGGGAGCAAACATAGCGCTTCGAGACGCACTTTTACTCACACAGACGCTAACTCGCGTAGCATCTGGTCATGAAGACTTAATCAAGGCGATTTCAGATTATGAACAACAAATGCGGACATATGCTAATGAGGCCGTTGAGATTTCGTTACGTACCGCGCTAAATGCAGCCGATCGCTCAATGATCAAGCGAATACTGTTTCGAACTGTACTTCGGGTTGCACAAACTTTACCGCCAATAAAGCGAGTGTTATTCCCGATAACAAAATCTGCGCAACACCCGGGAAAAATAAAATTAGGTACTACACATTCTTTTAGTAGTACGCAATAAAGAGGCTTTCACTTTACCTCCAGATAATTTAAATGAACGATTAGCAAAGAATTTGCGGTAATATTGCGTCGGCTCAAGAATAGAGTCTGGTTTTGGTAAACCGGTGAGAACTTCTTTTTGAAAAATAAAGACTTAATCAGGGAGATACGATTATTTTCTATCGAATCGACCGTAAGATTTTTGTCTAAAAAAATAATAAAAAATCCATGCCCGGATTACTTGATAGGTTTTTGCCAAATTTACAATGGCTTAATTCTATATTATCCGGGCTACAAAAACTTATGAAATTATATATTTTTAAATGGTAGATTCACATAATATACCATACCATAACATCACACCTTTAAATACGTGGTTTGAATTCACAATACCCATTACTTTGTAAGCACAAAACATTCATATTGTAACGACCATTCATAAACCCGGAAACTTCACAAATTTCTGTCACCATTCTTCCCGGTTCCATTGCGATCTTTTCTATTACCACCACCAGATTCACACTTTTGGCGATCATCCAACCGATAGTATCAGGAGTAAAACCCTGTGCAGTCTCATCTTCATAAATGTAATGCGCCAGTTTTTGTAGCCCCTCTTCAGATGAATTAGCATGCATTGTTGTTACCCCTCCAGGGTGGCCGGAATTCCAGCTCTTGAGCAAAGTATAAGCTTCACCGCCGCGAATCTCCCCCACTACAATACGATCTGGACGCAAACGCATCGTAGTCCGCAACAAACGACGCATATCCACATCTTGACTAGTGCGTAACAGCGCTCGGTTAGCATTGTTAAGCTGTAATTCCATCGTATCCTCAATCGCCACGATACGGTCATGCGGGCATTGCAGACTAATCTCGTACAAAATAGTATTAGCTAGCGTCGTCTTCCCACTGCCGGTACCCCCAACGATTAGAATATTCTTACGCATAACCACGGCTTCGCGAATTGCTTCAATGGGATGTTCAAAACTGCGTTTATAGCTCGCTATCCCGGATACCAACCGCATGGCGGTAATGCCTATCGGTTTAATAATGCCGCTTTTGCGGTAATCAGACAGCGATAATACCACCGGAGAGTGTTTACGAATGGCAATAGTCGGCGCATTTGCCAGCGGAGGCAAGACACCGGCAATACGCGCACTCCCCAACGGAAATTCCCCTTCAATGAGGCCCATATCAGTCCCAATATCCGATTTTTGCAGTGCTGCCGAAATCAGTAAAATCCGCTCTGACGCCTCTACCGGAAAATCAGATTGCGCTTCACTCATGCCTTGGTTATACGATTCAATCCACAATTTTCCATCAGGATTAATCATTATTTCCACCACATCCTTGTCATCAAGCGCTTGGAGGATAATCGGTCCGCAAGCTCTTCTCAGCTCATCCAGCACTTTCTCGCGACATGCACGAGTTTCAGTTTCCATGTCTTGGCGAATTTTCATCAGTTAGCCTCGACATTAAACAGAGGGCAGAGAGAGCGACTGCTCAATGGCATTCTCAATGCCAGACACCGCGGTAACCACCAGCATCAACATACCACCGATCATGAGGATCGAAACGAACAGGAACCCACGCGTCACGATCTGGACTTTAATGATCGTTTCATCCAGCCAGTGCCGTGCGAACTTTGCCATTGACTGATCAAATCCCTGTAACCGTGACAACAACCGCAGATAACTGATCGCCTCATTATCAGGAAAACGGTAACCGGTATCGCGCAACGCCTCACCAAAACCGGTCCCTATTGAGATGTGTTCAAGCGTGGCAGCGATACGCACATACAGCCAGCGTGAACCCGCCTGTTCCAGCAGCAATTCTAGTGCCGATTGCAACATCATCCCTGAACGGATCAACAACGATACATTCAGTATAAACATACTGCCATGAATGGTTCGGTACAGTGACCACGGTGGAAACCGGTCAAGTCCCGTTCGCAATCGTCCCCCAAGAAAAGGTAACGATAATGCTACTAACATGAACAATATCACCAGGAATATCAGTGAATACAGCCCATAGTCATTAACAAATGTTCCCATCAAATATAGGGTATAAGCCGCACCATCCCAAGTTTCTGGCTTGGAAACCGCAGCCAATTTCGGTACCAGACTGCCTGCTACAATGTGCAACAATACACATATCATCCCAATGAGTACCGCAGGATAAATAGATGCACCAATAACCGCACGACGAATTTTACTACCCGCTTCGATCATGGCGATCGCATCCGTGAAAGCACTACGTATATCACCGGAGCGCTCACCCGCGGCAATCACCGCCACTTCATTAGGACCAATCCATTGTTGCAAACTCTCTGACAAGGTGCTGCCCTGACTCACAGATTCATAACAACTACTCAACACCAACGCATAACCACCGTTAGGCTTATGGCCTTCATTGCTGGCAACATTGTACATTTCACGTAATGCATCAATCAGCATGACACGATTCTCTAGCATCATAATAAGATGCTCATAGAAACGGGCCCGCACTTTCTTACTGAACTGTATCTTCGCCATTCGATAGTTCAGTCTTGCAACAAAATCGGTCATTGACATATCGTTTTACTCGATTTGATAGCCCACCGGGACAATCGGCCCCATCACACGCTCTCCGGCACGGGGATCAATCATTCCGTCATTTATTTTGCGAATAAGTGCGTCGATCTTACTGATACCGCCCATCTCCGTAATCCAATATCGGGTTGCCTCATGATGATGACCGGTTCGATAAGCTTGCATTAAGCCAGGAGAAGTCTGAACCACTTCCGCCACGACGGTTCGGCCCACGGTACCGCACTGTTTGCAATAGTCACAACCCTTCCCCTGTAGACAAACCGATTCCGGCTGACAATAAAGATTTAGCCGTTTCAACAAACGCTCGGAGAGTTCTTGCTCATGCCCTTGCAAAGGAATTTTGCAATGAGGGCATAACACCTGAATCAGCGATTGACTGACTAAGCCGATGACCAACCGCGAATCCATTAACAGTGATTCCATTACCGCCTCATCCTGCAAGCGGGGCAAAATCGCTAACGCATCGTTTGCATGTATCGTGGTCCAAATAAGATGGCCGGTCATGGCTGCCCGGAAAGTCATCTTTGCCGTCACTGCATCGCGTATCTCACCGACCATAATTACATCAGGATCGAGTCGCATTGCATCAGCGATTGCCATTGCCCATTCTTGTTCGATAACCACGCTATCACCACGATCACCGGTGATGGGCGATTGATTAGCCCCTTCAATCTCATATTCAGGAGGGTCTTCAAGTGTCAGCAGATGAATGCCAGCTTGCTCGGTTATCATCTTCTGCATCACGACTTTCAAAGTGGTGCTCTTGCCGCTACCCGTCGCGCCGGATAGCAGCACCACACCGGCCCGATGGTCCATCAGCGCTTCCAATATCTGACACTGTTCCGGCAAATAGCCAAGATCGCTTAAGGTGCGCACGGTTCCGGGGCTATCCGCGTACAGCAATCGCAACACCATTAACATGCCACGATCAAGAGGACGTGTATTAATTCGTGCCCCAGAAAGCCCGCACTCGGCAAGAAATTCATCCTTCATTCGCGCACGCTGTGCTTGCATCGGCTTAAAAGTCGGCTCCGCCACATCACACATACTTTGGTAAATCGTCGCACACAGCCGCAATCCTTCCTCTGGGCGCAACTGTCCCACTGGCCGTAAATAACCATCGATACGGCAACGAACCTCACAATAATTATGACGAGCGATGATATGTAAATCCGACGCGCGCTCCTCAGTGGCTTCACCAATTAAGCGAATGATATAACGCTGAACATCGGATTCCGTTCCGCCTAACCCATGACTATGATTATGGCTTTTGTTAAGACGGTACAACTCCAATATGCTCCCCATTCCACAGGTGACAATCTGATAGGTAAGACCGTGTCTTTTAACGGTTTCCTCATAGGCCAGCACATGGGGATCAAGGCGATGGGAAGCAGATACCGCCAGCACACACTGCCCCTTTTGCTGAGGCAACTCAATCAGACAGATCAAACTACGGTTCGCTGACTCGATTTCAAGTGCACCGCTCAGGGCGGATAAAACTTTTGCGCCCTGCCTGACCATACACAGCAGATCGGAGCTTGTTATTTCCATAGGAAACCGCCTACTCAGCAATTAACGACTTAACGGCAACGGTGGCGCTACCATTAAATCAAGACTATCTAACAACGATGCATCATTGGTTGCGGTAAGGCCCACGTCATAGCATCGTCCTTGTTTAGCGAAAGTCACCACCCCGGAATTAATGCGGATCACCTTATAACCATTCGGTAACCAATCACCCGCTTTCACATCCATAATGCCACCCAAACGAAACCGGAGCGTGGCAATCAACACACCGTTACGTCCAAAGATTGACTTGACTAAAGGCAAATCGTTATTAACAACACTGCCTCTATTCACGATTCTGGAAATTTTATCGAGTTCAGCCTGCGCATTTGCCCTTGCAGTTTCGGCTTTAAGTAACATCACATCCGTCTGTAATTTCTCCAATTGCGCAGCAACGCTATTGTTCGCCGTCACCTCTGACAATACCGGTTTCTGTGCAACAGGTTTCGCCTGAATTGCTGAACGCTCAGTGGATGATACTTGTGCATATGCCAACGAAAATACCGACACCATCAACAGACTGATCATAAACTGACTAATTTTTTGCATAGAAAACTCCATTGAGTTCCCACTGAGGGAAACCATCAGCTAACACCACTTTGGCACTAGTGACCCTCAGTCCAGGGAAAGGCTTACCTGAAAACAAAGCATCTGGAGGTAACTGAGAAGAGAGCGTCCAACTATAAGTCTGCCAATCAGGATTGGCCCACACCTGTGTGTCTCCCTCTGCTCTGGGAGGCGGTGGTGGGGGCAAGACGGAAGCACTCTCAGTCAAAACCGGAGGGGGCAAATTTAGCGCCTGAAAATAAGAGATCAATTCAACCAACGCCTGATCGGATGACTGCAATACATCATCATTACCTGCCTGATCCTCACTCTGCTGCTCAATCGGTATCAATACCTGTGCTTGTTCTCCCCCATTGGAGATAACCGGACCAGCTCGGAAAATATTGATGGCAGCGACCTGAAAGATATTGATCGGCATGCCTTCATGACGTTGATAGCTCACGGAAACCGTATCAGTATCCAAGCTAATCGATTCAACCTGCCAACCTGCCAGCGACAAGGGCACTCTGGCTAACACCCTCTTCCATGTAGAGAATTGCCATGCCATTTGCGGTTGTGCAAGCCACGGATGCGGTGGTAGGGCTTCCACTACCTCACGGGGTAAATCAGGTAGTTCCACCACCCTATTCTGCTTATAGGTATGCCACATCCACCAACCGCCCCCCAACAAAAGTGTTAAACCGGCGGTCATGACAAAGACCTTAATTTGATACTTCGACATTTCACCGGTTAAACTTTCTAGCTGACCGACAGACTTTTTCAATATCGATTTCGATAATAGCTGCTCTAATGGCATCTCCGGCCACAGCGATTCAAACTCCTTCGGCGCATAGATGGCATGCCACACCCCATTAGCATCCTCGACTAGCTGTACCGTCTCACGCAACTTCGTCTCGATCTCTTCGCGAGTTCCGATCAAATCACGTCCAGCCATGATTGCACCCTGATGTACTGCCACTAACGCATAACACGCATCAGACAAACGAAACGCACCGATCCAGTTAGATTTATCCACCACTTTAGCCAAGACAGCAGCCAATGAATAATAACCGGGTTCTCCTGCCTCCTTTGGCGCATAACCGACCTGAACACCTCGTCCAACACGATGGCGAACGGCTAGGGTAAACCCCGCTGCAATCCCATTTCTGCGCATGTTAGCCCGCGCCAGTACAGCTACCGGCGGCCGCCAGATGATGCCAGCCACCAGAGTCTTACCACATAACTTGATTTGCATGACATGCTCCACGCCTATCTCGGTCATCTTTTAATCTACCACTATAGGCGTAATCATGACTACGATCACATTATGATTCCTTTTACCCTGACGGCTCCCTCCCAAGAGCTGATTATCCGGGCTACCTAAACCACTGCGATCACTGGTATCCGACTGTTGCTCGAACCCTGATAACACCAGCGTTTCACCAGAATGCAGCCGCACCTTCTGACTGAATGCGCGTAAATCTATCGTCGGCAACTGCACCTGACCGGTCTCTTCCTTGCCAAATTTCTCCAGCTTCTTTAAATCGCTCAAACTAATGTTGTACTGCAACAATATTTGCTTGTCAGCCATAGCATAAGGCAGCATCAACATATTAAAACCCGTCGTCACTGTTGCAGGCTCAATCCCCACCGAAGTACCGACTTGTGGCGTTGAAGTATTGGAAATGGATGCAACATAACCGGTCTGAGTTGCCACCTGCATTGGTACTGCCTGCAAATTCAACGTAGTCACAGAGGGTTGAGTCACTATGGATACTTTACCTTGCGCTGATAACGCCTTAATTAGCAAAGCGCTGTCACTGAATGGCCCTTTGAGGATGTGAATATTGGTACTGATTCCGCCGTCATCACTAACACTATTCCTGCTCTCATTACTCAATCCTATACGAGCACTTTTATAAGCTAGCGACCAATCGACACCATACTGATCAGTGCGATCGAAAGTCAGATTCAGGATCTTGACATTAAGCACCACCTGGGTGGTCAGCAATTTATTCTGTTGATCAATGTAATCCTTAATCCTATCGAGTACTTCGGGTGAATCGGTTACCGCCAACGATGCTGTCGCCATCGATAGAGTTAGCTTACCTTCCCCCGGCGTCAGCATGGCTGATACCGTTTTTTGGATCTCATCCATCACCGAACGTGTCAAAGAAGTTGCAAGGGTTTGAGTACTACCGCTATTACCACTATCCCCCTCACTGACTCCACTGCCGAACGTCGCACTCGTCGTCGCAGTCACGCTGGAAGACAATGCATCCGTACCCGGCAATGCATATATTTGAAACACCCGCGTCTCTGTCTTGAAAATATGCACTGCGCCATTATGTACTTTCCAATGCAAACCGGACGACGAAACAACCGAATCGAGCAACCCCACTAGCGATCCATGCCAATTCACATGAATTTTCAACACTTCCGGCTCCCCCTCTCCAGATACCGGCTGTGTGCCTGAATTGACCACCACAACTCCCTGCTCACTCCCTTTTTCACCCGATATCGAACCGGGATAGACAGCAAGCCGGGCATCGGCGCTGATCACCACCGGTACACCGCAAATACGTTTGATCTTATCCGCGAACTCACCCAAGGTAATCGGCTCAGCTTCCTCAAGGGTCAACCGACAAGAGACGGTTTCACTCTCCTTCTTCGAAGGGATCTCCTTAGTTGACACCCAATAACCATGTTCATGCACATGTACCGACATTGCGGCGGCACTATCACGTAATCCTTGAATAACCTTAGTCGCCTGCGCCATCTCGGTATCTGCCTGCTGATCGACCTTAGCGATTGCCGCACAACCTGACAGTCCAACGGCTACACAGGGCAACAATAACCCTCTGTAAAACGTCAAAAACTGAATAGACATGTTATTACCCCTGAGCCTGAACATGGACAAGCCGCTGTTCCTGATAAATATCGACGTTGAAAGGGCGATTCGCCATTGTGTAGGCGTCGAACAACGCACTCACCGCTTGAATGAACGTGCCACTGAAACGCAGATTAGCCCGAATCGGAAAATCATAGGAAGCATCCCACACCACCTCATAACCGGACCTACTGGCCCACGCTTGTATAACATCACGCAGCGTTTGCCCCGACGTTGCTGTCCACACTGCCGCCAGAGGAACCGATGTTGGCACAGGTGTAGCGTAAACGGCGACATTTGACAGAGAGACAAGCGCCATAAAAACAGATGCGATTATTTTATTCATCGATCTTTCTCCAAAGGAAAATAAGTCGCCAAACAACCCATTAATGGGTCAGTTACCCGAAGAAAGCCCGCTTGCGGAATAGCAACTACAATATTTCCACCAGCGCTCCGTCAGAAACAAATTCCCGAACATCACCCGGTAATCGTCTGGCAAGTTGGCTTTCTATGCGTTTTCCCTTGCCATCGATAAGCCAAGAGCCACGCTTGAAACCTATCTGATCGGGTTCTGCTCCCCATCTCAGCAATTCCGCGAAAGCCCCGTGCAACAACACATTGTCACTAGCACTGATATTTTTGCGGAAAATATAGACATGGGCCCCTGAAATAAATCCCCCCCAAAGACACTGACTGGAAAAGTTGTCACACCAGGCACCGGTGTTTACCCACTCCATATGCAAAGCAGTTAATGCCTGCTGCATATTCCGGCGCCTGATCTTTCCTTGAGAATGATGATTAAGTAATTGCACACCGGCTGAAGCATAACTACGAAACAACGCTGCGACATCTGTCCTGGCACGCACTGACTGCACACGCACTTCATGTAACAACTGACCAAAAATCAGTTGCATGAAAAACACAACGACAACGCTAACAATCGCTAATGGCCACATTTTCGTTCTCCGCAAATTAAAAACGTAAAAATCCACCCACCAGAAAAATCAACATTGGATACAGCCAATCATCCGCTCCCTATACTCTGTTTTCTGTCCTCCGTTTTCCGTACTCTGTACGCAGCGTGTAACATACTGATAATATTATATTTCCTATGCGGCTTGGCGATGAATGTCACGGCACAAGGCGCTGCCTCTCGTAGAGTGACACGAGCATTAGCGCCGGAATTATCCATCAACCCCGCTCCCTGAGAAACCAGCGGAAAGTTATATTGTTGGTCGTTACCATGCACATTCATTTCATACACCGCCAACACACAACGCCGGTGATAACCATGAGAAAGGGATGGTATGGAAGCCGTCACCAACACAGGAGAATCTGAATTGTTCAAAAAGGGCTGGCTGCTTTCCTTACCGCCACGACTGAGATAATCGGTATCTCTCCTCCCCGCCACAGCAGACGACATCCCTGACGCAGGCCCGTCACCACTTCCCATAACCATTTGATTTTCAAACAATCGTTTATTCCCTGCGACATCTTTCCATTGCAAAATCGGGATACCAAAACCCACATGCTGGCAAATCAACAACTCTCCCTGTTTACTCATGGATACGCTCCCTAACGCTGGACATCCCCTACCGGCAAAACTGCCCGTTTTCGTATTTATCACCAGGTTATTACCAACAACCACGTTCTGATCTGCATGAACATCACCGGCAGCCAAAGTGCCTTTCCTAGCGGGATTAGCATTACCATCCAAAATAAATAGCGTGCCATGTGTTGGATTAACAACCATCGCGCCATCATTACCTTGCGCGATATAAGATTGTTTTTGCTGAAAACGGGAAGAGAAAGCGACCTTATTCACCCCATCAACCACACCGCTCCCTTGCATCGACAGCGTATCGACCTGATCAAGGTGATTGCCCCCCATGTTGATGCTGGTTTCCATCTTATTCCACTCTGGATGCCCATCTATTTTTTGCCGATGAAGCAAATCACCGGCCAAGGTACCGGGACCATAAGTTGATGCATCCCGCACAAATGGAGCGTAAAAAATGCGTCCAATTTCAGTAGGTTGTTCATTGAAAAAACCAGCAAAAGATTCGAGGGAATCGACCTGACCGTAACTGTTCCAATAAGTGACTGGATTGTTACTGTCACGATCCCGGTAATCGAGATAGAGGCCGCCAACGCCAATCAATTGCACGATTTTCATTGCATGTTCCGCCACATCCGGCTGTTTTCCGCCTTCTATTGCTGGAACGGTGTAAATCAGCGGATCGATGCGTTTTTTGCCATTAGGCAGCACAACGACACGTAATACGCCATCATATTTCTGACCAAGCGGATTGACTGTATTTTGATCCAATCCGGGGGGCAAATAAGGACGCATCTCCGCCCAATGGATTGGTGCTGACGTGGGTCCTTGACTTAAAGCGGTGTAATTATTATTCACATAATCCACTACGGCATCGCCGAGGTGCTGGATTTGCCCGGCTACCACCTGATTCACCAACATATCACTCTGCCTATTCAGATAAATCACACCAACCACCATCATTGACGCCAGTACCATAAGTGCAATCGTCACTTCCAACAGAGTGAAACCGGCATTACGACGACGTATCATCAATATGGATACAGACTTACCATCATGCATAAACAGCCCTTCTATTATAAAACTGCACCACGGCTAGCTACCGATGACAAAGCGCGACAATCAATCCAGCTACTGCCAGACCTGGCCCGAAAGGTATCTGCGGTGTTTTAATTCTGCGTAACCACCGCATTGCCAGATAACTTACCAGCGTGAGTTCCACCGCCAGCAAAATCACTACTGGCAGCGCTTCCAACCCTAACCAGGCACCGAGCGCCGCCAGAAACTTGGCATCTCCCATGCCTAATGCATCGCGTCGAGTCAATCGCCGGGCGATCCACTCAACCAGCCGGAAAAACAGATATCCCCAAACTGCGCCAATGACAGCCAAAGGCAACGCGACAAAACCGGCGGATGACAAATTAAACAGCAACCCTAGCCATAACAAAGAAAGTGTCAGTTGATCGGGCAGCAGCATATATTCGAAATCGACTACCGCCAGTACGACCAACATCGAGCTGAACACTAAAAACCCCAACAACGAGTAACTCCAACCCAAGTCCAAAGCCAGTAAGGAAAAGAGCACCGCTACCGTGCCTTCAACCAGTGGATAACGTATAGAAATCGCACCCTTACAGTATCGACAGAGTCCTTTCTGGCACAAATAGCTCAACAGGGGAATGTTATCGCGGGCCGCTAACACGTGGCTGCAACGTGGACAATGGGAACCAGGAAAACAGAGATTAAAGCTGACAGACTCATTATTGATTTCAGAGAAAATCATCATCGGCAGGCGACAGATCACCACATTAAGAAAACTTCCGACACACAGCCCTAGCAACCCGGATGCCAGGACCAAACACCCGGTAGAAGATTGCAACCACCCTATCATCATGATGATCTCCCGGCAGATTCAGCACACAACGATTAGATAAGGGAAACAACAACAGAACCAGAGAAACCGGCAACTTCCCTCACCAAGAAAATGCAGCTTGAGAAGCCTTCACCGAGCCTGCCAAGCCACACATCCACATCAAAACATCAATCAAACTCTAACTGGCAGAAACAAGCGTCACGGTATTCGCATCATTGGCATTACACGCCGCTTCAATTTGCGCCAAAGTCGAATCTGGTTTAATTTCCGTGGCTGACTGCTGTCCTTTCCCACCTCCACCACCCACGGTCATTTTCGACCAACCCGCCACTCGCAATTTCAACGAAAGTTGCTGGCAAGCCTCATCAGGCACATTTTGATACTCAATCTTAAAGGTCTGAGCGGTGGTATCTCCCGGAGAAATGATTACCTTGCCATTCCAACTATTAAAAATAATCCCGGACTTACCATCCTGAGTCATATTGGCCGGAACAACCTTATAATGGATGGCAATCTTGTTATCCAAACTGTCATAACCTTTGGCGCCATTTTTAATTGATTTCAAATTTGCGGCCATCTGAGTAATATTCGACGATTCGGTTGAAATTTCCGAAGCCCGAAACAACTTACCAATCCCCGCGGCGGCGGCGGCTAATATCACAATCCCAACAATCATCACAACTAATGCTTCAATCAGCGTAAAACCTAATTGATACCTGGCGCCACGCAATACATTGACTTTCTTATTCATGCTGATAACTCCAAAATCGAAATATAGATGTGTTACAACTCGTACTTAAGAACTGTTATTTGCTAATCACTCATATACTTACAAAAGAAATAAAATATTTGCGTTATGATTTAATTGATAAAAGTATTTATAAAATTTCAATATTTCGTTATGAAATTAATACTATAAGTTATCATTTAGAAAATAAAATTGTTTAAATCGTTCAAAAATCACACAATCGATCGATAAAAACTATCTAATTTATTAATTTAGATCGAAAGTATCGATTAAAACTAATGATACAGCTCATTAAAAAGTCAATGGATTTCATTCTGTCAATTAGCAGCAAATGACAATAAATAAGAATTATTTATATATAAAATTAGATTGTTGTTAAGACTTACTGTTGTACTGAGCCTGTCACAGATCACATTTTCGTAAAAATGGGGCATACAACAGTGCTCAACTCTGAATATTCTTTGTTGAAGAAAAACGCCTTGCATTAACCAAGGTTTTTTAAATGCCGACAGAGAATTTTTGCTCGCTATTTATTGAGAAAGGAATACTATTGAGAAAGGAATAGGGAATTAAATACTCAATTAAATAACTATTTATAATAAAATGGCAGATGACTCATTTTTCTATTCAATAAGTAAAAAGGATGATTATGCCCATTTAAGTGGAGAAGATGAGGTAACAATAGTCACTCTTTCACCACTAGATAAGCTAGAGTTAGCAATATCAAGGCTAATGGCTATTTTAGATAGAGTACCAACGAACCGAAAATTAAGAGATGTGGTTAATAAATACAATATCATTGTCCCTGCCGGATATTTTCCATTTATTAATAATCCAGAATTCTATGATATGAATATTTTTGATATTACACCACGAATATCACCCACTACAACCCAATTATCCCAGAAGGGGATACAAGCTCGTATTGCTGCCGACAATAAAAAAAGCAAATAATCCTATTGTTAGGGAGTAGCATAGGATAGTGTACATACTCACTGACGGAGGATAGAACATTTTTACGTTCTCATTTTTCCAAAAAAAATCTCATAAAGAGTTTTACCTTTCAAGCCACCGCGTGGTCTGTAATAGTTGTAAAACTCCTCCCATTCAGATTAGGACTGGCAGGTCTGATATACACATATTCAAATCCCAAGTCTTCACAATGCCAATGGAATTTGGATTGAAATTTATGACCGTTATCTGTGCGGATCATTTTGATCCTGAAAGGGAATTCTTCAACGACATAATTAATAAAATCAATGGCACATGCTTGGTTATGTTTTTCATAGACTTTCAGTGCCCTAAATACACGTTACATCATCAATGGCTGTGTATTGGAGTCTGCGTACCTTATTTCTATTCTCATCTTTGAAGTTTAGGAATTTAGCATCCACTTGAACGTGATACCCTAGTATTTTCTACTCGATCACGTTTAATCGATTTGACTTGGCGTTTTCTGAGGTTTTGAGAGAGCCAGTTAAGGCCATGACGACATAAAGCACTAAGACTCCTAGCAGGGAGATTTTCAAGTCATGATATCGAACCAAACACCAGACCTATTTTAGCGCCACCAAAAATGGTAATTTTTGCGCAGATATAAAATTTTCTCTTCAATGATAGGAGCAACACGAATAGTAGGATTTTTCGAGCACGGTTTGCTATTAATTAACCCTTTTTTCCTTTGACGGCATAGTCTTTTTTCCAGCGGAAAAAATATCCTGAGATATTCCCCAATAACGACAAGTTTTGCTGACACTATTGCCTTCTTGAGCATGAACCAATATTTTGAACTTTTTTCTAACTTCCTGTTCTTCTTTCTTGTTCATATTAACCTCAACTAACACCTGTTAAACATGCATAAAGCTGTCAATCGAAGCCTAAAAAGTCACACTTTAAGGTGGAAAAAACATTAAAACAATAAACCTTGATACTCTATAGAGGAACTATACCATCACGGCAAATACTTCTGACCGTCATAAAAACCTCTGAGGCAGGTGAACATACTTGATTTCCCCAGGAATAAGCTCTATTTCGTAATGCTTCTAATGATCTCGGATGTGGGTAGTCACGAATCTCCGTAATATAGCAAGCTATTGCTTGAAGTTTTATTTCTAAAGTGGATGTGATATCCACCCATGTATCGGGAATAAACGTTCGGGGATAAGCCCATTCCGTACTACTTGCAGTATCAAAGGCAAAAACCGCTTTTATATACTTCTCAATAGGCCTTACAGCAACCAAAGTGGCTTTAAATAGAAGCTCATGATCATAATTTATATCACCACCATATTGACAATAAATGATTGTCGGGCGTATTTCTCTGATTATTTCCTCCAATGGTCGGATAATTTCAACAAGATTAAATTGATCTAACCGTTGATCAGGAAAATTCAAATAACGAATATCTGTTACTCCCAATTTATTAGCTGCGCTTTGTGCAAAAGAATACATATCAATATTCTGATTAGTGTAACGCAAAGATACTCCTTCACAAAAGATCACACTTGTTACTGAAATACCCATTTTACGATATAGAGCAACTGTTCCTCCGCATCCTAGAATCTCATCATCAGGGTGTGCTGCAATAACAAGTACTCTAGCGTTTTTATTTACTAATTTCACAGAAACAATTCCTTGGGTAGTTTGGATGGTAATATTTAAGAATTAATAAGTTTTCTTTTATTACCGATTAATCAGTTCTAACTCGTCTTGAGAAGAAATTAATATTGTATTAATCCAATTTATATCATGACCTATACAGTATATATATTTATATTCAAATAGATCCTATATGATAAAAACAGCATTAAAAAACTGCATAAAAGCAAGATTTAAATTCCAACTTATACAGATAAGAATATCTCAATAGTATATTTTTCGGATCACAGATGTAGGAAATAGCAAGATTTTACTAGATAAAACTATATCACATTAACAAGTTATTTATAGGAATCCAAATATTTTATTTCTTTATCAAAAACATGTTCCAAAGAAATCATGAGTTCACTAACACTATCTTCAAACTGCAACCCAAATTTAGTCATATTTTTCTGTACTCGATTCCATCCAGTTAAAATTTCGACTCCATTCTCCGACGTTGTTTTGCTCCTGAAATGACGTTCTCTTGCCATAAAAATACCCCGAAAGCAACCATAGAATTTTCTAAATACGTAATGATTCTTCAAAAGAAATTTATCAAAGTTATTTTCCTTCATATATAAAATCTGCTTCCTCGCATGATTAAAAACAATAATATATTCTTTCATATAATCCTTACTCAACAGATAAGGAATTATCATTGCAGTATTTGGTTTGTATCTCGTTCTAGATAAATAAAAACCGTTGATTTTGAAATTATCTCTGTTACGCAAGTCCGAAATAAATGAGAAAATAGTTTCATTATCATAAGGATCCCACATTAACAATTTATTTGGCTCAACTCGTTTAGAAACAACATATTTTGTATGATCTGCTTTCTGATGATAGTCCAATTCATTTGGAAAAAAATATGAATTAGATTCTAAAATGAAAAGTTCATTTAATGGAATTTCATTTAACTCTTGTAGATAATATACATTTGTTTCTATATGAAAAAATTCTCGTAAAAACATGAAAAATATATGTGGTTCAGCACTTCCAGAAAAAATTCCTGTTGGCGAATGATAAGAAATATCCAAGTTAAACGTATGAAGCTCATTAGTACATATATTATGATATTCCATCCAATAAACAAGTGCATTAAAGAAACAATCGTATGGGCCTAAATGTTCAAAATAATTACCTATAAAATCAATATGTTTACTCATCTATTCACCTTGAATATTCATTTAATTCTGCTAAATTAACATACACTTGATCATATAATCTCCCCATTATATGGCGATCAAACGTTACTCCGCGCTTTTTGGCATTCTCTCCCATTTTCATACGCAGAATCTCATCTTGAATAAGAAGCTGACAAAAATCTCTTGCTTGTTGATATCCAGTACACAAAAAACCGGTTTTTCCATGAATAATCTGTTCTGGATTCCCCCCTTTTTTTTCTGCAATAACTGGAATACCCGCAACCATCGCTTCAGAAATTACATTAGCAAATCCTTCCAAGCTATCATCAGGTGTAAGATAAAGGAATATATCACATATAGAAAGCATTTCTCTTATTTTACTTCCAGGCCAAATTTCAATCATATTTTGCGCTTGATATATAGTTATTTCTTCATTTAATTTATCGATAAGAATAGGATCTCCATCACCAACTATAATAAATTTTGCGTCTAGTTTGAAATCGACCAAATTAGCTATATAGTTTTTTGGTATCTTATTTTCATAAATAGTACTATGTCTCCCAATAATAACTCTCTCCATTTTTTCTCTATTTAAAATAAATTGTTGTATATCAATATAACTTTTAATCACAATTCTTTTATTAATTCCAATATGCTCTTGAAAGCTATCAATAAAATCGCTTCCTGAAACATAAACATCTGCTTGAATATCTTCAACTGGAGCAGGATCTTGCATTGTTACTATGACACTACAATTATGAGGCATTCGGCTCTTAGGTATCATTTTAAATCCAGGCCACCAATGATAGTGAATAATATCAGGTACCTCCTCCATGATTATTTTTATAATATTTTTTTGTGCATAATCTATGAATATAATCTGTAACTCCTTAAGCTCAGATTCATATTGATTTAAAGTACTCACCACTATATGTTCAAAACATAACGATGTGGAGATCATGATATTAATTAGAGCCCGTTGAGCCCCTCCAACCTTCATATGTTGTATTAAATGTAGTACTTTTAGTTTCTTAGATAAGAAATTTTTTCCTTCTTCCATTATAATTCACCTTTTTATCTAATCATCTTATAATAAGTTCTCTTAGACTCTTCCACTTCTGTCCGAAAACCATTTTCTAAAGATAAACAAAATCCTTCCAAACTAATTTCTCCAAACGTAAATTCCTTATAGATGACAGGAGCGATTGTTGGATGCTTTTGTATAAAATATTCAAAATTTTTATTAATATCTCTTACCCTGTCATTTCCAACTGTATGCTCTAGGTGATAAACTATTGCGTCAGATCTGTATTTGTAACGATTACCATGTAAAGCTAAACGATATCCTAACTCAATATCTTCTATCCCCCATCCTATGAAGCCTTCATCAAATCCACCTACTTCTATCAGATCATTTTTCCGTGCTGAAACATTACGTGCTACAAAGCAAATCCATCTAGCCTGATCATTCTTTTGATATTCGCTATCAAATAATCGTAACGTTTGTTTTCCATAGAAATCTCTGCGAATTTGTTTCAATAATCCTTCCATATCTCCATGTAATGCCCTAACAAGCGAACTCTTTACAGAATCTCTCATAAGATTAGAGCAATACACGTTATAACGGTCGCCTACAACAACTAAACTCTCTTCTTTACGATGTTCAGAAATATGAGCTCTAACAAATGTAGAATTTACTATTACATCATCATCTGTAAGAATAATAACTTCACCTTTTGCAGCATGGATACCAATATTTCTCGCAACAGCAATTCCTTGATGTACCGTTTTTATATATTGAATTGCCAGATGATTTGCAAATTTATCTGTTATTACGCATAAGTCAATATCAGAACCATCATCAATAATAACTACCTCAAATGGAGCTTCCGTTGCCTCTTGATTTACAAGGGATTGTAACGTAATATCGAGACGTTCTGGCTTATTCCTCGTAATGATAAGAACACTTGCATATACCTGATACATTATACATCCCTCCTTTTTCAACCTTCTCTCAACTACCAGTGCTGGAATATGATTTTAATCCCAATTGCCAAATTATTCTTGATAGAGTTAAGAAAAAAATCGAAATGAAAACCGACATTATCCCTAATTCCCATCCAATATTTCCAATTAACGCCATAGCAGCAGGATTAGCAATTAATGCCAGAGGAACCATCATCTTAAAAATAAAACCGAATCCTCCATTAAAGATATCAATAGGAAAACGCGCAATAATAATATTATTTAAAAACAAAGAATCTCTGTGTTCATTGCTAGGCCACCAAAACGAAGTAACAGTCCAAATAAACCAAATACTGTAGTACGTTATCATTCCAGTCAACAACAGAAAAATATACAGAAGTAAATTGATAAAATGAAAGCTCAATGAAGCAGAATAATATCCATACATAACAATAAATACACCGCTGATTGTATTTGTTAATTGTGGGAAGTCAATTCTCTTAAAAGATGCATAAAATTGGGAATCGATTGGTTTGGTCAAATAAGTATCAAGCCTTCCTTCCATAATATCATCTTGAAGCTCCCCCATATTGTTTATCAATAATCCCATCATCACAGAATCAATAATGACGTAAGTACCCAGTAATATAATTATATCTTCCCATGCCCAGCCTGCAATACTATCAACATGTCCATAAATGGCTTTAAAAAGAATAATAGGAACCGAAATCCATAATAATGACGAAAAAACTGCCGCGATAAAATTAGGACGAAATTCCATATCTTGTTGCAGACTTAACATAAGAATCTTTTTCATAAGCTTTAGATATCGAAACATGTTACCCTCCTACCTCTACATACTTTTTCAATCCTTGTCTCCAAACTATCCTCCCCAAAAAGAGAAATATAAGACACCAAATAGCCTGTGTAATTAATCCAGATATCACATTGATTTCATCTATATCAGTAAGTAATACTCTTAATGGGAAGTATGCAAGATATGGGAAAGGAGTTTTATCAATGATTTCAACAAAGTGTGAGGGAAGAATATCTATTGGAAAAAATATTCCAGCCAGACTCATAATAACTACTTCCTTCACAAATAAAATCATATCCGCTTTTTGGGTCCAAAAGACATAGCAACCTATCGTCCAAGATACTAAGAACCACAAGATACAAGACAAGATAATAGATAAGAAACCCGAAAATAGATTATAAATAGATACTTTGAAATCAAAATAACTTCCAAATATAACCATCAATAATACGAGCGGAATAACACCTAAAATAATGTTGACCAATCGATCTCCAATCATTTCCCAAAAATAGTAGATTTGCACATCTATAGGCTTTAGTAATAGCGTACTAAGGTTTCCTTCGTGAACTTGCTCATGCAGCTTCCAATCAATTGCATACCATACAAAATAGTTAATAAGCCTGGCACCGATAAAATACATAACCAACTCAGAAAATGTATATCCTTCCAACGTATCACCATTTGCATAAATGGCTTTCCACAAAAAAATCATTGCGATCGCTGGAATTAATGCTTCAATAATCATATAAAATACACTAAAACGATATTCAATACCCTTTTGCCAAGTGATATAAAAAACATGTAAATATTTTTTTATTGACAACTTATTATCCATATAGACCTCCATCTCAGTTCTTGAGGTTTTTTTATTTTTATTATTCTTTCGAATACACCTTAGAAATGATATCCTCCATTGATAACTCTTCCACATTTAGATCTTCGACTAAGAACTTTTCTAGAATATTTGCTACTGTTTGCGGTATTCTTTCACGGTCAATTCTCAATGTAACGTCCAAATCCTCCTGATGCGTAATTTCACCAAATAGTTCAAGCTCTCCATTAGTAACCGCACTCTTTAACTTCATCTTTATATATTTATAGCGACTAAATACATTAATGATATCAATAGTTTTCCCATCATAGATAATAACTCCCTGATGAAGAATGATCAATCGATCACACAATTCTTTTATATCTTCAAGATAGTGACTCGTTAACAAGATCGTTGCTTGATAGGACTTATTATACTCCCGCAAAAAAGATCTAATATTTTTTTGCGCAAAAATATCCAAACCAATCGTTGGCTCGTCCATAAACAAGATTTCCGGATTATGCAATGTTGCACCAATTAATTCCATTTTCATTCTTTCTCCTAATGATAGTTTTCTCGTTTGCACTTTCAACAAATCTGTAACATCCAACAATTCTGAAAGTTTATTTACTCTGTTATTAAAATCATTTGTGGAAATATTATAGATATCTTTAAGCAGGCCAAAATAGTCCATAGGTGGCAAATCCCATATCAATTGAATTTTATTCCCCATCACCATAGAGATTCTATTCCGGTATTTCAAAGAACGCTCCCAAGGTATTTCTCCCCAAACTGTAGCCGTTCCACTCGTTGGTGTAAGTAATCCACTCAACATTTTAAGTGTTGTTGTTTTTCCAGCACCATTGAGACCAATTAACCCTACGAATTCGCCATTATTAATTTTTAAAGAAATATTATTAACAGCATTATTATATTCATATTTCCTATTAATTAATGATTTAATTGAACCCATAAAACCGGGTTCTTTTTTATGATACTGATACATTTTAGTTAAATTTTTTACATCTATTATTTGCATGACTTTTATAATGAATGCCTTCCGTTTACAAAGCTTCAGTTAATGTTGACATTGACGGGTAGATTACAACTTTATCATCTATGGTACGACCTTTCACGAACCTTGATGAAATCCGCTGACTCACACCTTTATTTGTCTGACGAATTTTAAGCCGATCAGAAGCAAACCCCGTTCTTACCTATGTTTAACATCATTTACTGCTGCTCATGAAACTTTTCTACATTCACCCTTTATTAAGCGTTAATGTTTACCTGATATCAGATTAAAAGAGTCTGACACTGGCGTAATCTTTCTGGTACATCTAGAGTTATGGGCAGGATCCTCCATATTATCCACCCCAACTTATTAACCATCCTCACTACACTAATAGTAACACTGATTGATTCACATTCTCTAAATTCCGTCATTCATTCGCTAACACACAATAGCTTTACTCCTCTCCAATTAATTATTGAATATAATACCCCAACAAGCCCCAATATTGTAAGCTATCGCAGATTATATCGATAAAACAAGAGTCCTCTGTTAGCAAAACGGGCTAAATAGCTATTCAAAATAATAAATCACATGAAAGGAACTCAGTCTGAATTGAGCGATCTGATTAATTACCAAATCAAAACAAATCTCTAACCGGAAATGATGCAGAAAACGACTCACAAAACATGGGATAAACATCATGATGATGTCCTGTACCAACGCAGTACAGAATATCTGGTTTTTTATAAAGATGAAGTAGACATTGCTCTTCCCCCAAATCGGTGCTAACTAACAGTTGAATGGACAACAGAAATACATCACCCTAAGCAGATTTAGAATTGATTTATCAGCCAGTATATTCGCCTGTGAGGTAACCGCGCTGGGCGACTGTAACAGATACTACGTAAGACAATTACCCTGAATCATCGGTGTCGCACCGTGTAGCATATTCCAATGTACCACCTTGGAGCAAGATGCTTTTTGAATCCGAGCCATAATTCATAAGTAAATCGAATATCGATAGATTAGGAATAAAACCTTTATTTTCATAACATTGTGTATAAATAGGACAATTCCATTCTATTGGCCTTATACTTATATCGTTCTTTTTAAAAAGTTGACGATCTAAATAATTTTCATATCCATATTTACCAGCAATATACTCTGTTGCTCCTATGATCTTACAAATATCAATTAACAAATCGTTTTTCATGCTACATAATCCCAGCTCTGAAGACTTTATGACCATTACATCTGACTTCAAAAAATTAATAACCCATTTTAGCATAAAATAATTTATTTCAGATACGTGTATCCACTCTCTTCGGTATACTTCCTCTAAAAATGGGAATATATCATCAAAATACATTGCTGAATTATAGTTATAATAAAACCCCTTTAGATGTTTGTCTCTCCACCCATCTCCATAAATAGATATTTCTTTAATTACCTTACTACTTTTTTTCTTTATAGGAATCGTCAGAATAAAAGATCCATTAGCATTCTTTAATTTATTTCTATTTACCCAATCATTCTTGGAGTAATTGATATGGTCTAAAAAAACAAATACCTCACTAGTTATAATCTTATAAATCAATGGCAACCAAGGGAGATAATGTGGCTGATGTATTGATATACGCATTTTTCTAATTTTTATTATATTTTCTTTCAATATAAACAACTAGACCATGAAAAGAGTTAATCAAATTAACACTTAACTCCTCATCTGGAATCTGGATATGAAATTCTTGCTCTATTCTAACCAATAATTCCAATGCTGCAATAGAATCAATATTAAATTGCTCCATTACATTATCTATTTTTATCTCAGGAACACTTTCTAGTTCAAGAATTTCTTTAAGCATTTGAGCAAGTTTCAATTTAATATAATCTTTTGTTATCATAATAATCACCTATATTCATTTAATTTTTCTTAAAATTTTTCCCATTGAAGAAGTTGGTAATGAACTTCTTACTTCTATATTTTGGGGTATCTTATGTACTGATAATTTTTCACGACATAAAGCAAATAATTCTTTTTTATCAACCTCTTGCTTAACCGTTACAAGTGCAATAGGGGCCTGACCTCTCTTTACATCCGATATACCATATACGATCACTTCATTCACACTAGGATGTTCTTTCAGTACAAACTCAATTTCAAATGGATTGACTTTTTTTCCTCCAACATTGATTGTTAAATCCTTTCTTCCTACAATATGGAACCCTTCTTCATTTGTAACTGCCAAATCTCCAGTCGGAAACCATTGATCAAAATGGTTTTCTTTAACTTTCCCATCATCTATTATACAAACACATAGAGCACTTGTTTTAACTAGGAGCTCATAAGCAAATTGTCCTCGAAAATCATATGATTCACTATAGTCTAGTTTCATTTCTACTCCTGTAATAAGACGATAGGGATACGTAAATAAATTCCTATCATTGTATTTATTATTCTCAATCATGAGAGCACCTGTTTCAGACATACCATAGACATTGCTTATTTGAATATCAAGCAATTCAATTTTACTTTTCTCCTCTAATGACATGACTGAACCACCTGACAACGCAATTCTAATATTGCCAAATTTTTGATTACTATACTCACATAGCAATCGATAGTGGATAGGCAACCCAATAAAAATCGTATTGCTTTTCAACAAACTCTCTAACTTTGAGACTAATATAATTGGATCTGTATAAGTTATTTCACAACCATTCAGCAACGGTATCATCATTCCAAACATGAAACCATACGAATGACATAATTGGGCAGAACAAACAATACGGTCACATTCTTTGATTTCTAATGTAGAAACTATTTGTTCTGCTTCCACCAATATCTGCTCTTCAGTTCTCACAATTCCCTTTGGGCTACCAGCTGAACCCGAAGAAAAAAATATCATACTTCCTTTTATATCGTGTTTATAACCCATTTGAAATATCGTAGATTCACGAAAGTCAGTTAAATACATGCCAAAACGACCCTCATAATCAGCTAAAGAAAAAATATCATCCGTTTTAAAAAACTCATTTTCATCAAAAATAATATATTCTGGTGAAAATAAACCTATCTTCTGACATTCTTGAGCAGTCATTTTTGGATGAAAAAACATCATTTTTGCCTTTATCTTTGATAATGCAAGCACACTAATTACGTTCAATATGCTATTTACTAGAACAATGCCCACAGATGTATCACGAACAATTCCATGATGATTTAAGTATCTCGCCAATTTATTTACGTATTCGTTTAATTGACCATATGTCATAGACTCTTTTTTGCTATTAATAGCAGTTCTATTAGATCTAACATTAGCAACTTTCAAAAAATATTCATACATCTTACTTTTTTCACTCATCAATAAACCTCTTGATATGTTCAAAAAGATCATCAGGATCATTAATAATGATCGTTTTTATTTTTTCCCGTGATGGTAACAGCCCTCGATTCCAACTAACTAAAACAGATGAAACATTTAGCTTATTAGAAATCTCTATGTCAGTTGATGTGTCACCTATATACAAACTTCTTTCATTACTCCCTTTCAACTCTTCAATGGTTTTTATCAGGCCTTCTTCAAATGGTTTAGGGCGAACCACATCGTCAGTAGTTATAACACTTCGAAAATAACGAGTAAGATTTGTCTTTTCCAACAAGGCCATAGCGGTTTCTCTCTTCCTGCCTGTAAATAACCCAACCGGACTGCCGCTATAGTTTAAAAATTCTAATATTCTGTCTATTCCCTCAAATCGTTCTACTCTATATAAGTCAAGATTAGCGATAAACTTTGCAGTATAGAATTTTAACCCCTTATCATTGTCCATCTTCCCCAATAAAGCAGTTAATGTCTCCCTTTCGGTCACTTTATTTGCACGAATGATATCCAATTTCCTATATTGTATTCCTGTTACTTCTAGTGCAGTCTCATAACACGTCTTCAAATGAATATTCCACGTATTCACTAACGTTCCGTCCAAATCAAATACAATACACGGCTTGTCATTCCTATTATCCATTAAATACACCTTATAACTTGTATAATCTTACCGACCATTAATAGATACACTGTTAAGTGATCTATGCCTGATATCATCCCCACCTAATTACATTGGTCTTTCACAAGCTATTGATAACAGATAACCAAAAATAGAATATTTACAACTGCAATTATATGACACTCGATATAAATCAAATATTGTATTTATCGTCTATTCCCAACTGACAAACATTTTTCCCTGCATCAGCTTCGCTTTTAACGTATGATAAAATTTCCATTACTGCATTATTATAACAAACAACCCCTAGCACTCATTCAGTAAACCGTACCGTAAACTTTCAGCGTTTCCTATAGAACTATATCTTCAGTTGTTGGGTAAAATCATATATTTTTATCTTCAGCCGTAATTTCAGACTCACGAATAGTCGCTGATTTCAGATACACAGCACAAGCAGATTCAATCAGCGGTAAGGTAAGTCCAGCCCCTGATGCTTGTCCTAACCTCATTCCTAAACTTAACAAAGGTGATTTATTTAACTCTTGTACTACATATTTATGGCCTGGTTCTGCAGATAAATGCGATATAATCATATATTCTGATACAATTTGTGACATTCTGTAGGCAAGGAGCCCAGCTACACTGCTAATAAATCCATCAACAACAACAGGTATCTTATTAATCGCAGCACCCAATATCACACCAACTACACCAACTATTTCAAATCCTCCCAATTTAGTAAGGATATCAATTGGATCGTCAGGATTTGCCATATTAATGAGCAGACTCTTTTTTACAATATTTATTTTGCGATCTTGAACATCCAAGGCGATTCCTGTTCCCTGTCCTACAGTTTCCTCAGGAGACACCCTACACAACAAACTTGTAATTGCACTGGCTGATGTCGTATTCCCTATACCAATCTCCCCTACTGCAATAATGTCACTGTGAATAAGCAACTCTGAGGAAACAAGCTGGATTCCCCTCAAAATCCCCTCAACTACTTGTTCCCTATACATAGCAGGTCCTTTAGATATGTTATTCGTGACATATCCCAACTTCATATTAAGAACAGTCGGACATGATTTAACAATCTCAGTAACACCCATGTCTACAGGTACTAAGAATGCGCCTACAGTATTAGCAATCGCATTAATAGGAGCCTTTCCCTCACCGATTTTCTGCAATAACTTTCCTGTGACACTTGATTTAAAAACGGAGATGGACTCTTTAGCAACCCCATGATCACCAGCCATAACAACAATAGATTTTCTAAAGTTATATGGATTTATTTCTTCCTTAATTGATAAAACCTGTTTAGCAATTGTGTCGAGAATCCCCAGACTGCCAGATATCTTTAAAGACTTTGCTTCTTTTAACATAATTCTTCTTTTAGCCATATGATCAACAGGTTTTATCTGTTTCAGATAATCTTTAACTATCTTTTCTTTTATCATTCAATCATACCTAGCAATTTTTTGTATATTTCGTTTAGACAATAACTTGTTACATCAGGGCAAGATCGTGAATATTTTGTTAAAAAAATCAGATTTGACCGACGGTAATAGTTATGATCTCATACTCTCTTTTTGAGAGCAAAAACCATGTGCTTTGATATTTTTACTGAACATTTCTCAGA